>CASEYC010000106.1 GCA_949292025.1 uncultured Bacteroides sp. | reverse complement strand
GAATTTAGTTTAGGCGCGGATTACGCGGATGGACGCGGATTTATTATTTGTATAATCAATGGAGTCCAGCGTTTTACAGTGAAAAGATTATCCGTGAAATCCGCGTAATCCGCGCCAAAAAACGCCGATAAATTATCATTTTATGAAGCAACGAGTACTTTTTATCGACCGCGACGGCACATTGGTCATTGAGCCGCCTGTGGATTATCAGTTGGACGCTTTGGAGAAGCTGGAGTTCTACCCTAAAGTAATGCGCAACTTGGGATTCATCCGCAGCAAGCTGGATTTTAAGTTTGTGATGGTCACCAACCAAGATGGATTGGGCACGCCGTCTTTTCCCGAAGAGACTTTCTGGCCTGCCCACAACCTGATGATGAAAACCTTGGCTGGAGAGGGCGTCACCTTTGACGAAATTTGCATAGACCGCAGTATGCCCGAAGACAACGCACCCACCCGCAAGCCCCGAACAGGAATGCTACAAAAATACTTGGATGAGTCAACCTACGACTTGGCTCATAGCTTTGTCATCGGCGACCGGGCCACAGATGTGGAGCTGGCCAAGAATTTGGGCTGCCGGGCCATCCTTTTGCAGGAAGACAGGTCGCTGCTGGCAGGAGACAAGATGTTGGAGGAAGTCTGTGTTTTGGCTACTAAGGATTGGGACCGCGTGGCCGAATTTCTGTTTGCCGGCGAACGGAGAGCCGAAGTACGCCGCACCACCAAGGAAACAGACATCCATATTGCTTTGAACCTGGACGGCAACGGGCAATGCTGTATTCATACCGGCTTGGGCTTCTTCGACCACATGCTGGAGCAGATAGGCAAGCATGGCGGCATGGATTTGGAGATCACGGTGAAAGGAGATTTGGAAGTGGACGAGCACCACACCATTGAGGACACGGCCTTGGCTCTCGGCGATTGCATCTATCAAGCGTTGGGCAGCAAGCGGGGCATGGAGCGTTATGGCTATGCCGTGACGATGGACGACTGCCTTTGCCAAGTCTGCCTGGACTTCGGCGGACGGCCTTGGCTGGTTTGGGATGCCGAGTTCCGCCGCGAGAAGATAGGCGAAATGCCTACGGAGATGTTCCTGCATTTTTTCAAATCCTTCAGCGATGCCGCCCGTATGAACCTGCACGTCCGTGCGGAGGGAGCGAACGAGCACCACAAGATAGAAGGCATCTTCAAGGCATTGGCCCGTGCGATAAAGATGGCATTGAAACGGGACATTTATCATTTTGAATTGCCGAGCTCAAAAGGGGTGTTGTGACCCGGCAGGTTGACAAGTACTTCTTGAAATATAGGGGAATAATATGTTTTGCAAATGCAAATTCGAAATTTCATTCTTACAGATCTATTTTTCTTTATAGGGTTTAAAAGAATTCGTCAACTCGTCAACTTGTCAACCCCTGTTGCCGGGAGAAGGAGTTTGCGCTACCGCCATCGTTGGCTTGCGATGGCGGTAGCGTCAAATGTGCGATTTGCACGCCTAAAAATCCCGTACCCGGTTATCCAGCACACTGGCAAACACATCCATTTCTCTCTTGGAAATGCCTAACCGTATGGCCAGGCTCCGCCAATCCTTTACGGCATGGGCTACTTCCCGAATAATATCTTCCGCCACTTCCCGTCCTAACATATAATCTTCACAAGCATCCAGCAGGATACGCAAATCGGCTTTATTGGATGTGGGAGTGATGAGCAGGCTTTGGAATTCATTCAGCGTGGGATTCATGTCGTATGCCGGAGACAATGTCCAGCCTTTGGCCGTCAAGAGAAAGCCATGATTGCGGAGATGGTCATCGCTGTTGCCGATGCAGACATTGAAAGCCACCCGGCGATAAAGCTCTTGCAGGTTTGCCTCTACATGGGTGCAATTCTGTAGGATGAAATCAACGATGTCCGGATAACCATTCCCGGTTGTGGCGTTATTTCCATCAGAAAGCCCCAACAAAGTCATTGCGGATGCGAAATGGATGCGACGCCCTTCCGGTGTGCGGTCAAAGCGTCGGGAAAGCAATGTATGGTATTTCTCTCCAACGGATAGGACTTTAGTAAATGCTGCATGGATTCTGGCTTTCAACGCGAGCAGGTGGGCAAAGTGCTCCCATAATCCGGCATCGTAATCATCCTTGCGCGAAGGGAATTTGGCTGCATAAAGGGTATTGTTTTTATCGATGACACAGGCTTTCGGTCTCGCACCGCCCAAGGAAGAACCTGGTATCACAAGTTGGTTTATCCATTTCTTGGCTGGCAGCAGGTTTTCTTCCTCGTTTCTCTCAATCTCCATGCTGGCCGCAATCAGGTCACGCACATCCGCCAATGGAGGAATCTTCAAGGATTCATCCACGTTGATGAAATCCCCGTCCTTCTCTTCCTTGAAACGGAAACCTCCCATGCGTGAGTAATCATCTATGCCTGTCAGAAAGTCAAACGATGACAGCCGATGGATCGGTCTGCCTTCTTCTGACGCGACTATCTGCTCCCGTCGCAAGAGCAGGGTACGCCCCCAACGGTCTGGCAAGGCATCCGAAAAGCATCCGAATATATCTTTTCCCGGATCGGTATATTGCATCCCCGGATAATTGTTCAAATCTTCACTCAGGAATAAATCGCCGTGTTTCCTTAGCCACTCATCATGGAACGAGAAGCTATAGCTGTCGGAGCCGCGCAGTGTTTCATATCCTAACTCCCCGATAAGCTCTATTTCCTTAAGCCAATCAAAATCGGCATATACATAAAGTTTCTTCATTGTTCACCCTTTTTTAGATGCCCGTTCTCTTGTCTTCAAACTCAAATCCTGCAACGCTTTGCCCAACCTGTCTTCTTTGGCCAGCCACAGGATGTCATCGTCCAATTGCAGCGCGTAAAGCACCCGAAGATAAATGCCTATCGCCACAGTCGGAGTGCCTTTTTCTATGCGCGACACGGTCAGTGGAGAACACGTAGCCCGTTCCGCCACCTGAGCCACGCTCAGATTTCTACGCAGCCGGGCCAGCTTTATCTGCTCTCCCACCACCTGCATCTTCTGTTCCAATTTCCGTGGCAACTTGGTGCCCATTGTGTTTTTAGCCATAATCTATCATATAATATGCAAAGATAGTGCTTTTTGTTTATTTAATGATGTGTTCCTGTGAAAAGATGAGGCACCGGCAGGGCAGTAGTACTGACTCCGCCATCGCAGTATATCTTCATCGGCCATGGCAGTATATCTGAATTGCCCAACGCAGTATATCTTCATTTCGTAGGGGTACAGAGAAGCCCGGGAATCCGGAAGAATATCCGAGTTCTCGGGCTTTGTATTGAGAGGTTCAAAAGGTCTTGTTACCAGCCGGGGTTCTGTTCCCACATGCCTCCGGTCAGACCATCAGGACCTAACATTTCATCACGGATGGGCAACAGATAGTCACGGTTGACATTGAATTGCCAGCCTGTGGGATAGTCTTTGATGTTGCTTGCCAAGATATAGCCTTCATCGTTCAACCACAAACCATCACCGGGTGTCAATGTACTAGCAAAGTGTTCTTCCAAAGTCGTACCTGTATACAAGGCTCCTATGGGGAATTTGCCTACTATCAACTCATCAGCAGCAGCCCAACGTAAAATGTCTGTCAGACGTGTATTTTCACATGCTTTTTCTACACGACGTTCACGACGGACAGCTTGGATGTATTTATCCAAATTACGGAAAGGATAATCTGCTGCAGTGTTGTATTCACGGTCGAAATCTACATCCGGCATACCTACACGTTCGCGCAAAGGATGCAAAGCATCAATGATGCGTTGTGCATTACCTGCACCGTCCAGTTCAGCCAAAGCTTCTGCATAGTTCAACAGAACATCTGCATAACGGAATTGGATAGCGGGAGTTTCACCGCGAGCTTCTGTTACATAGGCAGCACTGTTGTCCGTATTGAACTCTTCATATTTCAGCAAAGAGTATCCCGTTGTGTTTTGGTGGTAAGTCGTTAGATCAATAGGAGGCCATTTGAAAGTGGTTCCATCGTTGCGGATTTGCTGTCCTGGCATAAATACAGTCTGCGACAAGCGTGGATCGCGCAATTCCGGACTCAGTTCTTCGCCATAGGTCTTTTTTGCTGTCAGTTTTTCAGCACCAACAAACGGACGTCCGTCTATGGTCAGGTAGTCATCTACCAACGATGCAGATACGCCTTTTTGTCCACCACCATAGCAAGAATAGTAAGTTACATTGTTGCAGATATTGGCAGCTACATTATATTGTTTCCACCACAATACCTCCGGATTGCCGTTCAAATCTTTTGTGATAAACAAATCGCGATAATTGGTCAGCGGATTGTTGCTAATATGGCTGATGCTCCAAGCTCCTCTCATGACGGGTTCAGCAGCCTCAACAGCTTGATTCAACCAATCTCTGATTTGCTCGTCGGCGTTGGTCAAGGTTTGGTCATAGAACGGGTCGTTTTCTGCACGGTGGTATTTTTCCCATGTGGCGGCAAACAAAGCGACCTCACTCTTCAAAGCGCGTGCCACGTCACGGTGCACTCTACCCGTTGTATTGCTGTTCTGTTCGATCAGATTTGCGATAGCCTGATCCAAATCATTCAAGATATAGTTGGTTATTTCTGTACGCGTATTACGAGGCTTTTTCATTTGTTCTCTGTCGGGATCCAACGGAGTATCAATCCATGTTACACCTCCATAGTTTACTAGCAGATTATAGTAATAAGCGGCACGGAAGTAATAAGCCTCGCCCAAACATTGCTTGAATGCTTCTGATTCTTGATCTTGGCAACGGTTAATGTTCTGTAGCAGAAAATTGACGTTGCGAATAGGTTTGTAGTCTGTCATTTCTGCTGCATCACCCAATGCCATACGGCCTGACAGGCGCGCATTGAACGAATTCGGTAACAAGTTGTCGCTGCCTGTGTCACCAAAGGCAATTCCATTGGTTGCACTACTGGATTGCGTTTTGATGGCAGAATTGGTTGCATTTCCACCTCCGCTCACAGGCACACTTCCCTGATAGAACATATTCAGGTACATCTGTATTTCATTCGTCGTGGAAAAAGCCTCCGACGTAGAAAGTTCTCCTTGAGGCTCCTGATTCATGTCGAAGCAGCCGGTAAGCCCCAAGCACAACATTGAACTTATCAGTATATGTCTCTTTTTCATAATCCTAAACTAATAATGTAATTACATATTTAAAATGACTCCGACAGAGAATACTCTTGTCATCGGGTAGTTCTTACCGGCTTGCTCAACTGCACCGCCATAGCTGTTGCCCGTGAACAGACCTTCTGGATCAAATATCTTCAATTTGGTGAATGTCAACAGGTTTTCACCGGAGAAGAATACTTGTGCCTTGGTCAGGTGTACTTTGCTGATCCACTTTTCAGGCAGATTATAACTGAGGGTCAAGTTCTTCAAACGACAATAAGCAGCGTTTTGCACATATCTGTCTGTTTTCTGTGAAGTCTTGGCTCTGTACTGGCCAACAGCTTGGTTACCTGCAGCATACGGGTTGGGATAGTATGCATCCGGATTTTCGGGTGTCCAATAGTCCAAATGTTCCTTGAATACTGTTACTTGTGCCAATGCGCCCGAACCCCAGAAGTAAGCTGTACCCATTACAGGCGACCAATCACGTTTGCCTACGCCTTGGAACATCAAACTCAAAGAAAGACCTTTCCAAGAGATAGAACCATTGATGGTATATTGGTAACGGGGGGTCGTATTACCGATAATAGTCATATCACCCATATCACCCACAACATTTGTACCATTGTTGATTTTTTTATCTCCATTCAAATCAAGGTATTTCACATCACCCGGTTTCCACGCTTGTCCAGACAGATAGGACAAATCATATTTAGCATTGTATTCGTCGGCTTCTTCTTGCGTCTGAATCAGACCAGAAGCGCGATAGCCCCAAATTTCACCGGCTTTCTTGCCTTTGTACCAGTTTTCTCCCGGATTGGTATAACCTCCATCGTATGCAGTTACTTCGGCAGTAGCATCAGAAATAGAACCACCGATGGTGTAATCAATATCATTGCCAATCTTGCCACGCCATTGCAAGGTCATTTCCCAACCACGGTTACGCATCTCAGCATTGTTGGTCTCGGGTGCCACAGCACCAAAGAAGTCTGCCATGGAAGCGGAGGGACCTAACATGTCGCGTGTATCACGCTGGAAAATATCAAATGTACCGGTCAACTGATTGTTGAAGAAACCGAAATCAATGCCAATGTTCTTATGGTCTACCTTTTCCCATGTGGTGTTGGAGTCAATCACATCACCCGGGCTATAGTATCCAGAGCGGATTCCATTGAAATACCAGTTGCCTAATGCATTGGGTGCCATGGAAGAAGTAAAAGTATAATAGGCAGCACCGGCTTGGTTACCCAAGAGACCCCAAGATACGCGGAGTTTCAAGTTGGACAACCACTCGCGAGTTTTTTCCATAAATGCTTCTTCGCTGATGCGCCAACCCAAAGAAACAGAGGGGAAGAAACCCCAGCGATTGTCTTTGGCGAAGCGGGAAGAACCGTCATAGCGTCCGTTTACTTCCACTAAGTATTTGCCCATGAAGTCGTAATTAATACGTCCGAAGAAACCGCGGGTAGCCCATGCGTAACGGGTATCGCGTACCGTGCGGTCGCCATCAGCCATTTCAAGGCTGGGGTTGCTTGCGTATTGCAATCCCGTAACCGAATCATACAGGTAGCGGTATTTATAATATTCTTCCTGATAACCAAGTAAGAACGTGAAGTTATGCTTGTCGTTCAAGGAGAAATTATAGTTGGTATACAAGTTGAGCGACTGGTACTGGTTGTTCATATTATAACGGGTATAACGACCATCAGCATCTGTCATAATTTCTGCACGTGTAGCTGTTTCATAAGCAGTTCCGTCAGCATTCGGAATGGAAGGAGGTATGGCCACAGCCGTATAGTCACGTGTATTATAACGATAGGTGTAGTCGAAGAAGATGTGCCAATCCTTTATCGGTTCCAGTTCCAAACCGCCTGTCATGGTCAGGTTGTTGTTTTCGGTATTGGTATTTGTTCCGCTCTGGAAATACGGAATCATGGAAGCCTCTGTATAGTTTCCGTTGGGGTCAATGACGCTGGTCGTCGGACGGAAACGGGCCAATGAGTGGTAGAAACCTTCAGACAGAGCGCCTGTGCCAAACGGCGTCTCGTTGTTGGAGTTCATGTACTTTGTGTTCACTTTCAGTTTCAACCAATCAGTTACCTGGGAGTTGATATTGGCATTGAAGTTGAAGCGGCGGTAATCCATATCGGCATGACGCAACAAACCTTCTTCTTTGTACATGCCGCCAGATACATAGTATTGTGCCTTTTCGCCACCTCCACTGATGCTGACATTGTGATTCTGTTTGAATGCCGCATTCTTATAGTGCAGGTCGAAATAGTTCACATTACCTATACCATTTGCATCATTGGTGAATGTGTTCACCATGCTTTGCCCGGGTGACAAGTTTTTCCATGGATCAATGCTACTTGGATCTCTCATATACTGCTCCAAATCAGCAATCTTTTCCGGTGTGTACTGGATTGTTTGGGTAGCATTATACGTGGCGGCATTGAAATAGTTGGCAAATTCAACTGCATTAGCCATATCGGGCAGCGACATTGGTTGTGACCAACCGAGCGTGGCTTGGTAGCTGACACGAGCTTTGCCTTCTTTACCTTTCTTCGTAGTTACTAAAACGACACCATACGCAGCACGTGCACCGTAGATAGAAGAAGCGGCGGCATCCTTCAGCACGGAGATGCTCTCAATGTCGTTGGGGTTTACATCGGCCAAGTCCATTTCCACACCGTCTACCAATACATAAGGAGAACCTGAACCGGAGAGGTTACCTTGGCCACGCAATTGCAGGGTTGATGTGGCGCCCGGACGTCCGGCATTAGTATTGTCAATGTACAAGCCCGGTACCATACCTTGCAAGCTCTGGGTGGCATTGGCCAACGGGCGTTGTTCCAGCGTTTCGCCTTCCACCATGGCCACAGAACCGGTCAGGTTGACCTTCTTCTGCACGCCGTAACCTACGACCACCACTTCTTCCAGCATCTGGTTGTCTTCTTGCATGGTGATGTTCATGGGCTTGCCCGGCGTCACTTGCACTTCTTGCGTTACATACCCGATGTAGCTGATGACCAACGTGGCATTTTCCGGCACGCTCAGCGTGAAGTTGCCGTCAATGTCCGTGATCGTACCGTTGCTGGGGTTACCTTTCTCAATAACCGATGCACCGATAACGGTCAAACCTGTGGGGTCATAAACCACACCCTTTACCTCGATTGTCTGTTGGACAATGCTCACTACGTCGCTCTCCGGCTGGGCGTCGTTGGCACTTATCACTTGAGGATAAGCCAACAAGGCTGCCGTTCCCAAGAGCGACATTTGCTTGATAAAGCTTTTACTAAATAAATGCAGATTCATAAATTTTGGATTTTAAGTACTAAATTTAAGCTCTGGTTGAATTATTCTCGCACAAATGTACGAAAAAATATTAATCGGGCAAGCAGAAGTGAAAAATAATTTCTATTTTTGCAGAATATAACATCTAAAAAGTTATCACTATGACAAAAAATCAATTAAAAATGTGGGCAACCTGTTTGTTGACCGCAGGTGCTTTGGCCGCATGCGGACCTAAAGATGTCCAGTCCGGTGACCTGAATGTAATCCCCTTACCGCAAGAAATCACACAAACGGCATCGGCTGAACCGTTCGTGGTACGCTCTTCCACCAAGATTTGCTATCCGGCAGGCAACGAGAAGCTGGAGCGGACGGCCCATTTCCTGGCATCCTATATAAAAGAGGTGACGGGCACGGAGGTGAAACTCGGCACGGAGGCAGGCGACAACTGCATCGTGTTGGGTCTGGATCCGTCCATCCCGCAGAAGGAAGGCTATGTGCTGAACATCACTTCCAACCAAGTGACCGTGAACGGACAGACTGAGGCGGGCGTCTTCTATGGCGTGCAGACCATCCACAAGGCGTTGCCCATCACGAACGACAAGGCATTGGGTTCGCTGCCCGCCGGCACGGTGAAAGACTATCCCTTGTATGGTTATCGTGGCTTTATGATTGACGTGGGTCGTCATTATTTTTCTGTGGACTACCTGAAAGAATTGATTGACGTGATGGCCCTCCACAATATCAATATTTTCCACTGGCACCTGACGGAAGACCAAGGCTGGCGCATCGAAATCAAGAAATATCCCAAGCTGACGGAAATCGGCTCCGTGCGCAAGGAGACCATCACGGCTCCCGGCTCGGGCAAATTCGACGGCACGCCTGTCAGCGGCTTCTACACGCAGGAGGAAGCCAAGGAAATCGTGGCATACGCCGCCGAGCGTTTCATTACCGTCATTCCGGAAATCGACATGCCGGGCCACATGCTTGCCGCGTTGGCTTCCTATCCCGAACTGGGTTGCACGGGCGGCCCGTATGAGGTGGCCACCAAGTTCGGCGTATTCAAGCAGGTGCTTTGCGGAGGCAATGAAAAGACTCTGCAATTCGCCAAGGACGTTGTGAACGAGCTGATGGACATCTTCCCCGACGCACCTTATATACATATAGGTGGAGACGAATGCCCGAAGGCTGAATGGGAGAAATGTCCGAAATGCCAAGCCAAGATTCGTGAATTGGGCTTGCGCGACACCAAGGAGCACAGCGCGGAGAACCAGCTCCAAGTGTACTTCATGGGCGAAGTGGAGAAGGAAATCGCCAAGCGCGGCAAGAAGATGCTGGCTTGGGATGAAATCCTCGAAGGAAACCCCAACCCCGAAACCACGACCGTGGCAGCTTGGACGGGTGTGCCTGCTGCCGTCAAGTCGGCCAGACTGGGCCATCAGACCATCGTCTGCCCCATCAGCCACTTGTATTTCAGCAATCCGGGCTACAACCGCCTGAAGGGCGTGAGCAGCATCGAGCGTGTGTATAACTTCGAGCCGGCCATTCCCGAGCTGACCGACGAGGAAAAGCAGAACATCATCGGCGTGCAGGGCTGCATTTGGACGGAGTGGACCAAGGACAGCCTGAAGATGGAGTGGCAGATGATGCCGCGCATCGCCGCCTTGAGCGAATTGCAATGGAGCAATCCCGCCCAGAAGGATTTGGACAGCTTCCTGGGCCGTCTGCGCCACCAGCTCGACTTGTACAGCCTGTACGGCTTCCACTATAAGGAGGACATTGAAGATGTGGTTATCGAGGCAACGCCCACCGGAGAAGGCGGAAAGGCGGACGTAGCCTTGCGCACCTTCGACAACGCGACGGTTTACTACACCTTGGACGGCACTGACCCCACGGCGCAATCGACGCTTTACACGGAGCCTTTCACCGTGGACGCCACGACCACCATCAAGGCGAAGGCCATCCGCAACGGACGCGAGACCGGCATTGTGGAATCTACCTTGGAGTACAACCTCGCCACGATGCGCCCCATCACGCTGAACTCCGAACCGGCAGGAAGCTACACCTACAAGGGTGCTCCGGTACTGGTGGACGGCTTGACGGGCGATGACAACTACCGCTCCGGCCGCTACATCGGCTTCTATGGCAAGGACTTCGACGCCACCATCGACTTGCAGGAAGAGACGGAGGTTTCCGCCGTGTCCGTAGGCACCTACCTCGTGCCCGGCGACTATATCTTCGGCCTGACGGGACTGGAAGTGTATGGCTCTGCCGACGGCAAGAACTTCAAGAAGATTGCCTCCAAGTCCATCCCGACTTTGCCAAAGGGAAGCAAGAACAATGTTCTGACAAGAGACGAGATAACCTTCGACAAGACGAAGACACGCTACGTCCGCGTGGTCGGCAAATGCACGCCGGTGCTGCCAAAATGGCATCCGGGCGCAGGCAGCAAGACTTTCTTGTTCATTGACGAAGTGACCATAAAGTAAGCATATAGCGCATACCCAAAGCACGGGGACGCAGGCATTTTCACTGTGTTTCCGTGCTTTTTTTGTCGCTATACCCTCGTTGACAAACCGTTTCAAGACCGCTATCTCGCCTATACATGGAAGAGAGGAGAAAGAGAGGAGAAAGAGAGGAGAAAGAGAGGAGAAAGAGAGAAATAGTGGAGAGGATGAACCATTGCGGCTTGGCATTGTTATTGTAAGTAGGAAACAGAATTATCAACTAAACTAAAGAACGTATGAAAAAATTTATTGTTTTGATGGCATTATTCATGGCGGGCGCAGTGGCCACGTCCGCACAAGCGCAAAAACAGGCAGAAGAAGACGCGCAAACAGATACCTTGTATGCTGCCGCCGTGCAGGCCCTGAAAGAAAACCGGTTCGTGATAGAGGCCGACAAAGTGGTCTTCAAATATGGCGACGTGGCTTTTGTCAACTCGAATACCAATTTCGTGTTGGTGAATGGGAAAGAAGGCACGGTGCAAGTGGCTTTCAACACGCCCTTTGCCGGCCCTAACGGCATCGGGGGCATCACCGTGGACGGGATGGTCTCCGGCGTAAAGCAAAAGGAGAACAAGACGGGGAAGATGAATTACAGCTTCAACGTGCAAGGCTCGGCCATCTCGGCGCAAGTATTCATCTTGTTGTCCCCCGGAAGCAATCAGGCGACAGTAAACATCAGCCCGAATTTCAATTCGCGCACCCTGACCCTCTACGGGAAAATTGTCCCACTGGAAGAGTCTACCATCTACAAGGCGAGGACACTGTAAACGAGGGGGAGGCATAAAATCTCCTCCCCCTTTGCCACCGCATAGTATCTTTTTTGTATTTTTGCGGCATGAAAGCAAGAAATATACTCATACTATTGGCGGGGCTGCTGACATTGCCCCTCTATTTTGGCGGGTGTGCCGTGGACCGCTGGGAGGCATACGCCGGACGGACGCAAACGGACCGATGGATAGACGACACGATGCGGGTGTGGTACTATTGGAAGCAGGACATCCCCCACACGAACGACCTGAATTACTTCGCTCCTCCGTTCGAGTTTTTCGCCTCTGTCCTTTCCGAACAAGACGGGAAAGGCGGGCAACCCTTCTCGACCATAGACAGCTTGGAGTCTGCCACGCGGGGCGTCGCCTCCACGGGATATGGCTATGGCTTTCAGTACACCACCAACCATGTGGAAGATAACGACACGGCATTGTATGCCCGGCTGCTCTATGTCTCTCCGGACAGTCCAGCGGGCGAGGCGGGACTTGAACGCGGCGATTGGATTATGGAGCTGGACGGCAAGCCCATCACCGAAGACAACGCCGCGCGGCTGAACGGCGGCGACGGCCTCACGCTGACCGTGGGCTATTACGACACTGCACGGGACACCATCGTGGCCTACGCCGAGCCGCTGGTCCTTGCGCCGTCGCGCAGCTACCTTGACAATCCGGTACACTACCGCAATGTCTACGTGTCGGGCAGCACGCGGGTGGGCTATTTGGTCTACAACCACTTCACCGGCGGCTTGACGGAGAGCAGCACGGAATATGACGACGATTTGCGCGAGGCTTTCCGTTATTTTTCCTCAGAGCAGGTGAACGAGTTTGTGCTGGATTTGCGCTATAACAATGGCGGGCAACTGTCGTGCGCATCCCTGTTGTGCGCGATGCTGGCTCCTTCGTCCGCCTTGGGACAGCCGTTGGGGTATTTGGAGTTCAATGAAAGCATCGGAGAGCAAGAAATGACGTTCGACGAAAGCTTGATACAAGGAGGGGCGAACCTGAACCTCTCGCGGCTATACGTCCTGACAAGCGCCGAGACGGCCTCTGCCTCCGAGATGGTCATCAACAGCCTGAAGCCTTATATGGAGGTGGTGCTTATAGGTGGCACGACGGTAGGCAAGAATGTGGCTTCGCGGGCGTTTGTCAACGAAGAGCTGATGCTGGTGATGCGCCCCATCGTCTGCAAGCTTTACAACGCACGCCACGAGTCGGATTATGCCGAGGGTTTCCCTGCGGATGTGTCTGTGGACGAGAACGGCGACATGGCGCGTTTCCTGCCGTTCGGCAATCCGGATGAACTGATGCTGCACACCGCGCTGGAACTGATAAACGGCAACCTGTCGGAAACGCAAGGCAGGACACAAAAGAAAACCACGGTGGTGTATAACTCCGTAGGACGCAAGGCAGCAAAGGCCGTGGAGATGTGACAAGCGGACGGACAGGGTTTTATTCGTCCGCAGCGGTGTGCAGGATGAAAGTAGTGGCGCCAATGGTGACAATGGCTCCATCCTCAATGCGCACGCGGTCTTTGTCGCCCAGAATCTCGTTGTTCAGGAAAGTGCCGGTCAGGCTGGGGGCATCGCGCAAGGTGTATATCAGTTTCCCTTGCTTGTTGCGCTTCACGTTGATGATGCAGTGGTAGCGGTCCATGCTCATGTCCGAGGTCTCGATGGGGACTTGCACCGTATTGCCAACACAGCGGCGGCCAATGACGTTGTCGCCTTCCTGCAAGGGAAGTATCTGTTTGAAGCCGAACACATTCTCAATGACCGTGATGCTGCCGAACGCATCCTTGTATTCCCCTTCGTCCATCTTTTCCTCCTTGCGCGTGGGTTGCGTCTTGGACTTGCCGAGGCGGATGGCGAATTGCTTCTTGCAGTGGTCGCAGACGAAGACCAGCGATTGGCCTTCGCTGTATTGGGTTTCGTCAAAAGTCAGGTAGTTCTCGCACTTGGGGCAACGGATACGTTTCATGTCTGCTTATTTTTTCTTCAGAATCCACGCATTTTGGTAGGTTTTGTCTTTCCGGAAGCGGTTCAAGGCGCTATAAGCCTCTGCCTCGCTGGCGTAGGAGTCGATGCACACGCGCATCTTTCCTCCCCCAATGATAGCCTTGGCATTGGCGAAGCCTTTGTTCCGCAATGAGCGCGCCATGTTTTCGGCGTCTTTCGTTGTGCCTACGCTGGCTATTATGATGTGATAAATGCGGGGCGAAACGGAAGTTTTGAGAGCCTTGGCCACGGCCTTAGGCACCGGGGTGGCTTTGCGGGTTTCCTTGGGACGGGATGCTACGACTTTGGGCGCAGCCGGTTCCTCTGCCACGGGCTTAACGGTTTCCTGGGGCAGTTTCTTGGTTTCTGCGGCTTTGTTGTCCGTCTTGGGTGTTGCCGGTGCGGCTTCCTTTTTCACGACCAAAGGGGTGATGGCCAGAGATTGCTGCTTCATCTGGCAGAAGGCGTCCGTCGGAAGCAGTTGGGCGTAATTTCCTTTGACCACTTCGGTGTTTTCCACCGGGATGGACAAGGCGAAACACAAAATGATGATGGCCACTACCGCCACGGCATTGGAGAGGAATGCCGCTTTTTCCCGCCACTGGATGCGAGGCATGACCGGCTTGTGTGGATGGGGAGCATCGACGGGCACAAGCCGGGGGGCAGGTTTTTCCTTTTTCTTGGGTTTTTCCAGCTTGCGTATGCCGAAACTTTCCAAACCATAGAAAGCAGGGGCGCAAAGCGGGGTGTTGCCGGGAATGAATTCCAAGGCGTTGTGGATGGACAGGTGCAGCTGCCCGATGCTTCCCAAAGAGACTTCCCCCTCCGTATGCAAGAGGGACAACAGTTCGTCCGCATCCTTTTCCACGAGCTTGGCGGCTTTGGCAAAATCAACGTGATGGGCGGTCATGTAGGATTGCGCCAACAAGCCGTCGTTCACCTTCAAGCGGGCATTGAACCCAATCATACGTGTGGGAGGGAGAAACATGTTGTCCTTCTCCATCCATACGGCGGGGGTATAGTGGATGATGAATCCGCCCAAACCCGGAACAATGACGCAATCATTGTCCACCAACAAAGCTTCTATGTGTCTTGCCAAATCATTCATACGGGCAAAGATAAGGAAAATCTCCGGACTTCGCATAAGCGGGGGGCGATTTTTTACGTATTTTCAGATACTGTCGGCCGTTTTGCTTCGCCGTTTAGGAAAATATGCCTACTTTTGCGCCGTAATTTTTTAGAAGGAAAATTGATATGAAGATAGCAATCGTTGGTACGGGATACGTGGGCTTGGTGACCGGCACGTGTTTTGCGGAAATCGGTGTGAATGTGATATGCGTGGACACCAATGCTGAGAAAATTGAAGCCTTGAAGAAGGGGGTGATTCCCATTTATGAAAACGGGTTGGAGGAAATGATTGTCCGCAATGTCAAGGCTGGACGCTTGCACTTCACCACTTCCCTGGAAGAATGCCTGAACGAGGTGGACGTGGTATTCAGCGCCGTGGGTACCCCGCCCGACGAAGACGGGAGTGCCGACTTGAGCTATGTCTTGCAAGTGGCGCATACCATCGGGCAGAACCTGAAGAAATATGTCCTGGTCGTGACCAAGAGCACAGTGCCTGTGGGCACAGCCGACAAAGTGCGTACGGTTATTCGCGAGGAGCTGGAGCGCAGAGGACTGGACATCCCGTTCGATGTGGCATCCAATCCGGAGTTCCTGAAAGAAGGCAACGCCATCAACGATTTCATGAGCCCCGACCGCGTGGTGGTGGGCGTGGATTCCGAGCGTGCCAAGAAAATCATGTCCAAGCTGTACAAGCCGTTCTTGCTCAATAATTTCCGTGTGATATTCATGGACATTCCTTCGGCGGAAATGACCAAATATGCGGCCAATTCGATGCTGGCCACGCGCATCAGCTTCATGAACGACATCGCCAACCTGTGCGAACTGGTGGGCGCCGACGTCAACATGGTGCGTAGCGGTATCGGCTCGGACACGCGCATCGGGCGCAAGTTCCTCTATCCGGGCATCGGATATGGCGGCTCTTGTTTCCCCAAGGATGTGAAGGCGTTGATAAAAACCGCCGAAACCAATGGGTATGAAATGCGCGTGCTGCGTGCAGTAGAGGCCGTGAATGAGTATCAGAAAGGAGTGCTGTTCGACAAGCTGCAACGCCTGCTGGGGAATGACTTGAAAGGGAAGACCATCGCCCTCTGGGGATTGTCCTTCAAGCCGGAGACCGACGACATGCGCGAGGCGCCGTCATTGATTCTGATAGACAAGCTGCTGAAAGCCGGATGCACGGTGCGTGCCTATGACCCCGTGGCGATGGACGAATGCCGCAGGCGTATGGGCGATGTCGTGTATTATGCCAAAGACATGTACGATGCCACGCTCGATGCGGATGCCCTCCTGCTGTTGACCGAGTGGAAAGAGTTCCGTCTGCCTTCGTGGGCGGTCATCAAGAAGTCCATGCGGAATCCTTTGGTGCTCGACGGACGTAACATTTACGACCGGAGCGAAATGGAAGAGCAGGGATTCACTTACCATTGCATCGGCAAGTAATCCCCGCCCCATCCGTGTCACTTGTTGACACAATTTATAGTTTCTCCCTTCATCCATGCCCGGAGATTCTCCAACATGATTTGCATCAACCTCTCGCGTGCGGCAGTGCTTGCCCACGCAATATGGGGGGTGATGTAGCAATGGCGTGCCGTCAGGAGGGGATTGTCCGCACGTGGCGGCTCGGTGGAGAGCACGTCAAGTCCGGCGGCATAGATGCGTCCTTTGTTCAAGGCATAGGCAAGGGCTTGTTCGTCCACCAACGGTCCTCGTGCGGTGTTGATGAGGATGGCCGTGGGTTTCATCAGGGCAAGGCGTCGGGCATCGACCAAGGATTGCGTGCCGGCATTCAGGGGGCAATGCAGGCTTACGATATCGCACTCGGCGAAAAGCCGGTCGAGCGAGTCGGCCTTTTGGATTTCCGAAGGCAATTGGGTGGCAGGCTTTGAGGTGTATGCCATCACTTTCATGGAAAAGCCAAGGGCGATGCGTGCCGTCTGTTGGCCCGTGTGTCCCAATCCTACTATTCCTAACTTTTTACCGCGCAACTCAATCAGGGGCGTATCCCAGAAGCAGAAGTCGGGGCTTTGCGTCCAGCGTCCCCGGTGCACTTCGTCCGAATGGTGCTGCACTTGCTGGGCGATGTTGAGGAGGTGGGCAAACACCATCTGTGCCACCGAATCCGTGCTGTATGCGGGGATATTGGTCACCACCACGCCCTGTTGGCGTGCAGCTTCCACGTCCACAATGTTGTATCCCGTGGCCAGCACCCCGATGTATTTCAAGGCAGGCAAAGCCTCGATATGTTCACGACTGAGCACGGTCTTGTTAGTCAATAAGACTTCCGCATCCTTTGCACGCACCAATACTTCCTTGGGGGCAGTACGGTCATAAATGGTACATTCTCCCAAGGCTTTGAGTTCATCCCAGCACAAATCGCCGGGATTGGCTGCATAGCCGTCCAATACTACTATTTTCATTTTTTCTTCCGGTATATGTAAGTCTACAAAAAAGCGACTACTTTTTATCGTAATCGCTTGATTTTCAATTTGTCGGGGTGAAAGGATTCGAACCTTCGACCCCCTGCTCCCAAAGCAGTTTAATAAACTATATAATTATCTATAAATCAAAACTGTATATGAGCGTCGGAAAGAATTTGCATTATATTTGACCCGAATTATGGATTTGCATATTTTGCAGATCAGGGGACATCATGCTTCTTTTCCAAGTGCAAACTTACGATTTGTAGTGCATTTTTCCAAATGAATCTATTGATTATTTCGATTTTGGTTCCTCATCATACTAAAAGTAGTATGTAAGTAGTATGTAAGTAGTATGACTACCCTATTCCTGGCACAAATCTTTCAGGTCTTCTTCCACGCTGTCGTCCTTGTTGATGGTGGCATCAAGAGAGACTGCCTGCAAGGTGGGTAGCCCGAATTTCATCAGGTCAATATAGAGTTTTACCTTTTCTTTTCCGTCAGTCAGCCCTTTCCAAGTTTCCATGGCTTCATCGAAGTTGCCTTCGAGGAACATGGAGATGCGGGTGCGCAAGTCCTTTTTGACCTTGTTGGGTGTATCGGATTTGCGCCCTCCTATCTTTTTATGTCCTTTCTGAAACGGCATATTCTCCTCTTATTACTATTCAACTGACACATTATATAGTTACTGCGCAAAGGTAACGGCTTATTTTTGCCCCATAACGATAAAATATGTAAAGATATGGGACTGATAGGTGGTATCATAGGCGGCGTGACCTCCGCTGCCGCAGGAATAGCCAGCGGTATTGCCGGGCGCAGGGCTGCCCGGAGAAATGAGCGCATATTGAACCAGGCGCAGGACCGGGCGCAGGACTGGTATGACAAGGAGTATTACAGCGACTTCACGCAGCGGAGCGACGCGCAGGCGGCTCTGAACTCGGCCCGGCAGATTCTGGACGAGCGTTACAACCGCACACAAGGCTCGGCGGCGGTGACCGGTGCGACGGACGAGAGCGTGGCGCAGCAGAAGGCGGCGAACAACCAGGTGATTGCCGACGTGACGAGCAACATCGCCGAGCGAGCGGATGCGTACAAGGAACAGGTGCGATCCAACTATGAAAACCAGATGTCGGCAATTGACGAGGCGCGGATGGGCATCAACAACCAGCGGGCGCAGAATGTGGCGACGGCGGCACAGGGTTTCGCGCAAGCCGGGCAATCTTTATCAGGTATATTCTAAAGGATTATGGCAACACGAATCGACAATATCAATGAGCGCAGGGCGCGGAGGCAGGCACAACAGGCGCAGGCATCGTCCCCGTCCCCGCTTCCTCCTGCAACTCCGACCAGTGCGCCTACGGAACCGGCGGCAAGCGTCACGCCATCTGCCGGCATGATGCCTGCCCAACCTGTGGCGGCTGCCCAGGTGTCAGGCCGGACAACCCCGGGCAATGCCCCCGTGCCCACCATCAACCCGGAATCGACCACGCAGGAATCCATGCGGCGCGTGGCCCTGCAGAATATGGATGAGGCTCAGTTCAAGAAGGCGCAGGAGGGCATGAACGCTTCCGACAAGGAATATTGGAGCGAACAGGCGCGGCTGAACCCGCTGAACACGTATGCCAATCTGCAAAACTACTTCGCCAGCGAGGAGACTCCCCGGGAGAAGCAGCAGCGTGAACGCCGCGAGCGTCTCGGGCAGGTGTTTGCCAACCTGGGCAACCTGATAGGCAACGCGGCGCAACTGTATTACACGGCCAAGGGAGCGGTGCCTGCCGACCTGAACGCGGGCGCATTGGCAGAGAATGAGCGGATGCGGCGCATCAAGGAGAAGCGGGATGCGCTGAAGGCCAAGCAGGATGCCATACTTGCCGATGCCAAGGGCGATGACATACGAAATGCGTACAACATCCGCCTGGCACGAGAGAAGGCTGCGGCCGACGCGGAGGACAAGGCAAAAGAGCGTGAACAAGAATGGAGGAAGTTTGCGCTTGAGCTGGAAGCGGACGCAAGGCGTGACAAGGACAAGAATGCCCGTGAGGATAAAGAACTTGCCGAGAAGATACGCCACAACAGGGCTATGGAAGCGGCAGCAGGCGATGGAGGTAACGGTAAGATGAAAGTGTTGGATAGCGGCATAGGTTCGGATGGTTATGTCTATACACGCAATACAAAATTGTCTGCTAATGAAACGATACAGTTTGTGAAAAGGTATCTGAAAAGCGATGAGCTGGACCAGTTCAAGACAGGAGACAGACTTACCGGAAAAGAGGAAACTGATTGGGATGCCGCTGCGGCTTATATCCTGCAAAGCGGGCGTGTACCAGCCGATGAGCTTGCAGCCCGCGGATTCATCCGTTCGGGAAAGGCAGGGGAAAGGCCGCTGAACGATTGGGGATATGATCCAGGTGGTTTTGCAGGTAAAGCACTTGGCCGCACCTGGTCTCTCTCCGGCAATGGCAATCCCAATCCTTCCACCGCTGGTGGCTGGTCACTTAACAACTAATCTGCAAGAACTATGAACGAGGATAACAGAAAAAAAGTATATGATGTATTGAAGTCGCAGACGGGATACCGGGACAGCTACGAGGACTTCAACAAGGCTTTTGATGCCAACGAGGACAACAGGAAAAGGGTGTATGACGTGTTGAAGTCGCAGACGGGCTACCTGGATAGCTACGAGGATTTCAGCAGAGGCATGGGCTATCCTTCTTCCAACCAGCCCGGCAGCGTGTCGCAGCAGGTCGTCAACGAGTACGAACAGGCGGCCAAACAGTCCTCCCTACGTGAGCTTGTCAATCCTGTTATCGGAAAAATATCGGAGGAAGACTGGGCAGCAAAAACGAATGAATTGGCAGCATTGCCTTATGCCACGGACATTAATTCTTTTGTGCGAAGAATCAAAAAATCTGAAAGGGATGCGGTCAGAGAAGAACAACGCAAGCAGGAAGGCTGGGAAGACCAACGCATAGATTCTTCCTACAAGCCCAAGTCTGTTGCTTCACCGCAAGACATCTTCAATAATTACGCTGACCGGTTTGCCCTGACTGAGCGAGGGAATGAACTTCGCAATGAATATGACCAATTGAGCAAGGAGACAGCAGACAAATACCTGGCCGAATTCGAGCAGACACCGGAATACAAGGAGATTGCCGGGAAAAAATATGGAAGCAAGGATGAACAATACGAGGCCAACAAACGTCTGAACGAACTGTTCGCACAAAAATATGGGAAGCTGATAGAAGAAGAGATGCGCCCATACGGCGAAGCCTTAAACAAGCAGATGATGATCCGGTATGGCAACCGAATCAATGATGAATTGCAGGAACTGAACAAGAAGAATACTGCCCGCCAGTTGGACGAGTTGTCCGCAGAAGTGGACAAAGAGTTGGAAAGGTTGCCCAAGGCGACGTTGCCAGAAACTGCATCGGCAGGCGATGTCATGCAGCAAGCCGTCAACCCTTTCAACAATATGCTCAACAACCGTCGCGATTTGGATGAGAGCGTCCCCCTCTATGTGGCCCGTAACATGCTGGACGAGGCACGCCGCGTGGTGGAGGAATCCAAAAAGGAAGACGGCATTGGCCGTTTCGGACGCAGCCTGCGCGACAACACGGACACGTTCAGCCTGATGACCTTGGGCATGTTCAACGGCGACAATGAGAAGTTGTTGAACAATGCGCTTCGTAAATATGAGAAAGGGGAAAAGCTGACTTCCGGCGAAGAGAAACTGCTTGAAGCCTCTGCTGTCAACCTGGCCGTGCAGGCTTATTATGGCAGCGAACTCGGCCGATGGTATAATGCAGGACAAACTACCGCTGCATCCGTCCCCTTCATGCTGGAGCTCGCCATCAATCCCATAGCCCATAGCGGCAACGCCATTGCCAAGAGCCTGTTGAAGTTCGGCCTCCGCCGTTTCGGTCGTGCAGGGAGTTTTGCCGCACATGTGGGAGGAGCCACCGGGGCAGCTTTGGGCATGACGGGCACCACGGGAGCGCCCCGGGTGGCCAGCAACGCCATGGAGCGGCTGAACCAGAACTATGAGTATTACCTGGACGAGGACGACAACCTGCATGTGCAGAAGACGGGCGACGTGGGAGCTGGTGAAGCCTGGGGCAAATCCATAGCCTCTACCGCGCTGGAGAACCAATCGGAAATGATATTGAATGCTTTCAGCGTGTTCCGCCCGTATCTCCGGCAGATAAACGACGCCTTGCCCGGAGGCGTGAACGCATTCATGCAGCGGATAAAAAACTCTCGCCCCGGCCAGTTGTATAGGGAAATTAAGAACAATCCCACGATGCGCGAGATGATGCGCCGCACGCAGATACAAGGTTTCCCGCAAGAATACTTGGAAGAAGTATATAACAACTTTGCCAGCATCCCGCTGGGCGACATGACTTTTGAGGAGGCAGTAGACCTGGACAACAACCTTGACATCATCTTTGGCCTTACGCCTACCTTCCTGGCCTTCGGCATGTTGGGAGCGGGCGGCATGGCTGTAGAGCGTTACCAGAACCGCAAGCGCATGGAGCGTATCTTCGGGAAGATGACTTCCGAACAGCGCAAGAAGTTCGAGGAATTGCAACGGATGTCGAAAGCGAATGGAAACGAAGACATCAAGAACTTTATCAAGATTACGATGGCCGACCCGGAATTGACGCAGGAGCAGAAACGGGAAGAGATAGAATATGCGTTTGCCCTGGCCAAGCAGAATGACATGGACGAGATTCAGGAGGCGGAAACGCAGGACAAGATTGATGCGGAAGCAGCTGATATTGCCGGACATTCCGACCCGGGCACCAATATGTACACGGAAGCTGAACGCATTTATATGAATGATGTGGGCGAATGGGTGAAAGAACCCGGCCACATCGTCGGCTGGCAAGACCCTGAAAAAGAAAGATTCCCCTATTTTGTGCCGGAAGGAATGGAGTTCACTCCGGAAAACACGATGTTGCTAAGGCCGGGTGAGTGGGATGTGACGACTGTCCGCTCCATGCCCACCCAGGAAGTCATCGACGAGACGGCGCAGGCCATCCGCGAGGACGCGGCGGAACAGGCACAGAGGGAAAGCACGTACAGCCCGGACATTGTGCCCTATGCCAATTTGAAGCAAGAAGATAAATTTACCGACAAAGACGGGAATACCTATGAGGTAATAGGCAAGGATACGGATACGCAGAATTGGACCGTGAACAAAACATCGCCGGAGGATAAGATATTATACAGCGGTCCTATCAGCGAGCAGGAATACCTGGACTTGATGCAGGCACAGCTTGACGCGCAGGAGCAACAGACGGCGTCCCAACAGGCAACAGACGGCGTTTCAACGGGCAATGGACGGCGTTTGGACGAAACAGAACCGCAACAGCCGCTTACTCCCCAACAGCAAGAAGTAGAGTCGCTCAGGCAGGCAGGCGTGGACGAGGAGGTGATACGCAACACCATTGATGACCGCGTGAAAAAGGCCAAGTCTGCGCTGGACAAGGCAGAACGACAGGCGAAGGCTCCCATCAAAGATGCCAAAACTGTGAAAGAGGAGATGTCTGCCCGAAAGAAGGCTTTGGACGAGGCTCGTGCGGTGTATGAGGGATGGAATGCCTTGCTTAGTCCAGAACCTGCTCCCCAAGTACAGCAAACGCAAGAGGATGCTGGAGCAAGGAGCGTCCCGCAAGGACGTTCCATGACTTCCGAGGAAGCCAAGGATTCTACGATAGAAAGCCCCAATAGTACACAAGAGAACCAAATAAGAGAAAATCTTTGGAAAGTAGTTAGTTATTTGAATAGTAAGTACAATTATGATTTTGCAGAAGAGGTTTCTTTTGTTGAATGGATTACCTCAAAAAAGGATAACATACAATGGCTTAAAGACAGATTAGGGCCTTTATATAAAGAGGCGATTCAGAACATTAATGATTTTGTTTCAATTCAGAATCAAAAAAACAAAAGTCAGGTACAATCCAGATCGGAGATTGAGCCAACAAGACAGATTGATAAACCGCTTACTGCTGACGAGGCCAACGCACTGCTAACCAATATGGAGAACCGTGCGGATGTGGCTCCAGAATTGGAACTGACTATTGAAAATTGGGATGCACAGTTTGGTGCAGACGGTCTTGTGCAAACTCCGATTGGCGAGGTGAAAATGGGAGAAAACCAGTTTGCCAAAATGATGCGCCAAGGACGCAATGGGAAGTTGGGGATGGTAAAACCTACCCTTGAAAATCCGGATGTCATCATTGAGGATAAGGGTGGAAATGTAGATGAAAATGTCGTAGAAAGGGTTTCTTCATACCTATTCATAAAAGCTTTTGTTAAACCTGACGGAGGCCGTTATTACTATTTCACGTCTGTCACAGTAAGCAAGGACGGGCGCGAGGTTGTCGTGTCTAACCCAGAAAAGTCTCAAAAAAGAATATCCAAGCTACTGCAACAAAATCCAGTAGCTTGGATAAATGACAAGTTCAGTTTGCATCCGACAGCGCAAATCAAGGGGTCTGTCCCTCTTAGCGAGACGAACAAGCCTACTCAAACAGACAATCGGCCTGCCTTGCTCGGTGTCAATTCGCCTGAACCATCTGAGGACAAAAATACGAATCTTCCTGCAGAAAACCAAGCATCAACCGGAGAAACTGTTCCTATGGATGAAAAAGGCAAGCCTTTGTATCATCGCGCCCCGGTGGATGCTACCCTTGCCAATATCAACTCAAAAGGATTGACTCCTGATGAGGTGGATACCTTCGTACAGGCCAATAAGGATGCTGCGGCCAAATTGCTTAAAAAAGAGGAAGATAAAGCACCCAAAATGGTGACTGATTTGGATAAGTATGTGGCCGACAAAGCTGCCTGGCAAGAAAAAGTGGCCGATGCCCAAGCCCAGGTGGACTATTGGAACCAGGTGGGCGAAACGATAGCTGCACAACGGGCGCAAAGGCAAGCTGGCGGAACTGAAGCAGCATCCCGCCCGGCTGATGATGGAGTGCGTGCTGCGGAAGGAGCTGTGGCTGAGGGCGCATCTGGAGGCGAAGGAATAGAAAACAGGCAAAATGCAGGGAATAATGAAATAAATGTCGTATCTTCGCAACGTAATCAGACCGAAAACGACAATGGCACAGTATCTGAACCAGTTCCACAAGGAGAGCACCGAACGGAAGCTCCGCAAGATTCGAGAATGGAGGAAGCAGCCGCTGAACTACGAACACGAGTTGAAGCGGCAGCAAGAGATGCACAAGCGTCTGGCCGAACTCTATCCGGAGGACAAGAACAAGAATTAGAACAGCGGGCAGCGGAATCCTATGCCAAAGAGACCGGGCAATGGATTCCGATGGCCGACACCTTTGCTTGGCAACCCATGCCGAGCGGCAACGAAAACAATGTTTACCTGAATACCGACGACGGGCATGTCTATAAGGTAAACAACCTGATGAACAGCAAGGGCATTCTCCCGCTGTTTGAACGCATAAGCCTCTATAATCAATTATTCCCAGAATCAAAATATGAATTTGTCGGGTTCACCGGATTCGACGGTGGCAGCGTGTATCCCGTCTTCCGTCAGGAATATGTGAACGATGCCATCTTTGCCACTCCTGAAGAGATTGATGCTTATATGCAATCCCTTGGCTTCCAACAGACGGGCGAAGCCGAATACTCCAATGGCAATGTAACCATTTCCGACCTGCGTCCCCGCAATGTATTGAAGGATACAGACGGTGATTTGTACGTGATTGATGCGGATTTCCGCAAGAACAAACAGACGGGCTATGTGACTCCCGAACGCCAAGCCGATGAAAACCTCTTGGACTACGCTGAACGTGTCGCCAAGGCCAAGGAAATAGCCGATGCCCGCAAGGAGGTGTCGGCCAATCCTACCGACGCGCAGAAGGAAGCCGGCAACTACAAGAAAGGCCACATCACGCTGGACGGCTACGACATCACCATTGAGAACCCGAAAGGCAGCACCCGCAGCGGCGTGGATGCCAACGGCCAGCTGTGGAGCGTGACGATGAACAACGACTATGGTTATATCCGTGGTACGGAAGGCGTGGACGGCGACCATATCGACGTGTTCCTGTCCGATGAGCCGACCACGGGCAAGGTCTACGTCATCGACCAGGTGAAGGAGGACGGCACCTTTGACGAGCACAAAGTCATGTATGGCTTTAAGTCCGCCTTGGCAGCAAAACGTGCTTACCTGGCCAACTACTCGCCCGATTGGAAAGGTCTTGGCACCATCACCGAAGTCAGCAAGGATGAGTTCAAAAAATGGGTGGATTCTTCGCACCGGAAGACCAAGCCTTTTGCGGAGTACAGGAGTGTGAAGGTGGAAGGGGCGCAGAGTGAATCAATAGAAGCACAACAGCCTCATACTTTACCTGGAAGGTTGATGAAAGCATACGAGAGCGGTGACAAAGCCTTGATAGCTTCCGTGGAACAAGAGATGCGCGATTTTGTGAACGCTGCAAAAGATATGAGGAGCGTGTATGCTACTTATTTGCGCAGTAGGGATTTAGAAAGAAGCATGGAGAAAGGCAGTCCGAGCAATAAGACGCAGCACCTTATAGCAGAGGCTTGTAAGGATGCGTTGAAGAAAGCCGGATTACCAGCAAAAGCCATGCAATCGGAACGGGCAAGAACGGAAGCTGCCGGGAGCACGACAGATACCCGTGTGCTTGATATTATGTCGGCTGATTCTTCTTTTGATGTACTCAATGCAATTGTCAAGAACCCTCACACGAGTAATGAAACGCTGGAGCGGTTTGTAAAAACATACTCTAATAATGGTTTTGACTATGATGCGCAACAGGAACTTGATAAGCGGAAAGCAGCAAAAGACGGCCAAACTACAAGCGAACATCTTCCCGGCTCGGGGAAAATGAACCGCGAACAGGAAGAAACCGAGAAGGTCAAGCAACAATCCGGCCCGGTCGAGAAGATAGAAGACGTCGGCGAGAAGATAGGCGGCGCCAAGAAAGACCGCTTCAAGGAGTTTGTCGAAAAGGAAAAACAGATTCAGGAGAAGCCGGACAGCTTTATGGAGGAACTGCGCAAGCTGCCTGTCAGCAAAATCTTCAATTTCAACCTGGAGGCACTTCGCAAGGACGGGCTGAGCAACGAAGCGGCCACGCTCATCGATGTCATCCGCCGGGTGATACCTGCCAAGCCCCGGACGGACTGGAAACTCAAACGGTGGGTGTCGGACGTGTTCGGGCTATACCGCTTCTGCCTCACGTTGGCCACGGCTGAACAAGGCACATTCGACAATGTCCTTGAACGGGTGACTAATATCAAACAAATTGGTGGCATGTACCGTGCCCAGATGGCGCTTGGCGGTTTTGATTCGGGACTTGACACCGGGCAGGCTACGCTGGAAGAACTTGGGGACAGTGCAGGCCATTATGACAAGGATGGCAAGTGGGTGTCTATTAAAGGGCAGTGGTACGTGACCCACGCCGGACGTTATGGGGGCATCTATCCTGGCTATGAGAAAGCCAAAGAAGCCCTGGCCCAATTTGCGGGTGAAAACAGCAAAGGAAAAGAAAAGGGCACAGAAGTGAAATTCTCCGTTTACAGTTATAAGAATAGCGGGGAGGCATTCATCACGCCCAAGGGGAAACCCAATATCGT
Organism: uncultured Bacteroides sp.; assembly: GCA_949292025.1. GTDB lineage: Bacteria > Bacteroidota > Bacteroidia > Bacteroidales > Bacteroidaceae > Bacteroides. The sequence goes on along the minus strand of CASEYC010000106.1, from coordinate 44,387 downwards.
GGTGGAAAGCGGATTCAAGAGCAGCAAGGAGGCGATGGACTACCTGAACGAGCACATGGACGAGCTTCAGGCCAAGTACCGGAACATGAAGGATAGCACTTCCATAGGCTTTGCCCCCAATAGCGAACGCCGGGGAAAAGACTGGCGCGGAGGCAAGGATGTCACTGCGGAGGATTTCCGCAACACGTTCGGTTTCCGTGGCGTGGAGTTCGGCAACTGGGCCAACCAGCAGGAAAGGCAGCGTGCCTTGAACCAGGCATACGATGCTTTCATGGACTTGTCCGAGGCCACGGGCATATCCCCGCAGGGTCTTTCGTTAGGCGGCGAGCTGGGCATGGCTTTCGGTGCAAGGGGCGGTGGCGGTGCGGCTGCACATTACGAGCCGGGCAAGGTGGTCATCAACCTCACCAAGACACAAGGTGCAGGTACGTTGGCCCATGAATGGTGGCACGCCATCGACAACTATTTCTCCCGCCGACGCGGCCAGGCCCTTGGGTATAATACCGAGCGGAAAGGATACAATCTGCCTGTCAGAGGAGGCAAGGTGGAGCGTGAACACGAAGCAGAGCGGAAAGAGATAACTGATGCCTTTGCGGACCTGATGAAGGCCATCAACGGCAGTTCATACGGGGAAAGAAGCAACGCCTACGCCAGCCTCAAATCGTCCTACTGGAAAGAGCCGACTGAACTTGGCGCGAGGGCTTTTGCCGTATGGGTGGAAAGGAAACTGTCTGAAAAAGGCATCGTGAACAATTTCCTTGCCAATAATAACACCATAGGCTGGGAATCTCCGGAACTGACGCAGAAGTATTACCCTTACCCGTTGGAGAGCGATTTTGAAAGCTTGGACGTGGCTTTCGACAATCTGTTTGGAGCCATAGAGGAGAAGGTGGATGAGGAGACGGGGAATACTGTGTTGTATAGAAATGGGGCAGGATTTTTATCCGATGATGTCCTCTCAGCTACCAACGACCCCGTGTCCAAGTTCTTGGGCAAGTCCACCCGCACCGTCCGCCAACGCAAAGAGTTTTCCGAACGCGAACGCCGCAACATGGCAGCACGAGTACAGGAGCTGGCCGGGAAACTGCATTTGGACAACGTGGAGATTGTGGATGAACCAATGGCTATTACAGACCGGAAAGGAAAGACACATTATCCCAAAGGATTCTATAACCGGGCCACTGACAAGATAGTTATCGTCATACCCAATAACAGCAGTACCTTCGATGCCGAACAGACCTTGTTGCACGAGGCCGTGGCCCACTATGGCCTGCGCCGACTCTTCGGGGAACACTTCGACACCTTCCTTGACAATGTGTTCAACAACGCAGACGTGGAAGTACGCCGTAAGATTGCGGCATTGGCGCAAAAGAATGGCTGGGATACCCGGCTTGCCACGGAAGAATACTTGGCCTCGCTGGCAGAGGACACCAACTTTGATGACCTCAGTGCCGGCTGGTGGCGTAAAATCAAGGAACTGTTCCTGCGGATGCTGCACAAGATAGGATTTGAGGGATTTGATGGCGTAACCTTGTCGGACAACGAACTGCGCTACATCCTGTGGCGGAGCTACGAGAACCTGCGCGAGCCGGGAAGATTCAGTAGCATCCTGGGGCAGGCGGAGGACATAGCTAAACAGTACGAGTTGAAGGTGGGGAACTATAGCAGCCCCCTCAACTCCCCCCGTGGGGGAGCTATGGTGGCGGAAGCTGCCCATAGCGCCAAAGCAGAGCGTATCCGCAAGCTGCGGGAGAGCAAGCCGGTGGAGATTACGGGCAAAGAGATTGAACCGAGTGATGACCTGAAACAGTACAAGAAGAATGCGCTGGAGTATGGGAAGAAACTGCAAGGTAGTTATACGAATAAAGACACCGGGACTACTATCCAGCTACAACGTGGCCGCAGAAATGGTGGAATAAACGAAGTATTGCAACACGACTATAAGGATGTGGAGCACCTTCAAAGTATAGCTGCCATACCACAGATTATAGAAAACAGTATCTATATTGATTCTCGTGGAAATACTGACACGGATAAAAATCCTGATGTCAAGGAGTACCAATATTATGTTTGCGGGCTGAAGATAGGCGGTGTGGATTATACTGTACGCTCTACTGTGGCGGTGGATAAGAATGGCAACCGTTATTATGACCACAAGTTGACGCATATAGAAAAAGGAAAGCTGCTTGACTTGATTAATAGCCAAGCAGCTTATGATAACGGTTTTGGCACAACGCCCGGCACGAAGCCTACTACCGAAATGTTTTCTGACTACAAAGATAAGGTCTTGCTCTCAATCCTGCAAGATAACAGCGAAGAAAATCTTCTTTTCCGCGAAGCAGATAATAAAAAGGATGCCGACTCCATGAACACGGAAAGCCCGTCCCCCATTTCCACGCCTACCGTTGAAGCATGGGACAAGCTGGCCAACAGCTTCAAGTTCCAGCTTCGGGAAACGGCTGTGGACCATCTGACTGCGGTCGAGAAATTCCAAGACTTGGTTGCCAAACATTCAGGAAAGGAAATCCAGGCTTTTGAGAATGCGTACAACCTGATGTTGGCATTATCTTCCAAGACGAAGAACGAGATGGATATGTTCGATTCGTTCTTGGTGAGACCTCTGAACAAAGCGATATTGGAATTGGTCGGGGGAAAAAGCGGCATTAGGAAATGGAACTGGGACAATGGCCCGTTGCGCGAACTGGTGATGTATGTGGAGGCCAAGCATGGAGCGGAGCGTAATAGACAGATGGCGGTGGAAAAACTGGCCAAAGGAGATGCCAGCGAGGAATCCATCCTGAAAGATTGGTCTGAAGCCAAGAAGCGCATCAATGCCCGGAAAAACCTTTTTTGGATGGAGAAACAACGGTTGCTGGATGAAGAAGCCGCCAAACTGGGTGCAGACTTGTCAAAGGACTACAGCGGGCTGTCCTCCGTGTTCAAGGACACGGAGAAATACCCGAAGGGTTGGAAAGAATCTTCATGGGAATATGTGGAGCAATATGAGAAAGAGCATGACGCCAAAGATATTGATGCCTTGTGGAATGCCATTTCCAACGCCACGGGCTATGCCTTGCAGAAACAGTATGAATCCGGACTGGTCAGCAAGGAGTATGTGGAACGGCAGAAGGACAGGTTTGAAAACTATGTCCCCTTGCGCGGGTTTGCGGATGAGATAGCAGGCGATGTCTACAATTATATGGGCAACGATTTCTATCCGGGCGGCAATCCCGTGAAGAAAGCAGGAGGCCGTACCAGCGAAGCGGGCAATCCTTTCGGCAGCATACTGAACACGGCATACGCTTCCATGTCTACAGGCAACAAGAACATGGCGAAGCTGGCCTTGTACTCGTTGGTGGTGAACCACGACACGGGCGGTCTTGCCATAACCAACCGGGCATGGATGGTGAAGTATGACGAATTGAAGGGAAACAAGGAGTTGGGTGAATTGCTTGTCATTCCTAAAATTCCCGCCGGGGAAGAAACGCCCGAATGGGTGGAAGCGGTTCCCAAGATGCCGGAGAAAGCCACGTCGGAGGAGATCACCGAAGTGCTGAAACGGTTTGAGGAAGCGATGAACAAGTATCAGAAGGCAGACGTGACGAAACCTGTCGGGAAAAAGGCGAAGACGGCCTATCGTACCTTGTACCACGAACGGGACCAACACGATATCCCACTTTATATTGCCGGAGACAAGTATGTGATTACCGTCACCGGCAACCCAAGGCTGGCACAGGCGATGAACGGGCTGCTGAATCCGGATGTGAACAATGACGCCCTTACTGAGGTAGGAAAGCGCGTGCAACGCTTCATGGCCGGCGCATTCACGGCCAAGAACGCCTTCTTTGCCTTGGCCAACCTTTTCAAGGACAGCATGTATGCGAACAACCAGGCTTTCATCCGTGAGAACCCGAAATACTGGATGAAGTTTACGAAGAACCAACGGCTTGGGTTTGGCGACTTCCTGCCCATGATGTGGCGATTGTATAAATACCGGAAAGGAAAAACCATGAACGGCAAGACGGACAGACTGTTCAAGGAGTTTATGGATAACGGCGGTGCCACGGGTTACACCTTCGTTAACAACCAGGACGAATATGCCCGCGAGCTGGCCAAGAAGTTGAAAGACCTGTCGAGAAAAACTCCAAAATGGTTCACCCCGAAAGGCCTGCTCAAACTATTCTTTGACCTTGTGGAATTTGCCGGGCAATCGGCCGAGCTGGTCAACCGCTTTGCCGCCTATAAGACCAGTAGGGAAATGGGACGCTCCATCAACCGTTCTATCATCGATGCCAAGGAGATAACGGTCAATTTCAACCGGAAGGGAGCGGGGCGGAAATCAGCCGATCCGAACAAATCCTGGTACAGCCCTATCAATGTAGCTTCTGCCGTTTCGCAGTACGGTCGTGCCTCTATTCTTTTCTGGAATGCGAATATGCAAGCCAAGTACAGGCTTTACAAGAATTTGAAAGAGCATCCTGTCATGACCAGCATCACTCTGATGGCAAACAGCATGGCTATCGGCGCCGTTGCAATACCCCTGCTGAATAATCTGTTGTTGCCTGCATTGTATGACGTACTCGGCTGGAGTAGTGGCGACGATGACGAGGACTACTACGATGTGTTGACAGACTGGGAGCGCACGCATAACATCTGCATCCGGTTGCCGGAAGGGTATTGGCTGAAGATTCCCCTCTCTCCTGAAATGTCGCCTTGGTATAGCATGGGGGATGCCATTTTCGGCGCCGCATCCGGGAAGCGGGACATCTCTGCCACAGATTTTGTCAAGTTCACGATAGATGCAGTGTCCCCGCTTAGCATGAACTGGTCGTATGAAGGAAGCCAATTCCTCTTGAACTTCCTTCCTACCATCGGACAGCCCCCATTCCAAAACATGATGAATGTGAACTTCATGGGAAATCCTTTGCATAAGACACCTTTTAATGCCAAGCAGGGATTCACGCCTGAATATAAAATGGTATATAACAGCACAAGCCCTACGTTGATAGAACTGTCAAGGCTGAGCAACCTGGCAACAGGAGGAAGCGACTTGAAGAAAGGATGGGCGGATTGGAACCCGGCCACCCTTCAGAACCTGATAAGCGGCTATACGGGCGGTTATGGAACCACTATTCTTTCCGTGGCCGATTGGATAGTGGGTACTTCACAAGGAGAAAAGCAGTCCGTCACGTTCAGTCGGATGCCCCTTGTCAGCCGATTTGTCATCAGCGGGAACAAGGATGTGAAGCTGAAGCGGATCAACTCTTCTTTCTATAAAGTGCGCGATTTCGTCAACGAGTTCGAGTACGACCGGAAGAGTTACCAGGATGCCATCCGTGAAGCGCAGAAAGAAGGGAACATGCTGGATGTGGCCGATTACACTTCTCAATTGGAAGACTTGTTAGACAGTGACCGGGCGAAGAAGTATGTGCAGTTGAAAGACTTGGTTGATGCCTCCAAACGCTATGAGGACTATCTGAAAGAGTTTCCGGAGGATGAGACGACCCGGAACTTGCTGTATGGCATCAAGATGGAGGGGATAGAGAGGTTGAGGGAATAGCTTTCTCTATATACAATACACATCTGCGGGACTCCCATTTGGGTCGTCCCGTATTTTTTATTCCCCTAAATGATACATATATGTAACATTATGCCTATCTTTGTCCCTAAGAAACAATGTCGAATCATGGAAGGGAAACCGAGATTTAATGTAACTTACCTGAAGGAGGCCATTGAGTTTTTGGAATCGTTGCCCCCGAAAGCCCGCGAAAAGGTGGCATACAATATCACTAAAAGCAGGTACGTCCTGGACAAGGAGCTTTTCAAGAAATTGGGAAGCAGTGAGATTTGGGAGTTCCGGACTCTGTATGGAGGCATATCCTACCGTCTCTTTTCATTCTGGGACACGGAACAGGATACGCTTGTCGTAGCCACCCATGGCATAAACAAGAAGACGCAGAAGACACCCGACAAGGAAATTGCCAAAGCGGAGTCTTTACGTCAAAAGTATTTTGAACAAAAGAATAGGAGGAAATGAATATGGAAAAAACAGGAAATATGGAGTTGTACACCCACGAGGAAATGTTGGACCGTGTCATCGGACGACAAGGTACCCCGGCACGTGACAAGTTCGACCATACGCTTGAGGAAGACATCAAGGCTTGGCGCATGGGTGAGGCCATCAAAAATGCCCGTCTGCAACAAAACCTCACGCAAGAGCAATTGGCCGAACGCATCGGTGTGAAGCGTGCCCAGGTATCCCGTATCGAGAAGGGTAAGAACCTGACCCTTTCCACCCTGAGCCGTGTGTTTCGGGCGTTGGGCATCCCTGCCTCGCTCGATGTAGCCGGTGTGGGCAAAGTGGCTTTGTGGTAGTAGATTCTTGCATTGTCACATTATATAGTCAGCCATTCCCCCGCAATCCCTTCATTTGCAAAAAGATTGGATTATGAGGAGAAAACTGATACCCAAACAGCCGTTGCCACAGACGGACACCGTGGCCTACGACAAGAAGCAATGCCGCCAGGGACGGGAGGCGGACATCCTTTTCCGCGCCGCCCGTGCCTGGGACTGCATGGACGACTTCCGCAAGGAGCGCGAACGCAACAAACGCTACATGTATGGCGACCAGTGGGGCGACCCCGTGGAGTATTGCGGGCGGACCATCACCGAGGAGGAATACATCCGGATGCAGGGCAACATCCCGCTGAAGAACAACCTGATCCGTCGGTTGGCCAGGATAGTCATCGGCGTGTACCGCAACCAAAGCAAGTCGCCCGTCTGCATTGCCCGCGACCGGGAGGAGCAGAAGCTGGGCGAGACGATGAGCACCATCCTGGAGTATAACAACAAGCTGAACGAGAAGAAGGAGCTGGACGCGCGGATGTTCGAGGAGTTCCTCATCAGCGGGCTGGCCGTGCAGAAGGAGGTGTATTCGATGCGCGGCGGGCGGCAGGACTGCTGGACGGACAACGTGAACCCGAACTTCTTCTTCATGGACGGGCAGATGAACGACATCCGCATGGACGACGTGAGCATCATCGGCGAACTGCACGACCTGACCTTCGGCCAACTGGCTTCGGCCTTTGCCAAGAGCGACGCGGACCTGCAACGCCTGGAGGACATCTACAAGAAGGCGAGGAACCGCGACGTGCTGGCCAACTACATCGACACCTTCCGCCGCAACACTCATGACTACGTGTCCTTCCTGCAACCCTACGACCTGAGCCTGTGCCGTGTCGTCGAGGTGTGGACGCAGGAGCAACGGAAAGCCCTGTGGTGCCACGACTGGCTGGAGGGCGATGCCTACATTGATTCCTACGGCAACCTGAAAGCCATCCGGCAGGAGAACGCCACCCGCATGGAGGAGAACCGCATGAAGGACGCGGCGGGCAACTACCTGCTGGACGAGAATGGGAACATCCGCCTCTATATGCCCGAAGAGCAAGTGCCGCTCATCGAGTACGAGTACATCATCGAGAACTATTGGTATTACCGCTTCCTGTCCCCCTTCGGCGACGTGCTGGAGGAAGGCGAATCGCCCTACGCCCACGGCGAGCATCCCTACACGGTGAAGGCATATCCCTACATCGACGGCGAGATACACCCCTTCGTGGGCGACATCATCGACCAACAGCGGTACATCAACCATTACATCATCTTGAACGACTTCATCGTGAAGGCGTCGGCCAAGGGCGTGCTGGTGGTGGATGAAAGCAGCATCCCGGAAGACATGAACATTGAGGATATCGCCGAGGAGTGGACGCGCTTCAACGGCGTCATCAAGCTGAAGCTGAAAGAAGGGGCCAAACCGCCGCAGCAACTGGTGAACAACAGCAAGGTGCAGGGATTGCAGGACATGATTACCTTACAGATGCAACTGATGGACGACGTGAGCGGCGTGCACGGGGCTTTGCAGGGCAAGCAGGCTTCCAGCGGGACGAGCGGCGTGCTCTACCAGCAGCAGGCCAACAACGCTTCCACGTCCATCATCGACCTGTTGGAGACCTATTCCTCCTTCCTGACGGCGGACGCGAAGAAGAAGCTGAAGAACATCCAGCAGTTCTACGACGAGCCGTTGACGGTGAAGGTGGCCGGACGCTCGGCGGTGGTGCGCTACGACCCGCAGACGATGGGCGGCATCGATTTCGACCTGGCCATCACCGAGAGCTACGACACGCCCGTCTACCGCGCCTTGAACAACGAGCTGTTGCTGCAACTGCTCAACGCGAAACAAATCACCATCGAACAGATGCTGCAGGTGGGTGCCTTCCCCTTCGGCGACCAGTTGCTGCAACTCATCCAGACGCAGAAGCAGGAACTGGAGCGGCAACAGCAGCAGATGGTGGCGGCGCAGCAGCAAGGGGCGGCAGTGCCGCAACAGGCATAGGGAGACAAGAAAGGCGGCCCGGTGTGGGTCGCCTTTGCTTTACAAACTTTCTTTCCATTTCTTTCCCGGCTTGGTGTTGAGCCATATCAGGATACCTGCACTTATGACCGTTGTGATGCCGAATAATATTGCCAGTATTTCCATAGGTTCATTCCTACAAACTTAAAGGCTATGCAACCATTTTTTCCCCGGTTTGGTATAAAGCCAAATGAGAAATAACAGGCCGATGGCTGCACCGATAAAATAAGTAGCTGCGAGCATATTCATAACATATATCCTTTATTTTTAGTACCTTAATATTCTGTTCCCTATGAATGCGAACAATACAGTGAACAAGATTCCTCCTATCAGCACCGTCCAATTTTGGGTGGCGTTGGCATTGGAAGAGAATGGCGTTATCCACCCAATGACAAGGCTTGCAAAGGCAAGTTGCGAGAGGTTAAAAAAGTACCCCGCAAGTTTCTCCCGTCGGGTCTTGTCCCGCTCCTTGGCTTCCTTCTTCGCCTCTTGTTGAACACTGAAATTCCCCATTACCTACTTTATTTTACTGCAAAGTTAAACAAATAGATTGGAAAAGTTGTCTTTGGAGGATGATTTTTTCAGGGCAGCCGCCGTGCCTGCGCCACATAGTTCAGCCAGGCGCGGCGTTTCTGCTTGCGCTGGAGGGGAGACAACGCGCCCTCGCCAAACTGCCCCGGCGTGTGGTAGAAGGATTCGAAGAGGAAATCGCGCTGCGTGGCGCGGTGGGAGAACAGGCCCGCCTGGCGCATCCGCTTGATGTCCGTCCAGCACCAGGCGCGCAGTTCGTGGCGCGTGTTGGGCAGGACGTAGTAGCGGCGGCCGGTGCGGAGGTGCAGGCGGTCGGCTTGGTTGATGGCTCTTTTCAGTTCGCGGTCGGCTTTCAGGAGGATGAAGAAAGCCTGGATTCTTTTTACTATCTTCATAATTCTATCGGATTAAATGGTTGCTTCTGTCATTACGTTCACATTCGTTTTCTTGGCCTTTGGCTTGACCGGGGCGGGCAAGTCCATTTCGTTGAAGCAGACGTGCAGGCCGATGGCTCGCACCATGACCCGGTCGTCGTGATGGTCGGGGGCGGCGCCGAACGAGCCGTTGTCCTTCTTCTCGTAGACGGCCATCTCGGCGATGGCGTCCAGGTTGCGCTCAATGTAGGACTTGTCGCGGACGCAGGCCACGAGGTTGGAGATGATCATCGGCTTGGTCTTGCGGTTGGTGTGGAAGCCGTATTCCGTGGTGACGCCCTGGGCAATCTTCGCCTCCGGGGCTCGGCGGACGTAGAGGTTGTCGTACACCCCGGCGATGCGGCTGAAGATAAGTTCCGACTGGTCGCCGTCCGTGTCGTTGTCCTTGGTCTCGATGGTGTTGCTCTCGATGACCAGCAGGGCGTTGTCGTAGAACGCGGCCACCTGTGCCGCCTTCCAGGCCAGCAGGTCGTGGTCGATGTGCCCGTGCCACTCCGCCACCACCTCGGGCGCGCCGCCGAACATCATCCAGTAGCGGTCTATGACGAGTATGTCGCTCCAGTCCGCGTCCTTGCCCCGTCCGCCCACGTCCACGGCGACGAGGTAGCGGCGCGCCATGCGCTGTTTGGCCTTCTGCGGCAGCATCCACACCTTCAGCAGGCCGCCCCGGTCGTGGACGAAGTGGAGGTTCTGCAAGGCGGGCTTGCCCTGCACGCTGTCGCCCTGCACCTCGCCGACATGCAGGGGCTGGCGGCACGTCTCCTTCAGCTTGTCCAGGTGGTAGAGGCTGAAGACGTTTCGCCCGCTGTTTCGGAAGGCTTCGATGTCGTCGCTGGGAAACTCGGCCATCATGTCCTGGTGGTCGATGTAGTCCTTGCGTTTGAAGATGTACCAGTTGATGGCCTCGAAGGTCGCGCCCAGCGTCCACAGGTGCCAGTGGTATTTGCCGGAGTCGAGGCAGCCCGGTGGCGGGTTGTCGTTGTCCTTGTTGTCCAGCAGCCATTGGGCGAAGGCCGTCTTGTCCTCCACGGTGCGGGCGTATTTTTCAATCTTGAACCACGGGACGAAGACGGCGCGGCGGTTGCTCTCCCCCTTCTTGGCCGCCTGGTAGGCGCGGTAGAAGAAGTTGCCCATGCCGTTGGCCGTGGACTCTATGACCTCCACCGTGAGCGGGGCCATGAGCAGGGAGGAGGAGATGGAGCGGATGATGTCCTCGGGCTTCTTGCCGTCGGTGTCTTCCCACAGGCCGACTTCGGAGTAGTGGACGCAGGCGATGTCGCCGCCACGCCCGGCGGTGGGGTTGTTGTAGGTGCCCACGGTGATGACGGTGTCCCGTGCCCGGGTGATGTTCGTCCCCTTTCCGTAGGTGATGATGCTGTCCAGTTGCGAGCCCTCGTAGGGCGTGAAGGCCAGTTTCGCCTCCTGGGGGCAACGGATGAGCCAGGCGGGCAGGTTCTCCAGCATCTTGCTGTACATGGCCTTGATTTTGCGCGACGTGGTGCCGTCCTGTGCCACGATGGCCGAATACCAGCCCTCCTTGTGCATCAGCTGAATCCAGGCGATGTAGAGCTGCACCAGCGTGGAGCCTCCCCATTGTCGGGCTTTGAGCAGGATGATGCGGATAGGAACCCCGCTTAGGCGCATATCCTCCAGCACGGAGAGGAAGTGGCGTTGCGGGTAAGACAGCCGGAAGTGGATGTTCTTCCCGCCGTCCTTGTTCTTGATTTGGTTGTAGGCGTAGGCATAGAAGGGGAAGTCGTGGCGGCAGCGTACGCGGATGAACTCCCGCACCACCTTCTCCCGCGTTTCCGGGCTGCACTCGCCGTAGCGGTCGAGGCAGAATTGGTTAATGCTTCCGGCTTTCAGGATAAGACGCACCAGTTTGTTCTTCAACATGGGCAAAGGAAGCAACATGTCGTATGGATACAGGTCTTCCACATGCACCTTTTTGCGCTTCCCTACCGAGCCTTCGCCCGTGATGGGGTTGAAGGGCGCGTGCAATTCTTCCGTGCGCCGCTCATTTTCTCTGACAAGCTCCTCGATATTCATCATATAAGGTATAAATGGTTTGACATACATATCCCAAGGCAAAGGCCGACACGTGCACCCCGAAGGCGATGCCCGGCACGAAGGCCGTCGCTACATTGGCGGCTATGAACACCGCCCATCCCGCCTTTGACATCCGCACACGCGGCAGCCGCATCCCCATCAGGGCATAGAGCACCGAACTGAACCCCATGGCCTGCCCCGACCAAACGACGAACGTGGCGGGGATGGAAAGCAGGTAAGCCGCCAGGAGTTCGCGCGGCGAGAAGCGCAGCAGCCACAGCACGTAGACGTTGGCCAGCAGGTGGAAGAGGTTGGCGTGCAGCAGCTGCCCCACAAGGTGCGGCAGGATAGTTGAGAACAACCCTTCGGATAGTCGAGAACTATCCTCGAGGTAGTCGAGGACTATCCCGAAGCACGCTGCCAGCACCACCGACACGGCTACTTTGAGCGCAACCGTTCTATCTTTTCCCTTTGGCATCGGCGTCGGGTCCTTTCGATGATGTTCTTGGCCACGCGGGCCGTGACGGGGAAGCACGGGGCAGGCTGCGTGACCACTATTTCCACAATGTGCTTGACGGGCATCTGCGGGTGCTCCTCGCGGTAGCGGCAGAAGGCCTGGTAGAGGGCGGTGTAGAAGCGGTGCTTGACCGGGTTCATGTAGCCGATGGATTCGCCCCGCATCATCCGGTAGACAACGACGCACGCCCTCTCCGACGACACCCAGAACCGCGAGGCGGGCGAGCCTACCGTCTTCTCCGCCAGCAGCGACTGGCAGACGCGCCCGTACAGGCGTAGCTGCTTCCTGAGCTGCTCGTTGTAGGCGCGGAGCAAGTCGCGGTCCCTCCCGTCGGTCAATACGAATACACTTCCTTTCTTTCTCATACTTAACCTGTTATCCTGACAACAAATTTACAAAAAGATTCTGCAAACGACATTTTTTATAGTCGGGGAGAACAGCCCGGGGGCTACATTTGTGGAAAAGTAAAAAGACATGGCAGACAACAGAGAACAACAAGCAACTGAAACTCAGCGACAAAAGAGCCGCCGCGAGGCATTCATGGAACGCTTCGCCGAGCGATACCCCGACGTGACGGCCGATGACGAAGAGGCCTTCTACGGGCGGCTGGGGGATGAATGGGACAGAATGGACAGAAGCGATGCCGCGCAACGCGAGCTGGGCGAACTGCTGGCCAACGACCCGCGCAGCGCCGGTTTCCTGATGGTGATGCGCAAAGGCGGCAACCCGATGGAGTATCTCATCGAACAGTATGGCGAGGACTTCCGCGAGGCATTGAACGACGAGGCCAAGGCCAAGGAATTCAGCGCGGCCTTCTCCAAGTATGCCGAGAAGCAGGCCAAGGACAAGGAACTGCAAGCGCAGGCCGAGGCCAACATGCAGCGGATGCTGGACGACCTGGACGCCGCCAAGGCCGAAGGCTCCTTCACAGATGACGATGCCGCCAAGGCATACTCCTACCTCTATGGCGACGGCGGACTGCTGGACCGAATCATCACCAACGACATCACGAAGGACGACTGGATGATGCTGATGAAAGCCGCCAACTACGACTTGATGCAGCAGGATGCCAACGCCCGTGTGGCCGAAGCGCGCCAAGAGGGCGAGGTGGCCGGACGGAACGCCAATATCGACCTCAACAAGCGCAAGCGCACCAAGACGTCCAACATGCCCAGTGACGTGTCGCAGAGCGGGCGTGGCGATGCCGGAGGCCGGAAAGGCGATCCGTTGCTCGACCGCCTCGACCAAATTGTAGGGCGCAACCGCAGCGTATGGGAAGACTAATCAACAAAAACAAAATCATAATCAAAAAAACAGAAGAACGATGAAAGGAAAGGATTTATTCAAGATGATGGGCAGCGCATTGCTGATGTTGCTGGCCATCGTGGCAAGCTCGGTAACGGGCGTGTGCATGGCCGCTGCCACGGCAATGGGCGGCGAGGCCACGGAAATGGAAGGTGGCGGCACGAATGTGACGGATTCATTCGCCGGTTCGACGGCCACCACGGGCATGGAGCAGACGGAGGAAACCGATCCGGATTATTATGCCAAGGAGATTGACAAACGAATCACCAAGATGCGCCCCATGCGGACGCCCATCGACCAGATTACCCGCAGTGCTAACCAGATTTCGCGCAGCAGCTCGATGATTGTGCAGTATTACAGCGTGGCCACCCGCCCCATCAAGACCACGGTGAAGACGCAGGTGGCAGCCATGACCTCCGGCCAAGGCTCGACCACGGTGCAGGTGGACGACGGCAGCATCTTCAGCCTGACGGACACCATCCGCGTGGTGGGCGTGAAGGGCTACAAGGCCGACGGCACGACGGAGGACACCAAGGACCTGATGCTCTACGTGGTGGGCAAGAACGACGAGACCAACTATCCCGTGGTGATTGCCGTGAACGGAAAGAAGAACCAGGACGGCACCAACAGCCTCGTGCCGCAAATCAACGTGGACACCGTGCTGATCCGCATGGGCCGCGCCGCCTCGGAAATCGACGTGGAGACCGGCAACTTCTACAACCTGCCCACGCCGGAAGAGCAGTTCTGCCAGAAGTTCATGATGCAGGTGGAGCAATCGACCTTCGACAAGATGTGGGACAAGAAGGTGGACTGGAACTTCAGCGACATGGAGGAGGACGGCATCTACGACATGCGCCTCGGCATGGAAAACAGCTTCCTGTTCGGCATCAAGGGACGCGGCAAGGACCCGAAGAAGAGCGGCGCGGACGTCTACTTCACCGGCGGCATCTACTGGATGGCGGGCAAGGACATGAGCATCGGCACCGCCGCCAGCGGCGCGGTCACCATCACCGACGACCAGATGGTGGACTTCCTGAAAGACCTCTTCACGGGCAACGATTCCGGCAACGGCACCAAAGTGGGCTTTGCCGGCAGCACGATGCTCGCCACGCTGGCCAAGATGAAGAGCGAACGCTTCAAGGTGGTGAAGGAGTTCGAGCGTTGGGGCTTGAAGTTTACCTCGTTCGACAGCAATTTCGGCAAGTTGCTGGTGATGCACCACGAGCTGATGGACATGAACGAGAAGAGCGACGAAATGTTTGTCATCGACCCCGAATACCTGCGCAAGAAGACCTTCCTGCCTTGGAACCGCAAGGAATACGATATGGCGAAGTTGGCCAAGCGCGACACGCAGGCCGTGGTGATGAAGGAGGCCAGCTGCTGCTACCTCGTCTATCCGAAGGCCCATGCACGGGTGAAGCTGGCAAGCCTTTAAGGGAATGAAGAATGAAGAATCGCGCTCCGCGCAAAATGAAGAATTGAGCGTGGAGCATTCTTGAGAATTCTTCATTCTTAGTTCTTCATTAAATTAATTTTTCATTAATATGCGATACATTTCCGATTTGAACATATCCTTCTCCCTCCTGGTGGACGGCGTGGACAAGCGTTTCAGCTTTACCCCGATGGCCCGTGGCGGGAGCATGTACATCGCCCGGACCGATGCCGAAATCAAGGCGTTGGAAGCAAGCGACATGTACGGGCGCATCTACCGCCGCAAGGAAGGGCAGATTCCACCCGAACAAGCCGGGAACGCCCCCAAGCGGAAGAGAGGCAAAACTGCCGCCAAGGCAGCCCCGAAGGCACAGGACGTGAAAGGAGTGGAGACATGGCAGGAAGCCATTGAATACTTGGTGAACCAACACGGAACAGACCGCGGCACGCTGACCACGCCGGACGAGATCCTGGCCGAGGCCGCGAAGCAAGGCATCCGTTTCCCGAACATTAACCCCGCTTGAGACAATGAAGCAAGTACCGATAGAGGAATTGGTGGAAGCCGTCCGCGTCACGCTGGACGAGAACCAGGTGGAGAGCGAATACCTCGCCACTGGCACGGACAACATGGAGCTGGACGAAATCATCCGCGCCAAACTGGCGTATGCCGTGCGCAGCATCCTGGAAATGTGTCCCGTCGGCCTGATGGAAGCCGAAGAGATGGATTTGCCGGATACCGCGCAACTGCCCGCCGACGACGGCACAGGCATCATCGTCCTGCCCGAAGACTTCCTCCGTCTGGTCAGCTTCAAACTACGGTCGTGGAACCGCGCCGTCACCACCGTGGCCGATGAAGGCAGTCCCACGAACCTGATGCAGCGCAACCCCTTCACGCGCGGCACTTGGATAAAGCCCGTCTGTGTCTTTTCGCACAACAGCGAGGGGCAACGCACGATGGAATACTTCACCGCAGGAAAAGACACCGACGGAAAAGCAGACCATCGCATCGAACGCGCCCTCTACGTTCAGCTACCTGCCGTGCAATCCGGCGACGATGGCGACACCCTTGGCATCCCCGCCTTGCTCCGCTCTTCCATCATCTATTATTGTGCCGGCCTGGTGGAAATCACGCGCGGCAACCCCGAAGCCGGGGACCACTTCATAAAAATAGCAACCTCCAATTTTAATCCCTCATAAGCCCTATGCAATACATTCAACGAGACAAACTGGTACATATCGAGTGGAGCATCTTCCGCGGCACGAGCCAAGTGCCCGAAGACTTCTCCCGCGCCTTGGTGAAGATGTTCCTCATCGGCGGAAACGAAAAATACCTGCTGACAGCCACGGCTGAAGGCGGCAAGCTCTTGGCCGACCTGCCAGGCGACTTGCCCGAAGGAGCCTATTCGCTGGAAGCCATTTGGGTGAAGAACTATGGCAACCTGCTGCCCCACCGCCAACCGTTGACGCCGGGCGGAGAACCTGTCTGCCTGCGTCGTCCCGGCCCGCATCCCAACGACCCTTGCTTCATCCATCCGCACGACAACCGTTTCAACGACCGCTGCCTGATGCGCAGCCGCAAGGATTATGTGTTTGCCCTGACGGACTATCCCAGCGAGGAGACCTACACGGGTGAATCGGGCGAGGTGACGGTGCGCCTTGCCAGCTCGGTGGCCACGTATGGCTATGACGGCCTGTCCGCCTACCAGATAGCCGTGATGCGCGGCGACTTCTCCGGCACGGAAGGCGAGTTCCTGGCCCAAAGCGGCTTCACGAAGCTAAAAACCATCAACGGCGAAAGCCTGATTGGCGAGGGAGACATTGAGATTACCGGCGGCGGCACGTTGGAGACAGCCACGGAAACCAAGTTGGGCGGCATCCGCGCCGCCACCAAGACGCAGGACGAGACGGTGGAGGTGAAGATTGACCCGGATACTGGGAAGCTGTATGTGCCTATAGCGGAAGGGGAAGCGTTGGAAGTTGCTACTGAAAATAAATTGGGCGGCATCAAAGCTGCTACCAAAACTTCTTTGGAAACGCAGGAGGTGAAGATTGATCCTGTCACCGGCAAGCTTTATACCCTACCTGGCGGCGAAGGCGGTACCGAAATTATCAACAATCCGGATGAAGAAGACCTGCATTCCGTGGAGAAATCTACCGATGTGCACGTGCTCCAGTTTGCTGACAAGGAGTATAACGCTTCGGCCTTCAGCGGCTTGGGGCGCGTCTACTTGCGCAAGAATATCTCTTCGGGAAAGAACATACTGACGCAGGCGATGATGAGCAAGGCGAATACACGGTACATCATCCAGTATGACTATGATTTGGACGGGGAGACGATAACGGTGCCGGAAGGGTGCACGCTGGATTTTCAGGGGGGAAGTTTGGGCAATGGAACTCTTGCTGGAAACAGTACTGTCATTCAATCCGGGATTCGCAGGATATTTTCAGATGATTTGTCTATAAGCTCTAGGGATTTCAAACTTGATTATGCTTATCCTGAATGGTTCGGAGCCAAACCCAATGACAGCAGTTTTGACAGTTATGATGCCATTGTGAAGGCTTTCTCGATGAACAATCATGTGAAATTAGGGAAAGGGACTTATTACATAGGAACTCCTTTGCCTATAGACATCAGATACAAATTGGAAGGAGAATTTGAAGAATCAAAATTGGCTCCAACTGATACTATTGAATCAATGGAATGTGTATTAAACTGCATAAATTCAACAGATGCTGTATCATATGGATTTATAAGAAATATTTGCATAGAAGGTTCGGACAAGGTCAAATATGGCTTAAAATGCACGTATATAACTCAAGGAACTGTCATTGAGAATATCCTTATTCAGAATTGTACCGAAGCAGGTCTTTATCTTACCAAATGTTGGTATGCCGTGTTCAGAAACATAAAAAGCTGGTTCAACAAGCATGGGTTATATTTGGATAATAATCAAGACAGTACAAGAGGGGCTATTAATGGCATTCAATTTGAATCCTGTTGGTTGAATCATAACACAGGCAACGCACTCTATCACGAAGGACAGTATGGCTCAGCCCTGTCGTTTTCCAATTGCACCTTTGAGAACTCTGGGGGTGATGCAGAAATAAAAGTGATGGCCTTGTATAATGACATCAGCCTGTATAGCTGTTACATAGAAACCAAGACAAAGATGTTTGACCTGACAGGTTATGGCACATCAGGCAATTTCAATGTGTTTGGCGGCATTTTCCATCAGAGGAATGATGATTCCATGTACGGAGAGTTTAAGAAGTTGAGTTCTGTAATCCTTATGAACTGTGCATGGAGAAATTCAGGGAACAACTCAACTGTGGACTATCTATTCAACTGTACAGCCAATTATTGCTTTGCAATAGGCAGCCTGCCTTTTTCAGCTCCCACATTCAATCCAGATGCCAATGTGTTTTTGTTCGGAAACATGAACAATTGGAGCCAGATTTCCAGGGGAACCAATGTCAAAAGTTTCGGTGCCAGGAGCCTTTCGGCTTTAAGCTGGGAGGGCAAAGACGAAGAATCAACGGCAAAATTGCAAGTAGGAGCAAGCTTGTTGTCCAATGTGGACCCCAATTTTGGATGCTACAGATTGAAGTTTGTACTGGACAAGGAAAATAACCTGTTCAGGTGCATAAAATCGGTAAACAGGAGTGGCGCAGAAGAAGAATCGACAGCATTTACCATCAACAATTGGAATGACATCAAGTTCAATTCCAGACTGAAAGGGCTTTTTGCCAGCGGATATGGAACATCAAGACCTAATTATGCCAATGAGTTTTTTGGTATGTTATATTACGACCAAAGTATTGAAAAGCTATTAATCATGCACGAAGGGGACGGGGATGACAGATGGGTAGATGTCAATGGCTTTACTGCCAACAAGATAAGAGGCCCTCATGCTGAAAGGCCCTCTTTGCCTTGGGAGGACAGGGGAGCAGTGTATTACAGTTATGAAAATTCTGCTTATTCTCTATGGAATGGTTCTTCTTGGGTCGGGATAGATGGTACTCCTAGTATTCCGAACACCTATTATCCCACGAGCAAAGCACAAATCAACAAGTCGGGAGGGGCTACATACGTGATAAGAAGGGAGATTGATTTGGGAGGGGAGTCCCTTACTGTTCCTGAGAACAGCACATTGGTTTTCCAAGGAGGAAAAATTACCAATGGTACTCTTACGCTATGGAAGACAAGAATTTTTCCCATGGGATGCAATATCAGTGATTACATCACAGCAACAATCCAAAGCCAATATGCGGAAGGCCAGGTGTTGTATGACCCAGATTTGAAGAAAATGAAGTTGTATGATGGACATAACTGGAAAAACCTTGATGGCACAGCATTGGAATAAAAGTCAGTCATGAAACGAATCCATTACGAAAGCTGGATAGCCGAAGTATTACTATTCTTCAGCACCTGTGAAACGATAACGGTAGGCCCGTTGGTCTTTACCAAGTTAAAGGAATCGGAGGTGCCGCAGCAGGTGCGCAACCACGAATGCACCCACATCCGGCAATGGACGGAGACAACGATGCTCACAGGGTTGCTGTTGTTGGTAGCTGTACTGGCATGTGGTGTGAGTGCTTGGTGGTTCTTGGCGGTGCCGCTGGTGTATTACCTGTGGTACGGGATGGAGTACCTCGTGCGTCTTTGCATCCTGCGGGACGGTAAGAGGGCCTACCGGGCTATCTCCTTCGAACAGGAGGCTTACGAACACGAGATGGATGCGGATTATAACGAGAATGCCAATTACTTTGCCTGGGTGAAATATTTAAGGTAATATATTATATACATCAGATATATTTTATACCTTTGTGGCCTAACCAAAGCAATAAAGGTATGGATATGGTATTGAAGAGGAAGAACATAGACCTTCCGGAAGACACGTTGCGAAAATTGTCATTAATGGCTGTGGCACAAGGAAAAAGTTTGAAAGCCTATATTGAAAATCTGCTTATCTCGAAAGCCAACAGCATTTCCGTGGAAGTAAACGAAAATCCATCGCCTTCCGGCGATGAATGGTTCAACGACCCGGAAAACATGAAGGAAGTGCAGCAAGGCATAGCCGACATGAAAGCCGGAAAGGGGAAAGCGTATTCCATGGATGACATCAAAAGCATTTTGGGCGTATGAGTTACGAATTGGTCTTGACACTCAAGGCGGAGCAGCACCTGAAGGAATGGAAGAAATCCGGACAGAAGAAAATCCTTCAAAAGATAGTTTCCCTTTTCGAGGAATTGCAGCAGCATCCTGAAACCGGTACCGGGCAGGTGGAACAACTGAAAGGAAACCTGCAAGGATATTGGAGCCGGAGAATAGACAAAGGCTCACGCCTAATATACAAGATAGAGCAAGAAATCGTGACTGTCTTTGTGATTTCACTCAAAGGGCATTATGGAGATAAGTGAACGGCACTGGTCCGTATAAAGTATAAGTCGGGGCAAGTTGGTTGTCCCGACTTCTTTTTTAAAGCGGCGCCACAGCCTTGCGTATCTGTTCCAGCATGGCAGACAGGCGGCTGTCCCTCCGGGCAGTCTGCATGTTGTAGGCTGCCTGCATGTTCACCCATATATGGGCGGGAATTTCGGTTGCAGCTTCTATTTTCAGGGCGTATTCTGTCGTTATGGGGCGTTTGCCATTCAGAATTTCATTTAGGACAGAATAAGATGAACCGATAAGTGCGGCAAATTTACGTTGGGAAATATTCCGCGCTTCCAGTTCATCTTTCAATACCTCTCCGGGATGAATGGGAACAGAAGGCTGCAATTCGTATGGGGCATAAACTTTCTTTGTATCCATAGTTCCTTTATCTCGTGTCCTATATCCTATAGATATTGTGCAATCATGTGATTGTTGCTGATGTAACGCACCAAGTAAACAACCTCTCCATTTTCCCGGTACTTGGTAAAGAACACATACCACTGCGTATTTCGGTTCTTGCGGAAAGAAGCGTATCTTAGTCCTTTCCCGTATCGGTTGAAGTATGGAGGGGCTGTTTTGCTCGCTCTCTCTGACAACGTGGCTTCGATGTCCAGGATTAAATCCCGGACATACTGCACGGCTGATTCTTCAAAGCCAAAGTACTCTTTTTCAAAAAGAATATCCTGCAACTCCTGGAAATACAGCCGGACTTCAGGCAAGAAAAGCACTTTCATACTTCAACGGCTTGTTTCTTTCTATATGCCTCCCGGATGTCGGCTTCAATGCCCACCAGCAAGTCCTGGGCACTGACGGCACGCTTCAAGTCCTCGTCCGGTTCCAAATAATCCTCACGGGTGAGGACAAAGGTCTCGTTCTTGCCTCGTTGGATGACAATCTTCTCATTGACAGCCAAATCGAGATACTTCTTCATGTTGTTTCTTAATTCCGATGAACTGATGACTCTCATAAGTGTTATGTTTAGGGTTGTACATCTTGGTGTACAAAAGTATTGTTTTCTCTTCACTTGAGCAAATGAATGGTTGGGAAATACGCAAGAGGGGAATGCTTTTTCTCGTCCGTTTGCATTTTATATACCCGCCCTCCAGCCCGCTCCTCCTACCTTTGGCTCAAAAACAGGAAATGATGAAAGACTCGATTACCCAAGGCGTGTCCAGCGGGTTTGCCGCGTTGGCCACTGCATTTATCCAGGAAAGTTTGTCGCACATGGTGCCGTGGCTCATCGTGAGCTGCGCGGTCATCGTGTGCGACTTGTGTTTCGGCGTGCGGAAAAGCATGTTGATGAAGGAGGAAGTCCGCGTGAGCCGCGCCGTGCGCCGGACGATGGGCAAGATGGTGACATACTTCTCCTTCGTCTGCATGGTGTGCATGATCAACGTGGCGGCGGGCAACGATTATGCCATCGACCGTTGGGCGTGCCTGCTGGTGTGCGGCATCGAGTTCCTCTCCATCATCAGCAACATCCTCAAGCCCAAGGGGTATAACCTGAATGTGAAAGCGCTGGTGGCCGCGCTGCTGGGCAAGGCCGTCGGCGGGAGCAAGGAAGACTTCCGGGACGTGATAGAAAAAGAGAATCCAACTAAAAATTGAACAATCATGAGCAAGTATTTCACCATTGCCGAACTCTGCAAGAGCGAGACGGCAGACCGCCTGGGCATCCCGAACCGCGTGCCGAAGGCGTTGCTTCCCAACCTGCAAGCCCTTATCGAAAATGTGCTGGACCCGCTGCGCGAGTGGTACGGGCGGCCCGTCTACGTGAACTCCGGCTACCGATGCGCGGAGTTGAACCGTGCCGTGGGCGGCGTGCAGGGCAGCTTCCACGTGCGGGGCATGGCGGCGGACATCGACGTGCACGACGCGGAGGAGAACCGCAAACTGTTCGACTACATCAAGACCCATCTTCCTTTCACCGAACTGGGCTGGGAAGGCGGCGGGGCATGGATTCACGTGGCCTACGACAAGGAGAGGTTGAACCGGGAAATTTTTCGGGCATGAGGGTTAGACAGAGGAACATAGGAACATATTTAATGCCTGCCACCATATTGCTAAGGTTTAGACAGAGGAACATAGGAACATATTTGCTGCCGGCCATCATATTGCTGGCGTCGGCGATATGTTCGTGCCGGGGCGTGAAGTATGTGCCGGTGGAGACGGTGCGGGTGGACAGCACGGTCATACGCGACACGCTGATGAAGGTCCAACTGCTGCCTTACCGGGACAGCGTGGCTACGAGGGACACAGCGTCTTTCCTCTCCAACCCCTACGCCTACAGTTGGGCGCGGTGGAGCGGCGGGTTGCTGCAACACTCGTTGGGCATCTGGCCCCTGGCCACGACGCAGGTCAAGGTGCCGTACTTCATCGACCGCTATGTCACCATTACGAAGCCGCAGGTGGTGGAGGTGGAGAAGGAGCTGAGCAAATGGCAGCAGTTCAAGTTGGATGTGGGCGGGGCGGCCATCTTCGGGCTGCTGGGGCTGGTGGCGTTCCTGGTGGTGTATGTGATTGTCTATGTGAAGAAGAAAACATAAGGCCGTGCACAAAATATAGTCGTCCCCCGCCGGATAATCCCCTACTTTGCATCCATAGAAAACGAAACCGACATGGAACTGACCGTACTGAAATCCGAGATATACCGCGAGGTGGAGAAACGCTCGTCGCTGGAGGCTGCCGGGTTGCCGGACAACTTCGAGCAGGTGTGGGCGTCGGAATGCGAAGGCGGATTCCTCGACACGTACTGGCGCGAGGGTTGCGCATCGGCCATACAACTGTTCAAACGCTACCTGCGCAACCGTACGGTGGACTACCGGCTGGACGCATACGATGCCGACGAACGCTTGGTGCTGGCCGTGCGGATGCCCGGACGGTACAACGACTTGCTGGACGGGAGCATATCCACCGGGCTGAAACAGATGATGGCGGCGCACGTGCTGGCGGGATGGCTGGGCGTGAAAGCTCCCTCCTTGTCCGAAAAGTATGCCCAAGAAGCCACGGAACATGCGGCGGACCTGCGCGCCAAGCTGGCCTACCGGGAGGATCCCAAGGCCATGATGCACGCCAAGGACGACGACCATTCGCCCGTGTTGCAAGACAGCGACGGCTATCCCTGCCCGAAGCCCGACGACGACGCGACGCTGGAGGCCGCCACGGACGGCGACGAGGGATGGGTGCGGAAGAGTACAGACCGATTAATACTAAGACAATATGAGAAATGTGACCATTATCCTGAACCGCGAGGAAATCACGGGCGATGTCCTCAATGTGGCCCATGTCACCGGCCGTAGGTTGTCCGAACCCGGGCAGGAAGAGAAAGCGGCAGACATCCAGACCCCGGAAGAAGGGCCGGACAAGTACATCGTGGCCCGCGCCTTGGCTGCCGCGCTGGGCAACATCCGCCAACGCTGCGCCCGCTACCTCGCGACGGGCCGGTTGATGGACGACGACCGCCTGGAGCGTCCCGAAGGCGACTACGTGCTGCAACTCCGGATGCCCGACCGCTGGAACTACGGCGCGACCACGCAACTGACCAACCTGATGCACGCCCATGCGGCGGACTACTGCATCTACAGCATCTTCGAGAAGACCAACCCGCAGGAGGCGGCGCAATACCTGGCCCGCGCCAACGACGAGCTGGAACGCATCAAAGGCGTGCTGGAGCTGCGAACCGCCCCTGTCCGCCGCCCGGCAGACAAACTTTATTGACACAGGGATGATGGAAGAGAGCAACATCGTATATACCGGCATCACGCAGGCGGCGTCCGACCTGGACTGCACGGACGGCGACTTGAGCCTGTCGCACAACCTCGTCAGCCAGAACGGGGCGATGCGGGCCATCGTGCTGCCCGACGCTGCGTTTACGCTGGGTGAGGGGGAGAGGCTGGTATACATACATTCCATGTCCCAATACAAGAACTACATTGTCTCCACCCCGGACCATACGTTGGGGTTTTATGACCAAGATTTCCAATACTCCCCCATAGACGGATTTTCCGGAGCAGACAGCATCCTGTCCGTATCTTCCGTTGGCAATACGGTGATTTTGCTATCAAATGACGGGATGCACTACTTGCTGTACACAGACGGATTATATGAATACTTGGGCCAGAAGCCTCCTGAAACGGTCATCAGCTTCTCGCTGTCCGGGAAATCCCAGGTGCTGATTAAATCCACCGGTAGCAACAGCGGGCAAAGCCTGTGGATGATACAGAAGAACGACGGGGACGATGTATGGTCTGAGCCTGTCCGGGTGAGCAAGGAGGCGGAGGACGTGCATACAGGGGACTGGAAGACCTACGTGTTCAAGGAAATAGAAGTATCAGTTGACACGGGAGGAACCGGGGATTTCTATTATATAGTTCCCGGCAAGCCTTCTGGAAATAATCCTATTCCTGATGGTTGGTATGATGTTCCTAATCGCAATGGCGTGAACTGGTGTATTTGCATAGGAAGTGTTTCTTATGAGGAAAATACTATCAGTTGGGACAATGTGCATTGTTTTAATGACAGCATCAGGCCGGAGAGTGTAAAATTCCGTTTCGCTGCCAATACCGATGCGGATGAAGCTCCCCCCTGCGACACGTCGTCTGCCAATCCCGAAGGATGGCTGGCCACGCCCCCGGCGGTGAACACGGACGAGGATTCCATTTTCTCCGTGTCCCTGTCCGACGGTTTTCCCGAAAGCGACTACAAGTTGCTAGACCAAGGCATGCTGGACCGCATCGAATTGTCCGACAACGACAAGACGACGGTTTCCAACGACGTATTGGCCAAAACCGTCCTGTGGGTATATGAAGCCACCGAGGAGAACAAGTTCGTCTATCCATTCTTTGTCCGCTATGCCTACAGGTTGTATGACGGTTCCTACATCATGCAGTCGGCACCGTTGCTGATGGTGCCAAATTCATCGGGCAGGCCTGCGGTCATCGTGAACCGCATGACCGGGAAAGACGGGAATTTCAAGACCCTTTATTATCAGGTGGTCGGTCCGCATGTTGAGCTGGAGATACACAAGTTGACGCTGGGCGAGGATTTGGAGAAATGGAAGGACATCGTGGTGGGCATCGACGTCTTTGTCTCCGAACAGTTCTACAACTACCTTCCCAACGGGCAGTTGGAGTACCTGTACAGCCGGGAGAAGTATGCCTACAAGGACGCTTACACCATTTCCCGGCTGGATTCCTATTCCAACTTCGGGCAATACATGTACACCTGGCAAAAGATGTATATATTGAGTGCTCAAGCCTTATATGGCACGTCAGTCATGGAGGTTGACAATGAAGGACAGTATCTGTTGGGTACCGTAATGGTAGATTTGCCCAAAGTTGAAGACGCCCAAGGCGATTACCTGGAGAAAATCCGGAGCAACGGCCTGTTCTACCTGTTCAAATCCTATTCCATAGACCCGGATGATGAGGACTATATCCAGGAAGGAGCGGTGGAGGCGGACGAGAACCAACTGAGGAACATCACGCTGCAAAAGACGTTGCCGGACGATTACCAGACGCACGACCTGATCAAGCCCCAATATGCCTTCGTTTACAACCAACGGTTGAACCTGGCCAACGTGCGTAGGGAATTGTTTTACGGTTTCCCGGCAGAAATGCAGGTGGGATACAACGTATCGTTCCTGGGTTCGGAAATCATGGAGTTGAAGAGCAGCTATGTGATATTTGTCTACATCCATGCCGGCGACGGGGAGGACATCGTCGTCAGACGGTTGGCTGGCGAAGAGGTGTATTATTTCACGGACTTCTTGTTTTATCCCGACCCGAACGCCTACAAGGCCGTCATAGTACAAGCGGGATATTTCAACCAGGCCGCTGAAGTCCAGCTCACTGAGCACAAGGCTCTGAACGGTGCCTACTGGTTCAGCGGGTTCAAAGGCGGGCCGGCATATCAGAGCATCAGTTCTGCCGACTTGCCCACGGCTTCCCCAAACAAGGAAATCACCGAGAAGAACAAAATCTACACCTCTGAAGTCGGCAACCCCTTCTACTTCCCCCTGGGCGGCATCAACACGGTGGGCGTTGGCGAGATTGTGGGCATCAGCAGCACGACGCGAGCCTTGTCGCAAGGACAGTTCGGGCAGTTCCCGTTGCTGGTGTTTGCCACGGACGGCATCTGGGCGATGGAAGTGTCGGACACGGGGCTGTACAGCGTGAAGCAGCCGATGAGCCGCGACGTGTGCACCAACCCGCAGAGCATCACGCAGACGGACGGCGCGGTGGTGTTCGTGTCCGGCAAGGGCCTGATGGTGGTGGACGGGAGTAACGTGGACCTGCTGTCCGCAGAGCTGGACGGCCCGTCGTTCGACCCGCTGACCGTGGACCGCCTCGGCGACGTGCTGGCGCGGGAAGGGTTGCAGGAGGAGGTGGGCAGCCAGGTGCCGGTGAAGGACTTCCTGGCAGGTTGCCGCATCGCCTACGATTATCCGAACGCCCGGCTGGTGTTGTTCCGTGAAGACAGCCCGTATGCGTATGTCTATTCGCTGAACTCGCGGACATGGGCCACGATGTCGGCCGACTTCGTGACGGAGGTGACGGACTATCCGAACAGCTACCTGCAACGGGAGACGGGCGAGGTGGTGAACATTTCGCAGAAACAGGACTACGACGACACGTCGAAGGAGGTGCGTACTTTCCTGCTGAGCCGCCCGATGAAGCTGGGCGACGACGCGCTGAAGACGGTGAACATGGTCATCAACCGCGGCCACCTGCGGCGTTCGGGCGGCGCGGTGGTGGTTTTTGCCAGCCATGACGGGATGAAGTACGTTCCCATAGGCAGCGCGGTGGGCTACAGGGTGACACGGCTTCAAGGCTCTCCCTACCGGTATTTCCGGGTGGCCGTCGTGCGGGACATGCACATCGGGGAATCGCTGGCGCAGACGTCGGTGTACTTTACCCGGAAGTGGAGGAACAAACCGAGATAAGTATTATAAGTATTAACCCTTTAGAAGTTATAGGAGGAATTGACTATGGCAGAAAAGATTCGTGATGAAATCCAGGCGTTCATGAAGATTGAGGAACTGGAAAATCGTGTGGAAGCGTTGGAAACAGCCGCTGCTGAATCCACGTCGTTGCAAAGCGAGGATGGGGAAGAGACGGAATGAGGATTTTCCCGCCGGAGCATTATGGGACCGGAAAACTTAATACGTCAAGTTGACCAACTTGATACGCTGAGTTGCCCGGCTTGATACGTTAGGTTTGAGCACTGCCCGCAGACGGTCATCGAGGCCGTGCCTGCGGGCAGTCTTTTTTTTCGTCCTCAGAGCAGCAGCCTCCGGGTGATGACGGGGTAGTTCGTCCCGTCCTCGGGTTGTCCGATGCGGAAGGCGGCAAGCGACAATCCGCCGGGCAGGTCGGGCAGGCGGAAGACGGCGTCGGTGACCTGCTTGCAGTGGAAGCGCAGGCTGGTCTTTCCCTTCATCACGGCGGGTCGCAGGCCGTCGGCGTCGGGGCGCACGTAGAGGTTGGCTTCCCGGTCGAGGTAGAAGGACACGCGGCTGTCCGGGCTGAGGCCCATTCGGCGCGACGCCTTGGTGCTGATGTCTATCTGCCCGCTGCGGTGGAAACGGATGTCGGGTCTGGGCGGGTTCAGTCGGTGCATATCTTGAAGCATTTTCTTGGGGTTGTGGTGATTTCCTTTACTTTGATTATCTTGCTGCTGACGATATGCAGCCCCGTCACGCCGAGGAAATAGTCCAGCGACGGTATGGTCCAGCGGAAGGAGGCTGGCGTGCGCCGGTTGCCGGGTTCGGGCAGCACCATGCAGCACTGGGTGCGGAAGGTGTCAGCCCGCTCCGCAGGCACCATTGCGAAGGTATCCGTGCCCCGGATGCGGGTGAGGATGATGAACCAGGGATCCGGGCCTTTGAAGCCCATGGCCTTGAACAGCCGCCTGCTGAGGCGGACGGGTGCGTCGGGTGAGTTGGTCGGTTGGATGTACATGTCTGTCTATTGTTTTATGGATTTGATGTTGAACATTGTCGTAAGTTTATCCAAGTTTTTGAAAAATCTTCATATTCTTTCCATTCAGTTGCATCTTTCGGGCGTGGATTACTTTCTTGCCGTAGATGATGGCGGCGAAGTATTCCAGGAGGCAGCCGTTTGATTTGTTCCAGCCGTCGAGGAAGAGGGCGGCGTCGCAGGTGAGCAGTGCGGCGATGTCCCGCCCGATGTGCTCGGCGTATGGTGCGTCGGGGTCGGGCGACACGTCGAGGGGGCTGACGGGTTCGTGGCCCATGTCGGAAAGCTGTTGCTTGGCCTGGTCGGCCTTCTTCCTCACTTCGTCTATCGGGTGGCCGGTGATGGGGAGGGAGATGTAGACTTTCATAGGCTGTCCTCCCAGTTTTCGCGTCCACCGGCATTGAGCATGACGATTACGGCTATGATGAGCATGGATAGCCCGAAGACTGCCCAGCCTGCTTCCTCGCCGAGGGTTGCACCTGCGATGATTGAGCCGAATATGGCTATGAGTATGATGAGGCATCCGGTCATTGGTCGGCCTCCTTTCTGTCGGGCAGGATGTCTGTCTGGTACGCCCATTTGGCGAAGTTGTTTCTCTTGCGCAGTTCGTCCCATTCGTCATTGCGGACAAAGGTGGCCGATAGCATCCCGTGCTCGAAGTACATAACAATCCATATTCCTTTCTTACCACAAAATTCCGGCTTATCGTTTGCCTCGTGCCAGACGGAGTTGATGCGCCAGTCGGCACCGGCGATAAATCCTTCTTTTGCGACTATTGATTCCATTAGTGGTCTTATGTTTTCATTTGGCATTACATAGTCCCTTGCCGCCTTTTCAATGGTTTCTCTGTTCATATCACTTGTCATTTAATAAGTTCAAAATCATATACCCAAACCCACGGGTTGCTGTCCCATGTTCCTTTCCCGCTTATCTTGTCTATGAGGCGGGCAAAGGCTTCTTTCGGAGTGTTATATACATCTTCAATGCTTTTAACTTCAACTCCGGGGACATAATAGTAATACCTGCAAGCTGGCGCGTGCCATTTTTTTCTAATCCCCTCTTTCAAGCAATCCCCGTCCGATATGTCCTGCAACCGCTGTATGCGGACGTTGGTTATGCGGATTTGGTGGGGCATCAGGTCGGCGCGGACGAACATTTTGTTGTCGTAGGCAGCAATCGTAAAAGTGTGATATGAAAACCCATCTTTATCCGTTACATCTTCTATTCCCGCATCCTTATAGCTTTGCGCCACGGCGACCACTTCGCCGACCTTATACGGAAGGTTGAACTTGATGAAAGAGGTTCCTTTCGTCCAACAGCGCAATTCACGCCCATTTGCTATTTCAAAACGAGCATAACCGATTCGCACTGCATCAGGAAGGAATCGGGAAGCCAAGCGTCGCGTCTGCGTCTTTCGGCCTTCCAATACGGCCTGCGTGAGGCCGAAATGGTCATTGAACATTATCTTTTTCATCTTCTTTGTTTTTTAATGATTAATCGCAATGTTTCCTGCAATCCTGCTTCGAGGGCATCCTCGAAACAGCCGAAATCAGCATTAGAAACATATTCGTATTGTTCGTATGGCTCAATTCTATCAATGCAGTAGAACCAATCCATGTATTTGGTTAATTCGCACCACACATGGAGATTATGCACTTCGCGAATCCAGCGTGCGGCGAGTGCCTGGGTGGGGCGGGAATAGGCATTGCATGTTACATCGTTGTGGTTCTCTTCTTCTGCGGTTATTCCGGGGCATCCGTCCTTCAGGAATAATCGATTGCATGGGATGTCAAACCCTGCCTCTTTCAGCAGTTGGGCGGTTTCAAAAGTTACGTATTGTTCGGCTATCATTTCTGTATCTCCTTGTAAAGTTTGCAATCTCGTTTCATATCGTCCGTGGGGTTCATAACGTACACGGGGTAGGACGGTCGGTAGTTCCCGGTGTAGCGGGCGCAGGACTGGCGCATCTTGCAGTCCCGGCCCGTGCAGAAGGTCTGGTCGCGGTTCATTGTCATTCCTCCAATTTATCTTTAATCATTTGAATTGTGGCTTCCGCACCGTCTTTTTAAAGTTCAGTATCACTAAGATTAATTACACCTGCATCCGTAAATTCATACCCAATATGCGTAACGCAAGTTCCATTAATGACATACCATTCTGTCAGGTTATCGTCATCGCTCTTAGCAAAGAGCAAATCAGGCACGTCGTTGTTGTCCCTTTTCAATCCTATATAATAATTGTTGTTATAGAAGCTGATTTCCGGTATATGCTTAAACATGCTTACATACATGCCATCATAAACCTTATATCTTTCTTTGATTTTTTTGTTCATAACTATTTCTTCCCTTTAGGTTTGTAACTATCCGTTTCTTCGTCGTACTCCACGCAGTAGGGGCAATAGAGGTGGCCGTCTATTTCGCGCCAATCTCGTTCGCTAAGAACTCCTTCCAGATATTCCTTGCTATTGAACACGATAGGATTCCTTAGATTATTCAGCAATGTTTTCCCGCATCGGTCGCACACGGCTTGGTACATTTCTACTTTCTGTATCATAAGTGTCTGTTCCTTTCTTTGTATTAATAAAAACATTATATTTGTAGTGCATTTGACTTGGAGCAACTCTCCTTTATTTGGGCGGGCTGGCTGTCAACGGCCTGCCCTTTTCATAGCAGTTCCTTTGCTTCTTCGATTAAATCCTTGAATGCTACATAGAACTGGTCGCGGACTTCAGGCGTGGGGAATGCAATGATATGATTCCCCAAGGCGGAAATTCCCTTTGGTACAACATTTCCTTCCCATGAATAAATACAATACTTTTCCCTATTCTTCTTCCAATCCGGCTTCCACCCCAGTTGCTTCCACCAGGCGTTGCGGCAGACGAGAAGCTGGCAGATGGCGTTAATCGAATCTCTTTCGTTCCTTGGGATAACTAACAGAACTTGTGCAGTCAAGTCATCTATGCACATTTCTGAACACTTTTCAAATGTCTTTGGCAGCACTACTTCTTTTTTCTTCAAAATCACTTCCCCGTTCTCCACGCGGTCGAACTCGTAGCCGTCGGGGATGGCAAGTTTCTTTGTTTCTTCCATGATCGTTTGTCATTTAACTAATTAAACTATGATTTCCAAATAAGATATTAAAGTACGCTTATTTTTCACTTTCATTATTCGGCTCCCAATCTTTCGGCAGCTTGCTCCATCGGCGGAAATATTCGTCGAAGCCGTCCATGTCGGCGAACATGTCCATCTTCTTCTGTTCGGTGTCCACCATGGAGGCGAACTCGGCGAAATAGCGGTCTGCGGCGGTGGTGAAGCGGTTGTGGAGCTGCTTGATTTCTCCGAGCAGTAGGCCGTTGTCCCGCATGAGGTCTGCGGCTTCTTCGAGCAGTCCGTTGGCCTCGCAGAGGAGGATGTGGGACGCGCTGAGTAGCTGGTTGATCCGGGATAACGAGCCGTTGGCTTCGGCGCGGGCGATGAGGTGTTTCTTTGGTTTCATAATGTTGTCTTGAAGTATTGTTTGCAGGTGAAGCCCTTGCGGGGTTCATAGTCCTTGTTTGTTGTTATTTCTTTGTTTTGGTATTATCAAATCCGATATACTTACACTATGCCACCAGCAATCCCAATCCAGAAGGACGCAATGTCCGAATTTGTCCGCCGTAACAAACCCTATTATCTTGTATGGGCCTACCAATATGCCATAGGAATTAACCACCTTGCATTTTTGCCCGATTTGAATGTCTTGTCCGCAGTCGGGCACAACATCCTTTAGCTGGTCGTAAACGTCATTTTTTTCGCACCATTCAGGGAAAGAGGTCGGAGTTTCATATCTTGGGTCGCAAAAACGATACAGGTCTATGTCCTGATAGATGGCAAGGCTTTCCAATTGCTCCTTTCCTCCGAACAATTTTCTGTGTTCCTCCTTTCCATTCTTGCGTATCATTGCTTCCCTGAAATAGAAGTCAGCGGACTTTGTTCCTCCAAAGCACGTGTCTGGAATCAGCAACGTGGACTTATGTATCCCCGTGAATAGTTTCAGAATTTTGGCTTGTCTGTTTATAAGCATGGAATATGAATGTCTTGGGGTATGAAAAAGCCCGCTTCATGCGAGGCGGGCAATGAAAAAGGCGGTGCCGGGGTGGCATCGCCTGTGTGAAACGCTATGTATGTCAGTTATTTTTCTTTTTTCTTTTCCTTGCCGTCCATATTGTTGGAGTTGTCATTTGCCAGGAAATGTCCACGGAGGACTATCAGTCCAAGCCCAATGATGTTCACGGTCGTGGTGGACAGGATGGTTATCATAATGGCAGGGGGTATTTCTATGCGGAAATGCTCTCCGATGTTTGGCATGACGGCATAGTTGGCAATGACGATGAACAACACGACCGCAAGGTATATGGCGATGACGCGCAATGACCATTTTTCGAGTCTTCTCCTTGCACGGGTGTTTTCGACAATCCGGTGCAAGTGTACGAGTTCCCGGCATTTATCCAAGTTTTCCGGCGTAGTTTGGGATTCAAGCAGCGAATTGACCGTATCAAGGATGTTCAGGTCTTTCTTTTTCTCCTTGAACGGTTCGGAAAAGAAGAACTTGACCCAATAGGGGATGAAATATCCCAGGTGGATGACGTAATGATACCATTTTACAGGTTTCCCGTCCCCAAATATGGAATCAAAAGGGCTTTTCTCATTCATTGTCAATTTATCCTGTTCTTAGGGTCCTTGAAATACTTCTTGATAAGTTCCGCGTCAATGGGCGTGTTCCATTTTTTCTGCCCGGTGATATTTCCTGAATCGTCCTTGATATAGAGCGTTTCATACCAAGGAGAACCTTCCTGGTGGGACCATTTTGTAAGCGCGACGGCACTCATGTTGTACATCGCATCCACGGCATTTTTCACCAATTGCAGCACTTGGGGATGCTTGTTGAACTCATGTATGGTCTCATTCCCGAATGGCTGCACTATCTCGTCTGGGTTAATTTTCTTGTTCACGATGGGGAACACGGGACCGTATGGCCATGCCTTGGGGGTGTCGTCCTCAAACAAAGGTTTGTCAAAATCCGCATAGCAAACCCCATACACGTAGAACAGGATTTTGTTTATCTGTGTCCTGTTCAGGCGTGTCATGTGCAGTTTCTGTGCGGCATATTGGATAAGCCTTGCGTAGTCTATGCTTGTCAGTTTCGTCATAACGGTCTTTAATCGGTTGCAAAGTTAAGCTATTTATCTTCAACACACACAAACAAATGGTATGCTATGAAACATTCTTTAGCGGTTTTAACGCGCCGCCTTAACAAAGTACTTGCACACCCTCCCATACCTGCCACACGCGCACACCCTCCGTCCCATCGCCTTGCAGTGGCAGGAGTTTTCAATGAAGTCGGAGGAGTGGGCGCAGTCGCGGCAGCGGACGGGGATTGTGATGTCACGGGGTGGTTTGGGTGGTGGCTTCTTCATTTTCTACTTGTTGTATTGCTCGGAATATCTCGTAGGCCACTTGTGGAACCCACGCATTGCCTAACGCCTTTATGGATTCGGCTCTCCACTTAGGAAAGGTGATACCAGCCAGTCGGTAGGGAATCCCATCATCTCCTGCACGAATAACGGGTTGAGTTGTGGGGAATCCTGTCCATCGGAGGGCGGGCAATTCCTCCCAATCACTCCGGGGAGTTGCTGGCGTTTCGTTTGGCTCTTGGGAATGGTGGAGTTCTTCCCGTCCTGTGCGGCGGGCGTTGGCAGCATCCCGTGGAAGTCCATGTAGTCCATCAGGCCGTTTGGGCGCGTCTCGCCATTCTTCCGGCTGTGGAAGGTATCCCCTCCTGCTTCTTTCAGTTCCTTCACCCGCTGCCAGTGAAAGACTTCGGTGCTCATCGGAGTGGGAAGCAACTCCAGCGGCATGAACTCCGTCTTCCCGTCCACGTTGATTTTTAACCCCTGTGTCTGCACGGTGGGCAACAAACCAGACGCGGTCCCTGCGGTGGGGCGCTCCGACGGCACAAGCCGGAATAACAAACGGCTGGACGGAATAACCTTCTCGCTCAAGGTCGCGGCAGATGGTTTCGACGGTGAACTGTTGCCGGAGGAGTACTCTTTTTCTGTAATCTTCTCCGAAGAGAGAGGCACCGCCTCCCACTTCAACCTCCGTGCCGGACTGAACCATCGTGAGGATTCCAGCAACGTTCTCGCCAACGACCCAAGAGGGCCTGATTTCACGTATTGCCCGCAGCATTTGCGGCCAGAGATAACGGTGGTCTTTATCTCCAAGTCTTTTCCCGGCCAAAGAACTTATCGGGCATGGAGCGCATATAGTCCATGCAGTCCATGTTGTAAACTTCGCTTATAGGCATAAAATTGGGGGTATGAAAAAGCCCGGCACGGTGGGTGTCGGGCGGGTTGGTGAATTGCTTCGTAATGTGTGCGATATTTTATCTATAATGGTTGATGCGGCATTAGAAGAGCATTGAATCGTCGAAACCTTTTATCAGGCTTTTCAACTCTTCGTGCCTTTTTTCGACCATGGAATGAATCTTCTTTATGACCGGTAGCGGATATCCGCTTTCAACGGCTGATGAAAGAAGCTCGTTGTAATCGCTGAAGTCGCGCATGGCCAGACACATTTTCTTGTTGATGTTTTGGTATTCGGTGAGCATGTCGAACGATAGGAAGGTCACTGCTTTCCGTATGAAACGGCCATCATCCAATGTATGTTTCATGCTGATGCTAATGCCATCATTGAGGACGGAAATGTCGCCTCCTTTGTATTTCTCGTTCTCTATCCTGCATCCGGGCAAGGCGACATTCAGGTAGGGGTCATTGTCCTTGAAGAATGTCCTCACGACCTCGCCCATGGGCATTGATTCGTCCTTGATGGATCTCAGCCTGTACCTTTCAAAGAAGTGCTTGGTGAATATGTTCATCCCGATGATGTGCTGCGTGTTCGTGTACAGCAAGGAGGCCGCATATCCCAGATTGGTGTCCCTCATGCTGTGCGGGAGCAGGTAGAGTACGTTTACGTGTATGCTTGTCACGCCGAAGCTTATGCTCACAACTGGCTTGATGTATATTTTGAATCCGTCCACGGATTTGTCGAAAATTCTCTCGTACCTTTTGTTATTGATGGATTTCTTTATCTTGGCAAGGATGGCCTTGATGTTCTCGCTGACAAATTCGCTGGCTGAACGTGCCGTGTCTACATCCATTTGTGCGACCTTGTTGAGCAGTTGTCCGTGAGTTATGATGATGTTTTCCATTCTGTTTTTGGGTAATTGGAGGGAAGTCGGTGTGGGGTGGGGGCATCGCCTTGTGCAGTAGAATGATGCTTTATGAATTATCTCTTCTTCCTGCTAAACAAGTATGTAACGACTATAATCAAAATGCCTATTACGTTTGCGGTCGTTGTACCAAGCAATGTTATCAATACGTTATCCGACAGTTTGAAATTTACCGTTTCTGTTCCTGATAAGAATAGCAATAAGAATACGCCGAGCATGTATATGGCGGCAAATGAGTAGATGCGTTCGGCGAAATCCTTGCGTTGCTGTTTGTTTTGTGTTTCGCTTTCATTTTCTACCTTTCTCGCATCGTTTTCAAGTTGGAGTTTAACTAATTCTTGCTCTTTTATCAACTTGTCAATATCGTCATATTTCCTATCATCAATGCTTGTAGTATCGGATGCTTGTGATAGCCTGTCTAAAAGTTCATTTAGCGTCATTTTTCAAAGCATTTACTACTATTGAACGATAATACAACCTTGTCATTTCATCAGGTATTTCAATATTACACCCTTCTTTGTAACAATAGTGCCAAGGTGTTCCTTTGGAGTGCAATATGGTGATTAGTTCCCCTGTGGAACGGTTCTTATATTTTCCCCATACAAAGTCCAATACTTGTTTAATTTCCTCATCTTCTATTTGAGGGGTGCAGAATGTCATATTCCCGCTTTCGTCTTCATTTATCAAAATCGATGCTTTGTTTGCAATGGGAGCGTTTTGGTTATGTTTGAATGAATGGTATACAGATGGGATTACCGGGCCATACTTCCACGCTTCCACCACGTCAAACCGTTTATCTATAATGACCCGGTTCAGTAGAGCCAACGCAAACCCGTATGCTATATACACATACTTGACAAGGCGTAGCAATGTAAGTTGATAGGGCGCAGTCTTGTCTTGCAGGGACTTGTCCACAAAATAGTTGGCTATTGCTATGGCATCTGTTTTCATATCTGTTTCCTCCATGATACAAAAATTCCCACAGAAAAACGTATGCCCTGACCATCGCCACAGCATAGATTTATCCGCAGGAAAACAATCTTTTGATTTATATTCTCGCTGCAAAGATAGAAATAACATTCTTTTCTGCAAAGCAGGGGTGGCAAAATTGCGCATTATTTGCGGTTGTTTCTTCATTGGTTTTGGCGTTTACCGTTCATACAGCCTGCACCCCGTCCACTCCACGGCCTCGCGGAGGAACAGGATGCTCTCCGTGTCCCACTCCGGGTACTGGAGGCGGACGGCGGTCTGCCCGCCGGTGTTGGGACGCTGGAACAGCAGGGGGCAGGGCTTGCCGTGGTCCAGCCAGCGGAGGAGGAAGGCGGAGAGCTGCTCGTCGTCCAGCTGCACGATGTAGCGTTTGTAGTCAACCTCCATCCGTTGGCCCCTCCGCGGGCTTGGGTTTGGGTGCGGCGTCGGCGCGCAGTTGCTTGAGGATGTAGTTGCCGGGCAGCTTGACGCGGTTCTTCTCCAGGCGGGCGTCGCGGCTCTCGCGGCAGTGCTTCAGGTGCTGCCACACGGGGTGGCCTATCTGCCCGAAGTTGCTGAGGCGCATGATTTCGTCCTGCTGACGCTGGGGGATGCCGAGGGCTTGCATTTCGCGGCACAGGCCGTCGAAGTTGCGGGGGATGCCGTCGCGTTGCGACAGGGATGAGGCAAGATAGTCCGTCCCCTCCTCCCCGCCCCCCGGGGGGCTTTGGGGGGTGGAGGATTTATCCTCCCATTTATCATCAGCATTATTCATATTACATATAACATTATAGGTTCCGGTTTGGTTACCGTTTGGTTTCGGTTTGGTTTCCGTTTGGTTTTGGCTTGGTTTCGGCTTGGTTGCCGGGCGACCTCCCTTCGAACCGTTCTCGTACTTCTTGTTGTTGCTGTCTATCTGTGGCATCACGAGCGCCAGCAAAGCTTTCGTAATCGGCTTCAGTGACTCAGTTGTTTCTCCGGTTAGGCCATACTCGATTATGGCCGTGAGCACTTCTCCCTGAATCTCTCTCGGCAGATTCTTGATTGCTTCCCACCAGCTGCTGTAAAAGACAAAACTGTTTCGCATGGTTCGTCGGGTGTTACATGTCTTTGAAATATTGGTCTATCTCCCTGAGGAAGTCCGCCGCCGAGCGGCAGAGGACGTATTTGTTGCCCGCCTCCTCGCACTTGCGTTGCCATTCGCGCTGCTCCTTGGACTGCCTCCCGTTCGGGGTCTTCATCTCGATGGCGAGGCCGCCGTGCCGGCGGTTGGGGATGAAAAGGATGAGGTCGGCCACCCCGGCGGTGGCTCCTTCGGCTTTGAGGCGTGCGCCGGTGACGGCGTCGCGGCGGCCGCCGTTGGGGACGGCGAAGAGGAGGTGCCGCCACCGGGGGTATTTCAGTCGGAACAGGCGGACGCAGGCGGCTTGCAGGCGGTGTTCCTCGTCGCGGGGCTTGGCGCGGGCTTTGGTGCGGCGGGCCAGGCGTTGGGTTTCTTCGTAGGTCATAGGGTCAATTAAAAATTAAGAATTAAGAATATGAATCGTGGGGGTAATAAAAAAGCCCGCGAAGTTGCGGGCAATGAAAAAGGCGGTGCAGGGTTGCATCGCCTTTGGCCATGGGGGTTGCTTGGATAATGTCAGAACAGCTCCGGTTGCTTGGGGGCTTCTATGTGTTCCAGGAACTCCACTATCTTGTATGATTTGTTTTCGTAGGCTTTGTACTGCGGGTTGTATCGTTTGATGATTTTCATCTTGACGTGTATGGCATCGCCTTTCCCGAAGCGTTCGCCTTCGTCTATTTTCTTCATAAGGGCATCGTCCTTGACTATCATCTGTATCTTGAAGCCGTTGTAGATGAATTGCCAGCGGCTGCCCCGTTCGAAGTTGAGGGCGATGATGGTCAGCAGGGCGTCCACGGTTTCTTCCTGTTCGTGCGGGATGGCGTTTTCTTCGTCGAAGTCCGTGTAGATGTAATCCTTGAAGTCTTTCTTTTCAAAGACGGTGGGCTCTTCCCCGCCGCAATCCACGCTGAATCCTTCCACATTGGCATCCGAATCGGCTGTTTCGATGGACTTTGATATGGCTTCCCGGACAGGAGGCTGGTTGTAGACGTTGATGGTGACGTTGTACTCCACGTTCCCGATGATGGTTTTCGCTTTTGCCTTGTCTTCTTCCGTCCTGACGGGTTTCCCTTTGAACCATTTGTAGAGTTTGTGCGCTCCGTCCACCACGGTGTACAGGCTGGCAAGGTATGCGACGCTTTCGCTTGAGAATATGTGCTTTAAGGTCGATTCTATGACGGACACGTCTATGACGAAAGAGCCTTTTTCCATGGCATTGATTTTCATTTCAATGCTTTTCGCGCCTCCGCTCAGTTCACGGTTCGCTTCATTGACCACGTTCTGGTAATGCAGGAGCACGTTTATCAGCGTGTTGGCATCTATCTGATGTGTCTGCCCTTCAAATGTTATCTTCATGATTTTCTTTTTCATTGTGGTGTAAATCGCGTGCAAAGTAAGCACAAATGCGCTATATGATGCACATCTGTACGTATGTTTTGCGGCACCGGTGCGCGTTTTTAACTTTTCTTTCGCAGCCCCGGGCGGAATCGAACCGCCATTTTCCGCCGTGCGGCGGCGTCCTGCCTGTGGACGAGCGGGGCTTGGCCCAAATTATGGTTACAATGTGGTTGAAGGCGACTCGCAGTCACAGCAAGTCTCTGATGCTTGTCTTATCCTTTCCATAAGAATCTGCGAGTAGGCAAGCATGGTGCCGAATTGCGCGCGAAGCAATTGCTTATCTCCAATACATAGTTGTTTGAATTTGTCCGTTTCGAAGAATTTATTCAGTTTTTCTTGTTTCTCGGTCAAATCTTCTAACTCGATGTGTAGACGGTCCAAGAAATCGTCGGCTAATCGGTAGGCTTCCTCGAATGGACCAGCCGGAGACCAGCTTTCGTATCCGTCCTTATAACGGACGTGGTAGCCTTGTGCATACTTTTCTTGCTCGTTGGGTACTCGGCCTGCTTGCAACAGGCCTTTTTCATAAGCCTCTCCCATAGTCATGGGTTGTGCTTCAATCTGTTTGGTTCCGATGTACTTTTTCATAATTGCTTATTTGGTTATTTTGAGTAAATAAGTTTTTTGATGGTTTCCCCACCATAGGAGTTGCGGGTCAATGCAACGAACTCGTGTATGGTGAAGGTGTCTTTTCCGATGTCTATGCCGTTGTCTCGGCAGAAGGCTTCGCGGCCTGCCTTGCAGCTCCCTGTGAGGACGTGGTGCCAGGTGAACAGCTCGCGGGCGGGGTACTTGGCGGAGAAGTCCGGGAAATGCTCGCGGAACTTCCGCAGGCGTTCCTCCTCGGTGCTGTCGTCGTATAGCTTCTCTTGCAAGGCCTCGAAGGCTTCGCGCAGGGTGCCGCCGTGGGCGAACTTGCCGTTTTCCTTGACCACGTGGCACGGGGTGAGGGTGAGGTCTGATTGCAAGATGTATCCCTTGGCGATGTTGCCGCGTACTGATTCGATGATGGTCTGCATATCGTCTATGATATGGACTTTTTTTCCGCAGAATGATTTTATTCCGTAGCCGGAGCCGTCGCCGTCGCCGTAGCCGGAGCCGGAGTCGTAGCCGTAGCCGTAGCCGTAGCCGGAGCCGTAGCCGTCGCCGTCGCCGTAGTCTGAGCCGTAGCCGTCGCCGTCGCCGTAGTCTGAGCCGTCGCCGTCGCCGTAGCCGTAGTCTGAGCCGTCGCCGTCGCCGTAGCCGTAGCCAACTTTCAGAAATTCTTCTATCTCGCCCATACGCCCACGCTTTCTATGGATTTGATGGCCTTGCCGGTGCAGGGGATGATTTCGATGGCGTCGAGTATCCCGATTTCGTCCACCGTGACGGTGAACTTGCACTCTCTTGGATTGGTGGTGCCGTCCACGGCGAGCTGGGATATGCTGGCCGCGCCGTCCCAGTACCACAGGCGGCGGCATTTTTCGAGTTTGACCTCTTGGCCGTCTTTGGCGGCCAGTGTGCCGAAGAACACGCCGGAGCGGTCTCCGCGGATGATTACTTTCTTTCCGATGAAGTTGTTCATAATGCTGTTGTTTTAATTGGTGGTTATTGATTATTACTTGCTCCCCGTGGGGATGTACCAGTCGGGGATGTAGTCTTCTGCGTTCATTGCTCTATCTTCTTCAATAGTTTGTTGCTAAGTCGTTTCATCCGCCTCGCCTTGTCCGTCATCTTCGCGGACGTGGCGTTGGCGGCGATATGGTCGGCGGCCTCGGAGAGGAGGCGGGCGGCCAATGCGATGTCGGTCTTGCATACGTCCATATTCATTTAATTCTCCATTATCAATTTGACCAGTTCGTCGAAGTACGCCTGCTCGGTGGGTATCTCGTCGTCGGCGGCCATGACGCGGTTGGCAATGGCGCGCTTGTCGTGGATGATTTGGTACAGGCGGCCGTCGATGGTGCCGCGCCCGATGAGGTAGTAGCACGTGACGTTGTCGCGCTGTCCGATGCGGTGGCAGCGGTCCTCGCACTGCTGGCAGTCGGCGTAGGTCCAGGGGAACTCGATGAAGGCCACGCGGCTGGCGGCGGTGAGCGTCAGTCCCACGCCTGCGGCCTTGATGGAGCAGATGATGAGCCGGCTCTTCCCCTGCTGGAAGCTGTCCACGGCAGCCTGCTTCATCGCGGCGGAGTCGCGTCCGGTGACGGTGACGGCGCGGGGGAAGGCTTTCCGGAGTTCGTCCACGATGTCGTGCAGCGAGCAGAACACCACGAGGGGCTGGCCGCTGGAGAGGAAGACGCGGATGAAGTCCACGGCCTGCGCCACCTTGCCGCGTGCGGCGATGCCCCGCAAGGCCATGAACTTGACCAGGGCCTCCATGCTCATCTTGCGGCGGATTTCCGGCTCGGTGCAGAGGCGGTACTCGCGGAGGTATTGGGCGAGGTCTTGCTGCGCGGTGTCGTACTCGTCGCGGTTGGAGATGTCCACGTAGAGGTCCACGCGGGTCTTGGCGGGGAGTTGCGTCAGCACCTTCTCCTTCTCGCGGCGGAGGAGGCAGGTGGCGCGGAGGCGGCGGCCCAGCTCGTCGAGGTTGCTGGCCCCTTCCTCGCCCTGCGCGTAGTCCAGGAGGAACTGGCCGCGCCCGCCGAAGTCCTTCAGGCGGTCCATGATGGAGAGCTGGGAGACGAGGTCGGCGGGGCGGTTGACGACGGGCGTGCCGCTGAGCAGGATGACGTACTCCTTGCCGGTGCACAGTCCCTTGGCGAACTTGGCCTGCTGCGTCGCGGCGTCCTTCACGCGGTGGCTCTCGTCGATGATGACGGAGCGGAAGAGGCGTATCTGCGGGCAGAAGACGACGTCCTTCAAGCGGAAGGGACCACCGGAAGGGGCCTTGATGTCCCAGACGAAGTACTTGCGCAGGCTCTCGTAGTTGACCACCGCGTATTGGAACATGCGCATCTGCAGGAGGTAGGGCCACGTGGTGCGCACGGCGTCGGCGAGGACGAGGGCCCGTGTGTCGGTGAACTTCTCCACCTCCCTTTGCCAGTTTATCTTCAGGCTGGAGGGGCAGATGACGAGGCAGGGCCAGGCCTGTGCGGCGTGGATGATGCCGATGCTTTGCAGCGTCTTGCCCAGCCCGGGGGCGTCGCCCAGGATGAAGCGTTTCCACTCCAAGCCCTGGGCGATGCCTTGCTGCTGGTAGGGATAGGGGGTGACTTTCAGCGGGGTGCTCATTTCGGTTGCCTGGGTTTGTAGTTCCATCCGTTCAGTTCGTAGACTCTCTTGCGGGCTGCCTCGCTGTCGCGGTAGAGCGGCTCGTCGCGGAGGGGGGTGGACATGGAGGTCCGCCCGTCGGCGTAGGTGCAGACGTAGATGCGGAAGTCGCGTCCGAAGGGTTTGTAGCTGTATTCTCCTTTTTTCATATCAATTCAGATTGAAGAGCCAATATTGGAAGGCCAGTTCCTCGTACTTCTCGCGGCCCCGCCGGTAGGTGGGGTCGTCGCGGGTGATGAAGCGTTTGAAGACCAGCCCGTTCCGTTTGCTGATGCCATAAATGAAGTCGCGCCGGCTATGGGCGATGTCCATATACCAGGCGCGGCTCCGGTCCCAGTCGAAGAAGTCCACGGCCTCCAGGAACTCCCGTTCGGAGGCGGCGAACGTCGTCTTGAGGTCTCCTCCGAATCCCGCGCCGCCGAGGTACCAGTCCCACTTGCAGCGGGTGTCGAGGGCGAAGGGGAAGCCTCCGTACTCGAAGCGTTGCCCCCTGTTCACCATCTGCCGTTGCGTCTCGGCCTGCTCCAGCACGGCGCGGAGCAGCGGGTCGCGCCGGGCTTCCAGTCGGAGGCTGCGCTGCATCTCTTGGGCGTGGCGGAACTCGTCTTCGGTGTAGGGCACGCCGTCCACCGTCCGCTGGTAGAGGTTGACGCGGCCGGGTTCGGTGATGAGGGCGTCCACCAGCGTGCCGAAGCGGAAGGCCTGTTCGCGGTCGCCGTACTGGATGTGCGGGTGCAGCAGGTTCTTCAGCTCGGTGAGGTCGCTGTTGGAAACTTCCTTCCTATCGTAGTAATTGTCCATTGTCAATTATCAATTGTCAATTGTCACTTTGCTTTTACTTCATCTTCATACGTGATGTAGGCGGACTGGATGAAACGCGGGTCTTGCTTGTCGTTGGCCAGGCGTTCGCAGAGGGTGAGCTGGGTCTTGAACTTCTTGGCCAGCTCGTCCACCGTGAGGGTGACGCCTTCGGTGGTCCACCAGAGGTTGAGGATGTCGAGGAACCCGCGCGGGTCGGTGACGACGATGCGCTTGCGGACTTGCGTCTTGGGCTGGTACGCCGGGGCGGCTGCCTTGGCCTGGTCGAAGAGTCCGGCCATCTCCGCCTGCTGCTTCTGTGCCTGGGCCTTGGCGGCTTCCTCCTGCTCGCGGCGTTGGCGTTCCTGCTCCCTCTTGGCGGCTTCTTCGGCTTCCCGGCGTTTCATCTCTTCGGCTCTCTTGGCGGCTTCTTCGGCGGACGCCTTCGAGATGGCTTCCAGCTCCTGCCGCTTGCCGGGCAGCATGGCGAGGATGGCGGCCTTGTTCTCCGACATCTCGAAGCTGTACTGCTCGCGGAACTGCGGAATCAGTTGGTCCAATACCTCTTGCCGGATGGCCTTGGCCTCGTTGCTGTCCAGCCCGGCGGGGATGCGGGTGCCGGAGGGCAACAGGCTGGCGTAGTCGTCGGGCAGTCCGGTGGGGAAGGCTTGTATCTTCCCGGCCTGCTGGTCGAAGTT
This sequence comes from uncultured Bacteroides sp., assembly GCA_949292025.1. Classification (GTDB taxonomy): domain Bacteria; phylum Bacteroidota; class Bacteroidia; order Bacteroidales; family Bacteroidaceae; genus Bacteroides. The sequence goes on along the minus strand of CASEYC010000106.1, from coordinate 790 downwards.
GTCCAGTGTGATACTTTGCATCAGGCCGGCCAGTTGGTTGTACTTCTGGTTTAGGTGGCTGTTGAAGGTCTGCCGGTAGTCGGCCTCGACGTCGGCGCGGTAGGTGTCTCGCATCAGTTGGAGGCGTTGCCGCTCCTGCTCGGCGCGGCGTCGTTCCTCGGCCTCGCGTTGCTTCCGGGCGGCGTAGGCGTTGCGCTGTTCCTGGAGTCGGAAGGGGATGCTGCCTTTCTTGGCGGGGTCCACGTCGTTCTCCAGCGTGGTGAAGACGGCACGTATCTCGTCGAACAGCTTGGTGACGGCGCTGCGCTGCTCGTTCATCTTCTTCACGGTGTTCCGGCTCTTGCGGATGTAGGTCTCCGCCTTCTGGTCCAGTTCGTCGTTCATGCCCTCGGCCTCGATGGTGTCCAGCAAGGTCTGGCAGGAGGCGAGGCAGCGGTCGTGGCTCTGCTGGTTGTCGCGCCAGGCTTGCGGGGCTTGCTGCATCACCAGGCGTATGTTGTCTTCGCGTAGGATAAGTTCGTTGCTCATGATTCTTATGTTTTTTGTCAACTCCGATTATGAATTTTCCAGATTTATAAAGAGTGGGGTTTAAATGAAAACAACATCCAAACAAGTGAAAATAAAACGGCTTTATATCAGTATGTTATATGGGATTTGGTCTTTTCAGTTGTTTTCATTGTTTGCAGTCTTTTGGTTCTTATTCGGTACATTTTTGTTTCTTGTTTGTTTCTCGTTTCGGATTATTATTCGTAACTTTGCAACAGTAGAAACAAAGACCGATTCCCTATGG
>CASEYC010000105.1 GCA_949292025.1 uncultured Bacteroides sp. | reverse complement strand
CTTTCAACCAGGGCGTCAACCATGCGCACCGGATCGTTCTTTGCAATATCCTCATCGATTCTTTGAGGAAACAGCACTGTTTGGTTGGGTATGTAAGGACGAAAATGTATCTTTGCCATTGTATGAAATCTTAATGCCCAAGGTACAAAAACTTTGGGATATGACAAAGCCCTGGCTTGTGAAAGTCGGGGCTTTGTGAATAAAAAAGAAGGTGCGCTTTTTGACACACCTCCTTTTTTGTTTCCACGCCGCCTTTCCTATTCGGTCTTTTGGAACACACGCAAGTAATCCACCTTCATCGTGACGGGCAGGGCCGATTCGTCCACGCCGGCATAGCCGCCCCAGTCGCCGCCCCAGGCCAGGTTGAGGATGGGGTAGAAAGCGTAAGTGAAGGGCCAAGTGTCCCGGCCAGTGCCTTCGTTCCTGAAAGTCATCAGTTCCTCGCCGTCCACGAAGAAGCGCAGATAGTCTTCCGTCCATTCGCAGGCGTAGACGTGGAACTCCGATTCGGCCGTGCCGATGTTGCGGCTCTGCGTCTTCTGCGTGCCGATGGTGTGGTTGTAGGCTTTACAGTGGATGCTGGAGGACACGATGTTGGCGTCCACGCCCACCTCTTCCATGATGTCTATCTCGCCGCAGTCGGGCCAGGGATTCGCGCCGAAGTCGTTGTTGACGGGCATCATCCAGAAGGCAGGCCATGTGCCCTTGCCCTTGGGCAGCAGGATGCGGGCCTCGAAGTAGCCGTGCAGCCAGCCCTCGTTGACGTGTGCATAGACGCGGCCGGAGTAGATGCTGCCGTTGGCGCCCTTGAAGCAATGGATGTTCAGCTTGCCGTCCACCAGCTCCGTGACGCGCCGTCCGCCCGCCTGGCCGTCCACATAGGTCTGCAGTTCGTTGTTCACCCAGCCCGGGCCTTGTACCTCATGCGTCCAGTCGTCGGCGTCCAGGGTCTCGCCTTGGTTGAACTCGTCGCTCCACACCAAGGCGTAGCCTTCGGGCGCACGCACTTCGGTGTCTTCGGCCGATTCCTGGGTGATCTCAACTTTCCGTTGTTCTTGCCCGCAGGTGACGGTCACGGTGCCGCGGCGCATGGCCAGGGTTTCGTTGGGCAAGGTGGTGATGGTGGCCGTGGTTTCGCCGGACTTGTCCACCGCTATCCAGTCTTCTTCAACCGCGATGTCCCAGTCGCCCGCGGTCGTGACGGTCAGGGTGAAAGAGTCTCCGGCGGAATAGGAATAGAACGCCGTGGCAGACACCGCCATGGGCGCCTCTTGCGTGACGGGGACTGTCAGCCGCTCGGCGCCCGACTTGAGCACCACCGTCCCCTGGCGCGCGTCGTCCGTCGTGTTGGCCTTGACGGTGACGTCTACCGTGCCTTGGGCCGTTGTCCCGCCCGTCACGCTGACGGATATCCATTCCGCGTTGTTGTCCGAGGCGTAGGCTGTCCATTCGCCGCCGGTGCAGGAGACGTCCAAGGTATAAGTCCCGCCTGCCGCTCCGGCTTCAATCTGTGTGGGACGGCAGGCCAGTGTGCCTTCGCCGCCGCCAACCGGTTCGTCCGCATTGTCGCTCCCGCAAGAGACAAGCATCAGCAGGAGCAGTGTCAGTGTAGAAAAAATCTTCATAACAAATAGTGTTTTAGGTAAGTAAATGTTTCGTTTTATCGTCCCTATGTACGGGTGTCGTACATTACTATGTACGGGTGTCATACATTACTATGTACGGGCGTCGTACATTACTATCTACGGGCATCGTAGATAACCATCTACGGGCGTCATAGAAAAAGGAAGGCCGTGTCCCCTCCGGAAAAGTCCTTTTGTCTCGCGCTTTTCCTGTTCGGACACGGCCTTCGTCAGTCAACCCTATTAGAATGAGCCTTTAGGCTCGACGATTAGTCTTTGTGGACTTGCAGGATGATGTCGCTCAGCGTCACGGTCGTGTTGGCCGCATTGCCGCCGAAGTCGAACACCAGCTTGCCCTGCGTGATGGCCACGCCCGGCACGTTGATGGCTTTCACGGCCACGTCCTCGTTGGCTGCCACGGTGGTGGTAAGCTCGAACAGGTAGGTAGCGTCGTCGTCGGCCTGGCAGAACTTGTAGGTCATGGCCGGCAGTTCGGCGTTGGCATGGACGATGACGCGGAAGTCATAGCTCTCGCCGGCGGACAGGGCCACGTTGTCCGTGGTCAGAGTGAACTGGTTCTGCCACTTCTCGCCGGTAGCCTCTGCGAAGGTCAGCGTGTGGGCCGTGCCGTCCAGGCTGTACGTCGGGTCGGCAATCTGTGCCCAGCCCGGAGCGTAATAGAAGGACGTGGCATAGTTGGCCGTGCTCCAGAGGTTGTCCGGGCTGTCCACGTCGCTCCACGTGGGTTCGGGCTGCTCGGGCGCGTCGGGGATTTCCGTGCCGTCGTCGTTGGCATGGTCTTTCAGCACGAAGCTCTCGATGATGATGTCCGTGTTGTCGGCATTGCCGCCAAAGTCGAACACCACTTTGACGTTGCTCAAGTCCACGCCTTCCAGTTCGGACGCCCAGAGTGCCTTCGGCTCGTTAGCCTCCAGCGAGAAGTCCTGGTCCATCAGGATGAGGTTGTCATCATCGGCCTGGCAGATCTTCACCTTCACGGCGTTGTGGGCGGTGGTGGAAGTCATGATGACGGAGAAGTCATACGTCTTGTCGGCAGTAATGGCCACACCCGTTTCCACCAGCATCTGCGCCTGCCAGCGCTCCGTGGTGGCCGTGGGCAGGGACAGCGTGTACGTGCCGTCAATGTACGTGTACGACGGGTTGGCTATCTGTGCCCAGCCCGGGGCGTAATAGAAGGAAGGCTCGCCGAAGGTGACGCCCTTAAACAGGTTGAAGTCGCTCTCCGGGTCGAAGCCGCTGAAGCCGTTCATCTGCGTCTTCTCGATGATGAACTCCTTGGTAATGGAGCCATCGCTGATGCCGTCGGCATTGCGCACTTTGCACTCCACGCTGTACGTGCCCGCCTTGCGGTAGAAGCGCGTGAAGCTGTATTCTGTGGAATAGGCCCCGTCGATAATCCATACCGGGGTGACGCCGGGCGCGGAGATGAACTCGAACGTGGCGTTGTTGGTCGATTGGTCAACCGTCACCGTGAAGTTGTCGGCATAGTCCGAAGCCTGGGGGACATTGCCGCTGGCCCCCTCGAATTCCTCGGGCGAGCAGGCAGCCAGCCCGATGCCGGCCGCCAAGATGGCCATGTATTTGAATATACTTTTCATATCAGTCTTTTGTGAATAAGGTTATCATTAATAATTGTTCTGTACCAATGCGGGGTCAGAGTCCAGCTCGGCCTGTGCGATGGGGATGTACTTCTTGTTGGGCGTCCAACTGTTGGTGCGGTAGCCGTACTGGTCGGGCACGAGGGCCGTGGAAGCCTTGTTCTCGGCGCCGGCCTCGGCGATGCCCTCGGCACGCACCAGGTCGAAGTAACGCTTGCCTTCGCCCACGAACTCCAGGCGGCGTTCCGTCAGCACGTCGTTCACCGTCACGCGGCCCAGACCGTCCAGCCCGGCGCGGTCGCGCACTTCGTTAATCCATCCCAAAGCCTCGCCCGTGGCACTGCCTCCGGTGCGCAGGGACAGCTCGGCGGCGTTCAGCAGCGTTTCGGCATAGCGGTAGTAACGGTAGTTGTTGTTGTAGTTCAGGTTCTGATCGAACGGCGCCGACTGGTTGTTCTTGTTGTACGGGCGGTACTTGTTCAGCCAGACGCGTGTGTCCTGGTAGCGGGCTGTGTAGGTCACTTCGGGCTTGTCGCGCAGGTCCCAGAAGGTGGCTTCGCGGCGCTTGTCCTCCTCGCTGAAGAGGGCCACCGTCTCCACGCGGACGGGCAGGAATCCCCAGCCGTCGGGGCTGGTCCAGTCCGGGTCGCCGCTGATGGTGTTGGGCGAAATCAGCGTGGGAAGCACCGTGCCGCCCACGGCCAGCGGACTGTTCCAGCCGCGCTCGGAATTGGCCTGCTCATAGTTGATTTCCCAGATGGATTCGATGCACCACTCGCCTTCCGTTTCCCAGATGTTGGCATAGTCCGGGTTGAGGTCGAAGTCGCCGCTGAAGATGATGGCGCGCATGTAGTCCAGTGCCTGGTTGAAGCGGACTTCGTCGTTCTGGTACAGCACCATCTCGGCGTAAATCATGTAGGCCATCGCCTGCGTGACGCGGCCCAACTGGCCTTCGTCGTCATTGCCCTGATCGTCCTTGTAGTACTTCAGGGGCAGGACGTTGGACTCGATGATGGCCTCCAGCTCGGTGATAAGGTTGTTGTACACCTCGTCGGCCGTGAACTGCGGGGCGGTGTAGGGCGGCTCGTTCAGGTTCTCCAGGTAGAAGGGCACGTTGCCGAAGTAGTGCCACAACATATTATAATAGAATACGCGGAGCAGGCGTCCTTGCATCTCGTAGAGGGCACGGTTCTCCTCGGTCACGTCCGTGGCCCAGTCCAGGTACTTCAGCAGGTCGTTGCAACGCTTGATGCCGGAGTAGTCCACCGTCCAGAGCGAGCTGAGCGTGTTGTTGGCGTTGGCCTCGTAGTTGGACAGCATGTGCCAGTTCTGCATGTCGGCGGGGTTGGAGCCGCCCACCCAGAAGTTGTCGCCCATGATTTCGCCGTCAATGTTCAGGGCGTTGTACTGGTTCAGTCCCCAGTCGGCCCAGTGGATGGGGTCGTAGGCGGCGATGAGGGCCTCTTGGATGCGTTCGTCCGTCGTATAATAATCCTCCAGCGGTTCGCCCGTGGGGTTCTCCACTTCCAGGAAGCTGTCCTTGCAACCGGTGGTGAACAGCGTGGTTGCGGCCAGCAGACTGATGGTCAATATCTTGTTTGTCTTCATAATGTTCATTCAGTTTTTAGAGGTTTAGAAAGAGATGTTGGCGCCGATGGTGAAGGTGCGTGCCTGCGGATATACGCCGCGGTCCACGCCCAGCGAAGTGGCTCCGGAGGAGATTTCCGGGTCGAAGCCCCAGTACTTGGTCCACGTGGCCAGGTTCTCGGCCTGCACGTAGACGCGCAGACGCTCAATGCAGACCTTGCGGGTAAGGTTCTGCGGCAGGGTGTAGCCCAGCGTGATGTTCTTCAGGCGGAAGTAGGAGCCGTCGCACACATAGAGGTCGGACACCTGCCAGTTGGTGTCGTCGCCCAAGGCCAGGCGCGGATACTTGTTGGAAGTACCTTCGCCCGTCCAGCGGCCCAGCATCCACGAAGGATAGTTGCCAGAAGATACGTCCGAGCGGAACGTGCCGTCGAACACCTCGTTGCCAGCCACGCCTTGGAAGAAGATGTTGAAGTCGAAGCCTTTCCAATCGGCGTTCAGGTTCAGGCCGTAGGTCCAGTCGGGCGTGCCGTTACCGATGTTGGTGCGGTCGTCGGCAGTGATTTGGCCGTCGCCGTTCACGTCCACGAAGCGCACATCGCCCGGCACGGCATCCGGCATGATGAGTCCGCCGTCCTTGTTGACGTAGGCTTGCACTTCAGCCATGTTCTGGAAGACGCCGTCCGTCTTGTAGCCGAAGAAGTACGGGAAAGGCTGGCCATTGGAGCCGCGCGTGCCGCCGCCGGAGAGGCCCTGGATGCCGTCGAGGTCGATGTAGCCCGTGTCGTTACCCAGATTCTTCAGGGTGTTCTTCAGGTACGTGGCGTTACCCTTGACGGAGAAGTGCGCGTCGCCGATGTTCCACTTGTAGCCCAGTTCAAACTCGACGCCCTTGTTCTCCATGTCGCCCACGTTGCCGAGGGGTTTCGTCTCGCCCACGTAGCTGGGGATGGGCATCTCGATAATCATGCCGTTGGTCTTCTTGATGTAGTAGTCGATGCTGGCGGTCAACGCACCGTTGAAGAAGCCCAGGTCGATACCTATGTCGGTCTGTTCGCTCTCCTCCCATTTCAGGTCGGGATTGGACAGGCGGGAAGCCTTGGAGCCGTTCCACTTGATGGCATCCTTGCCGAAGAGGACGTTGTTGCCCATGGCGGTCAGGGAAGTATAGCCGAAGTCGGCGATGTTGTCGTTACCGTTCTTACCCCAGCTGAAGCGGATTTTCAGGTTGGACAGCCAGTCGCGCGTGTCTTCCATGAAGGACTCGTTCATCACGTTCCATCCGGCAGAGAAGGAAGGGAAGATACCGTATTTGTTGTTCGGACCGAAGCGGCTGGAGCCGTCGCGGCGTACCGTGGCCTGCACCATGTAACGCTCATCGTAGTTGTAGCTCAAGCGGCCGAACAGGGAAGCCATCCTATGCTCCACGAAGGGTGCGCCATAGACGCTGAACTGTGCCGTGCCGTCCACTACATTGCCCGTGGCGTAGTCGATGGAGGGCTTCAGCGGGTTCACCAGGTTCCAGCGGCTGCCTCCCAGCTTGTCGCCCTTGTATTTCAGGGCTGACTGGCCCAAGACAACGCCGACGGTGTGCTTGCCGAAGGTCTTGTCGTAGGTCAACGTGTTCTCAATCTGCCACGTCACGTTCTGCTGTCTCTCCGCGCTGGCACTGGTGTGCGAGGCGTTGTTGTTACCAGAGAGATAGTGTTTGCTGGTCGTGGCGGCGTCATAGCCCCAGAAAGACATGTCCGCGCTGTAGCTGAAGTGATACTTCAGGTTGTCCCACAGTTGCAGGTCGATGCTGAACTTGGGCACGAACTTGTGCGAATAGTTTTTCTGCGGATTCAGGGTCATCATGGCCAGCGGGTTGTTCATCTCGTTGTACGAACCGAAGTAGCCGGGCACGGTGTAGATGTTGCCGCTCGCGTCGCGGGGCAGTTCATACAACATCTTGCTGGGATTGTTGGGGTCGGCTGTCTCGTAATAATTAATCAACTCGTCGGCTGCTGCGCCGGACACCGTGACGGGCAGGATGGGCGACAGGTAGAGGGCCGAACCCAAGATGGAGCCGAACTCGGAGTTTTCGGAAACGCCCGTGGAGTGCGTGCGCATGTAGGCTACATTCACGCTCAGGTCCAGTTTGTTGAGGAAAGAGCGCTCCTCTTGGGCGTCAATCAGATTATAAGAGGTATTCGAGCGGAGGGTCAGACGGTCGTAGTTGGAGTGGCCGTAGTTGCCGCCGACGATACCTTCCTGCTCATAGTAGCCCAGGGAGAGGTAGTAGTTCACCTTCTCCGTGGCGCCGCTGATGGTCACGTCGTGGTTCACCACCGGCGCGCCGTCGTTGAAGACGGCATCCTGCCAGTCCGTACCGAAGCCGGTCACGGGGTTGCCGTTGATGTCCGTCAGGTTATATGGGTCGGCATACAGGGGAGCCTGGCCGCCGTTCATGTACTTCTCGTTTTGCAGGATGGCGTAATCCGTGGCGCTGGTCACGTCACGGCGCTTCCAGGCGCTCTGCCAGCCGTAGGAGAAGTTGTAGTTGATGCTGGTCTTGCCCAGCTTGCCTTTCTTGGTCGTCACCAAGATGACACCGTTGGCGGCACGCGCACCATAAATGGCACCGGAAGCAGCGTCCTTCAGCACTTCGATGGACTCGATGTCGTTCGGGTTCACGAAGTCCAGACCGCCGCTGATGGGCATGCCGTCCACGATGTACAGCGGGTCGCTGTTGTTGATGGTACCGATACCACGGATACGCACGCGGGGACTGGCGCCCGGCTGGCCGGAAGACGAAGTCACGTCCACACCGGCGGCCAAGCCCTTCAAGGCGTTGTCCATGCGGACGGGAGCCTTGTTCTCCAGGTCATCTGCAGAAACCTTGGCGATGGAGGCCGTCACCACGCTCTTCTTCTGTACGCCGTAGCCCACGACCACGACTTCCTCCAGCGTCTCCGTGTCTTCATACAACACCACGTTCAGCGAAGTCTTTCCTTCCACAGGCACTTCCTGCGACTTGAAGCCAATGTAGGTGAAGGACAGCACCGCGTCAGAGGGAACTGAAATCACAAAATTACCGTCAATGTCGGTAATCACACCTTTGGTAGTACCTTTCACTACCACACTCACACCGGGCAGCGGAAAATCATCCGTTCCGCTCACCACCGTACCTTTTACCTGTATATCCTGTGCATATACAGAAGCCAAGGTAAAGCTCAATAAGAATAAAACTGACAACAGCTTTTTCATAAGTTTTACTTAATTAAGATTAACGATTCACGATTTTGCTCCGCTAAGAGCGCGGCAAATGTATGCAGAATTGATATAGGTCAATAAAAATAGGCATTTCGTATCTACGCCAAAAGGGATGTTGATATACGTCAGAAATACATCAAAACATAATAATCGACTGAAAATCACTATATAGCGCTTACTTCATGAAGTACGCCAATAATATGTTGTAGAACATAAAACACAGATTCAAGCTATTTTCGTAATTTTAGCAGAAGACAGAGGAGAGGAAAAGGCCATACCGCGAAGCACGGGCGCAGATACGAGTAAGCGCGGGCGCAGGCATGGGTAAGCACGGGCGCAGGTACAGGTAAGCACGGGCAGGGGCATACCTGTCCGTGCGAGGGAAAAATGGCTTACAACTGGTTGTTCAGGTAGTCAGTCAGGCTGTCTTCACGTTCCAAGCCCAGCTTCTTGCGCAAGCGGTAGCGCATGGTCTCCACACCCCGCACCGAAATGTTCAGCAGCGGGGCGATTTCCTTGGTGGAAAGGTTCATCTTCAGGTAGGCGCACATCATACGCTCGTTGTTGGAGAGTCCGGGATGACGCTCATGAAGACGCTTCATAAAGTTGTTGTGCAGCAGGTCGAATTGCTCTTCGATGCGCTTCAGTACCTCGTCGCTTTGGATGTTCGCGTCTATCTTCCCGTTGATTAGAATCAGCTGGCGTTTGGTCTCGCGGGTGTTTTCGCCTTTCAGTTCGGCGGCCACCTTCATGATTTCGGTCTTTATCTCGGTCAGCATCTCACTCTTGCGGGTGAAGTTTATCATCAGATTGACCATTTCCTGACTTTTATGCTGCAGGTCATGCTCCAGTTTCTCCTTTTCCAACTGTATGATTTGCTTTTCACGCTGAACCTTCTCGGCTTCGTATTCCTGCTCCATTTCCTTTATTTCCTGGTCTTTCTCCACCACGACCAGCTGCTGCTTGCGGTTCATCCGGGCAGAATCCCAACGAATCAGCGCCCACATCAAGGCAACCAATAATAATAGGTAGCAGACATAGGCCGGCCAAGAACGATACCACGGGGGAAGGATTACGAATGAAATCACATCGCTTGCCGAGGTGCCGTCGGGGAAGAGCGTCCGGACCTCGAATGTATAGGAGCCTTCGTGCAGGTTGCTGTATTCCTTCGTGCGCACGGCGCTGGGGGTAGACCATCGGGCGTTGTTCAGACGATACTGGAAACACACCTCATTGTCCTGCAGCAGGAACGGGACAGCGTATTCAAAGCGCACAGAATTGTGCGCATAACCAAGTTTCGGCACCTCTTTGCGCCCCAAGAAATTAACCTGATAGACCAAAGAGTCTTTCGGATAAGAAAGGTACATGGCTTCTATGCCTGAGGGCAAACCGAGTTCCGGTTCGGAAGTTTCATCGGAGAGGTTGAAAAGGGCAAAGCCGTCTTCATTGGGCAGTATCATGAGAGAATCGGACAAGGGGACAAGAATCTCATTGTCTGGCTGCAACTTCAACAAGGGAGACTGAATCAGGTGTACATGCCTGCCGGACGCACGTCTGGCTGCATCCAGGTCGGTAATATAAATGCCGTATGGACTCAAGGCCATCAAACGGTCGCCCTGTTCCGTCAGGTATTTGTAGGGAATGGAGCCGCCCAGCAAGCTGTCCATTCCGAGGCAAGGCTCCATGCGGTCAGTGGATGGATTGTGACGGTAGATGCCCGCAGGGGTGGGGAAATATATCCGGCCTTTCACCTTGCTGACATAAACGTCGCGACCGGAGGGGAAGCCGTCTTTCTGGTAGTATTCCTTGATGGAAAGGACATCGGACAGATCCTCAGTCAGCTCGACGCGCGAAATGTGATCCGTGAAATAAATCCACAAGACGCGGGCCGTTTCCTGTTCAAACCAGCGCGACGAGCCGCCCAAATTGTTTATTTTCCATAGCTTGCGCCACTCCTTTCCTGCCTTCTTCAACAGCCAGATGCCATTGTAAGTTCCCACATACATCAGGTCTGGATGCCCCTCCACTTGTTGACACGTCCAAGTGCCGGTGAGGTCGGTGATGCGTTTCAAGGCGGAGCCGTCCACCCGGAAAATCCCCCGGTCGTGCAGGCAGAACAGTTCATCGCCGACGCGGCACAAGTTCCAGACTTGCCCGCTGGAACCGGATATGCCGCGGATTTCCGGCTGTTTTTTTCCGTCCCGTGATGCCGGCCAAGAGGTATATATCAGGCCGCGGTTGGTGCCCAGATAGAGATAACCGTCCTGGACGGCAGCCGCATAGCCGGTACCATGATGGGGATGGGAATACAAATTGGTGAAAGGTGAAGCCAGGCAAACATAGGCCATGCCGTTGTCCAGGCCCGCCCATAGGTTGCCGCTGGAGTCAAAAGCTACGGACAGCACGGTGTTGTTCTGCAATCCGTTGTTTTCATTGAAGAAGCTCAGCTCGCGGGTGGTGCAGTCCATCAGCATCAACCCGTTGTGCACGGTGCCCAGCGCGATGCGATTGCCCTGCCGGGTGATGCAGAACACCTCGTTGCGGCGCATGAAATCCTCGGCGCCGGTGATGAAGGGCGATAACGTCTGTCCGTCATAATAGAATAAACCGTGATAGGCCGTCGCCACCAGTACGCCGTCTTCGTAAGGCACAATCCCACGGATGCGGTTGGAGGGCAGTTGTTCGGCGCCGTTCAGGGGGAACAACTCATTGCCCACCAACAGGCGGAGCCCTTTGTCCGTGCTCAAGTAGAGCACTCCGTTTACCAAGTCGGAGCAATCGATTTTGCACCCCGGGTCAATGAGGGTACATTCCCCGTCCAATAACTTGACAATACGTTCATCCCCTTGGAAATAAAGAATGTTATCCGCCTCGTGGACACCCCACACGTTTCCCAGATAGCGCATGGGGGATGCCAATGTGTCGGACAGACTTCGGTAAGTAAGCTCACCGGCGGCATTCGGCTCAAAGTAGCCGAATTCATTGACGCCACCCACATAAATCCGCTTATGCAGGGCGGAAGGCAACACGGCGCGTGCGTCCAAGGAATTGTTCAACGGGAACAGTTGCCAGTTGTCGCCGTCAAACTGCACCAGCCCGTTTTTGTTGGCAAAGTAAGTCCAACGGTCTTCGTAAGGCGCAATCTGCCACGTCTGTGCCCCGTTGCCATAGAGTTTCTTGTTGAAGTTGACAATAAAACTGTTCCAACCCACGTCCGCCTTCAGTCCGGCCGGAATGAACGACAAGAGGAACCCGTATAGTAATAAGATATGTGTCTGCTTTTTCATCACTGCCATTGTATTGAAATGGAACAGCGGCAAAGATAATGTAATTTTTCTAAAAAGGAAACAAAAAAGCCATCGCTTTCGCAATGGCTTCCTTTTGTCTGTCGGAATGAGGCGACTCGAACGCCCGACCCCTACGTCCCGAACGTAGTGCGCTACCAACTGCGCTACATTCCGAATCAAAACGCTCGCTTCGTTTTTGACGGTGCAAAGGTACGCAAAATAGTTTTATATCTCCAAATTTACGAGGCATTTTTTTAGCCCAGCAGCCGCAATAATAACAAAACATTATTTTGAGCGCATCAGAAACTTAAAAAAACTAAACGCGTATCCATATTTCAAATTAATGCCTTACATTTGTATATCATAATTAAACACCTTTAGTACCATGAAACATGGAATCATCCGGGGATACTTCCCCATTTTATTTTGCTGTTGCCTTATCATGACTACAGCGTGTGTCAACGAGATCGCGTCAGAAAACTCCGGAAGCCAAGAAGGTGGCATTCCCATCACCTTCTCCGTGGAAATTAAAAAGTCTGTCACCAGAATCACAGATGATGAATTTGACATAAACGACCCGATCGGCCTCTATGCCTTGATCACCGGAAACACGATGGCTGATGAACGCTACATAGACAACCTCCTGCTGACCTGCGGAGAAGACCGGAATCTGATTCCCGAGAGGGATGTGTTCTATCCGGAAGGTGACAATACCTTGGATTTCATAGCCTACCATCCTTACAACCCGGAAGGAGCCCAAGAAGGGCAAGCCACCATCCCTGTAAGCATACACCCCAACCAGGAAGAAGCCTCCAACTATTCGGCCTGCGATTTCCTGACGGCTTCCAAAGAACGAATTGCCGGATCGGGAAAATCAGTATCCTTGGAATTCAAACACCAACTGGCCAAAGTGAAAATCACACTGGCTCCCAAGAGCAGCAAAGAAGCTGAAACGATGAAGGAAGACGATCCGCACATCATAGCCACCGGATTCTACACGCAGGCGAATTATGATTTAGAAGCAGAAGAATTCACCGGCTTGAAGAACGCAGCCGACATTACTCCCCATGGTGAGTGGGAGGTGGAATCGGGCAAACTGGTTGGCAAAGAATTCATCATCCTCCCCCAAGCAATAAACGATGGACAGATTTTCCAGATGGAATGGAACGGACGGATTTACACCTGCCCCATCCCCACCTTGGAAACATGGGAAGGAAACAAGCAATATGAGATAGAAATAAACACTGAAGAGAGCAAAACCAATCAACTGAACGGCCTTCTCGCCTCCATAAACGGATGGTCGGACGGCGATGAACTGGAAGATGTGGAAAGCGAAAACGGCACCCAAGCCCTTCATCTGTCCGCCCTGTCCTTCGAAGCATCCAATGTCTACAGGGTGCACCTGAACGGCAAGGAAGTGGCAGAAATCTGCAAAGAATACCTGACGGGCGAACTGAACTCCAGAGCCATTACGATATATCCCGTCAAAGACGGAATGACAGACTTGGAAAACGGAACTGTGCTCCAACTGCTGGATACTGACGAAGAAATCAATGGTGGAAAGCTGCAATGGGACTTGCCGGACAACACCTTCTCCTATTCCGAGGAGGACCTGCCCGCCATCCAAGTCATTTACTTTGACAAAAATGGCACCCTGCATACCGACAGCGTGAGCCAACCGGCAGGAATCAACGTGGTGGCATACACGCTGAACGATCACCGGAATCCTGCTGCCATCCAGCAATATCCCATCGTGAAAATCGGCACGCAATATTGGCTGCGCGAAAATCTGCGCGCCGACCGTTATAGCAACGGAGAGCTTATGGAAGAACAATTTGTTGCAACAGGGGAAGCTGGCTACCGCACCTATGAAGGAGATTATTTCTATAATGGAGAAGCTTTGGAGGCTGGCTCAATGTGCCCCGAAGGCTGGGCCATTCCTTCGACAAACGACTGGGAAAGTTTGGACGAGTATATTGATGGGGATGTGTCCACGCTGAAAACTGGAGAATGGGGGATATTTGATATTGATGCAGATAATTATGATGAGTTAAAAGTAACCCCTGTCAACAACAAGACCATGCTCTGCATCAAGCCCTTGGGCAATTGGTCACACAATACAGATAATCCGAACATCAATGTCGGCACGCTGGCCGCATTCTGGACATGGGATTACGAGCAAAATGAGCTACCGGAAAAAACCGTTTTCTTTATCGGAGAAAGCAACGAAGTGGTAAAAGTAAACACTTTGTCTGACAAAATGACCTTCTACAAAGGCCTTTCCATCCGCCTTATCAAGAAATAAAATACGCAAGTAAAACCATATCTCATTTCTTTTTTGTACTTTTGCCCAATATACAACTTTTCCGTTGTCTGACGGACAAAAGCAACAAAAAAGAAATGAGAGTAATCGACTTGATAAATAGCCAGGAAAAAACAGCTTTCTCCTTCGAAATACTCCCTCCTTTGAAAGGGACGGGCATCGAACGCTTGTATCAAACCATCGACTTGCTGCGGGAGTTCGACCCGAAATACATCAACATCACGACCCACCGCAGCGAATATGTCTACAAGGAACTGGGCAACGGGTTGTTTCAACGCATCCGCCTGCGCCGACGCCCGGGTACGGTGGCCGTGGCAGCCGCCATCCAAAACAAATATGGCATCACCGTCGTGCCCCACGTCTTGTGTAGCGGATACACGTGTGAAGACACGGAATATACCCTGCTCGACCTCCAATTCCTCGGCATCACCGACCTGCTGGTGCTCCGTGGAGACAAGGCCAAGCACGAATCGGTATTTGTCCCTGAAAAAGGCGGGCACGCCCATGCCATAGAGTTGGAAGAGCAAATCAACAATTTCAACAAAGGCATCTTCGTGGACGGCTCGGAAATGACTGTCACCAAGACACCTTTCAGCTACGGCGTGGCGTGCTACCCGGAAAAACATGAGGAAGCCCCCAACTTGGAGTCCGACATCTACTGGCTCAAGAAGAAAATCGAAGCGGGCGCCGAATATGCTGTCACCCAGTTGTTCTACGACAACCGGAAATACTTCGCGTTCGTGGAGCAAGCCCGGGCAGCCGGCATCACGTGCCCCATCATCCCCGGCATCAAGCCGATGAAAAAGCTCTCGCAGCTCAGCGTCATACCCAAGACGTTCAAAGTTGATATCCCGGAGGAGTTGGCCCACGAGGTACAGAAATGCACCACCGACGAGCAGGTGCGCCAGGTTGGCATCGAGTGGTGCATCCGGCAATGCCGGGAGCTGATGGCTCACGGCGTACCCAGCATCCATTTCTATTCCATCGGTGCAGCCGACAGCATACGCGAGGTTGCCCGGCAAATCTATTAAGTCCAGAAAAAGATGTTTTACTTCCGCGATGTCATAGGTCAAGAATCCGCCAAGCAGCGTCTTCTGCAAGAAGTCAGCGAAGGACGAATCCCCCACGCGCAGTTGTTTTGTGGCCCCGAGGGCGCAGGCAAGTTGCCGCTGGCCTTGGCCTACGCGCGCTATCTGTCTTGCGCCCACCCGACGCCGACGGACGCCTGCGGCGCCTGCCCTTCCTGCATCAAGTGGAATAAACTGATACATCCGGACGTACACTTCATGTTCCCCATCGTCAAAAGCGCCAAAGGCAAAAAAGAACTCTGCGACGATTACCTGCAGGATTGGCGCCATCTGCTGGCCAGCAATCCCTATTTCAGCCTGCCCCATTGGCTGGAAACAATGGGAGCCGAAAACGGGCAAGCCATCATCTACGCCCGCGAGAGTGATGAAATCGCCCGCAAGCTCAGCTTGAAATCCGTCGAAGGAGGCTATAAAATCACGATCATCTGGCTGCCCGAAAAGCTGCATGAAGTCTGTGCCAACAAGCTGCTGAAGTTGCTGGAAGAGCCGCCGGCAAAGACCGTTTTCCTGCTGGTCAGCGAAGCGCCCGAACAGATTTTGAACACCATCGTGAGCCGCACGCAGCATTTCAGCGTGCCCCGCATTGCCGAGGCGGACATTGCCCAAGCTTTGCGTGAGAAATATGCCGTCCAACCCGCCGATGCGGACAACATTGCCCACATTGCCAACGGGAGTTTCATAAAAGCCTTGGAAACCATCAGCCTCAACGAGGAGAACCAATTTTTCTTCGACCTCTTTGTCAGCCTGATGCGCCTGGCTTGGCAACGCAAGATACGCGAACTGAAGCAATGGAGCGAACAGGTAGCCGCCTTGGGACGTGAACGTCAGAAGAATCTGCTGGATTATTACCAACGGATGATCCGCGAAAACTTCATCTACAATTTCCATCAACCTGCGATGAACTACCTGACCCGTCCAGAAGCAAATTTTGCCACCCACTTCGCGCCTTTCATCAACGAGCGAAACGTGATGGGCATCATGCACGAATTGTCCGAAGCCCAGCTGCACATCGGGCAAAACGTCAATGCCAAGATGGTCTTTTTTGATTTTACACTTAAAATGATTATGTTACTTAAACAATAACCCTACAATGACAAACGAAAACAATACTAACATAAAACAAGCTGAACAGCCGGAAGCCGTGACCCTCCATCCATTCCTGATGCACACCGGCAGCGGGAGCCTTTGCGGGAAAAGCTGCGGAAGGCAAGACAAGCAGTTGAACACCTACGACTGGCTGGCCGACATCCCCGGCAATGCCGATGAATGCGAACTGGTGGAAGTGCAATTCAAGAACACCCGCAAGGGATACTTCAGAAATTCCAACCGCATCCCGCTGGAAAAAGGCGACATCGTGGCTGTGGAAGCTACTCCTGGACATGACATCGGCACCGTCACCTTGACTGGCCGCTTAGTTCCCCTGCAAATCCGCAAAGCGAACTTGAAGCCGGACACCGAGTTCAAGCGCATTTACCGCAAGGCGAAGCCGACGGATATGGACAAATACAAGGAAGCCAAAGCCCGTGAGCATGACACCATGATACGCTCGCGCCAAATCGCCAAGAACCTGAAACTGGATATGAAAATCGGCGACGTGGAGTATCAAGGCGACGGCAACAAAGCCATCTTCTACTACATAGCCGAAGGCCGTGTGGATTTCCGGCAGCTCATCAAGGTGCTGGCGGATGTATTCCGCGTGCGCATCGAGATGAAGCAAATTGGCGCCCGCCAAGAAGCAGGGCGCATTGGCGGCATCGGGCCTTGCGGGCGTGAGTTATGTTGCGCCACATGGATGACCTCGTTTGTATCGGTTGCCACCACAGCCGCCCGATACCAGGACATCGCGCTCAACCCGCAAAAACTCGCGGGCCAGTGCGCCAAACTGAAATGCTGCCTCAACTATGAGGTAGACACCTATGTAGAAGCCCAGAAACGCTTGCCGTCCAAAGAGATAACCTTGGAAACGAAAGATGCCACTTACTACTGCTTCAAGACGGACATCTTGAGCAACCAAGTGACATATTCCACCGATAAATCCGTATTAGCCAACGCGGTGACCATCAGCGGTCGCCGTGCTTTCCAAATCATCAACATGAACAAGCGTGGCGAAAAACCGGAAAGCCTCCTGGAAAACGGCTCTGCGACTTCCCATAAAGTATCTGTAGATTTAGTGGAACAGGAAGAACTGACACGCTTCGACCGCAGCAAAAAGAGCAAAAAGAAGAAAAAGAAACCGCAAGCGTCCGCACAGGGCAACCCCAACCAACAGGACGCAAAACCCCAGCAGCCCAAAGCCGACAAGCCGAAACAGCCCAAGCAAGACAAGCAGCCGAAACAGGACAAGCCGCAGCAGCCCAAGCAGGACAAGTCCAAGGCCGCCTCTGCCAAGCCGCAAGCCGCAGACAACAGGAAGCCCAAGAAACCGCAGGAGAAGAAACAACCCGCTCCTGCCCAACCTGCCAACCCGCAGCCAACTCATGAGAATCCGGCGTAGTCTTAAAACATCCGCATGGGCCGTGGTGCTCGGCGCGCTGCTCTGCGCCTGCAAGCCCAATACAGTCTACCATTCTTTCCACTCCGTTTCCGCAACGGGGTGGAAGGGAGGAGACACCTTGCGCTTTTCATTCAGCCTGCCGGACACCACAGCCGCTTATGCACTTTCCATTGAGTCGCGTTACCACCTAAGCTTTCCTTATACCCACTTGCCCATGCGCATCACCTTGTCCGATGCTTCCGACACCATTCTCCTGTATGACACGTTGTGCCTCCCTATAGCCGATGAGCAAGGCAAGCGGACAGGCGCCGGATGGGGAGACTTGCGTTCGACCTTCTCTCCTGCCCTTCTCATGCCCACCGGATTAAAGGACACCTTGCAACTGACCCTTCTGCCAGCCTTGGCAGACAGCTTGCTGCCCGGCATAAACGATGTAGGAGTGTGCATAGAACGTCTATAAACTTTTATCATTATCCGCATGAAAACAAAACGGAAAAAGATTCTTATCATCAGCGTGATTCTCATCTTGGGCATAGGATTGCTATGCACAGGCGCCTTAGGCTATTTATGGTTTGGTCCCCAATTCCATCCGGCAAGCACCGCCTATGTCTACATCGACCAAGATGACACGATAGACTCCATATATAATAAGGTGGAAAAAGCTGGTCAGCCCCGTGCCTTCATCGGTTTCCGCTGGATGACCCAATACCGGCACTATGACCGGAACATCCACACCGGACGCTATGCCATCCGGCCAGGAGAAAGCACTTACCACGTATTGAGCCGCCTCCTCTGGGGATACCAAGAACCGATGAACCTTGTCGTGGGTAGCGTCCGCCACTTGAACCGCCTGGCACGCAACGTGGGAAACCAGTTGATGACGGACTCCACAGCCATTGCCCGCCTGCTGGCAGACAGTACATACATCGCATCTTTGGGATATGACCGGCAGACCTTGCCCGCCCTGTTCATCCCCAACACCTACGAGGTCTATTGGGACATGTCTGCCGAGGATTTCCTGAAGCGGATGATGCAAGAACATGAACGATTTTGGAACAAAGAACGCCGAAGCAAAGCCCAAGCCTTGGGTATGACGCCAGTCGAAGTGGCCACCTTAGCCTCTATTGTCGAAGAAGAAACGAACAACAAAGAGGAAAAGCCCACTGTAGCAGGCCTCTAC
Source organism: uncultured Bacteroides sp. (assembly GCA_949292025.1). Classification (GTDB taxonomy): domain Bacteria; phylum Bacteroidota; class Bacteroidia; order Bacteroidales; family Bacteroidaceae; genus Bacteroides. Next base: position 9,540 of record CASEYC010000105.1, on the reverse strand, counting down.
ATCAACCGCCTGCAACAAGGTATGCCCCTGCAAGCCGACCCGACAGTACGCTTTGCCGTAGGAGACTTCGGCAGGCAACGGGTGACGTATGCCGACCTGTCGCTCGACTCGCCCTATAACACCTACCTGCACGCCGGTCTCCCCCCCGGTCCCATCCGTATCCCTACCCCGGAAGGATTGGACGCCGTGCTGGATTATGAACGCCACAACTACCTCTACATGTGCGCCAAGGAAGACTTCTCCGGTCGTCACAATTTCGCTTCGAACTATGCCGACCATCTGCGCAATGCGCGCCGATACCAGCAAGCATTGAACAAACGAAAGATTTTCCGCTAAAAAAAGAGCGGATTATCAGCAAAAACCGTATATTTGCAGAATTATTGATATTTTCAATCCTGACTAACGAACCATGATGATGAAAAAACAACTCTTATTAGGAGACGAAGCCCTTGCACAAGGCGCGTTGGATGCCGGATTATCCGGTGTCTATGCTTACCCGGGCACTCCCTCCACCGAAATTACCGAATATATACAAGGTGCGCCAGAAGCCACCGAGCGAAAAGTGCACAGCCGCTGGTCTGCCAACGAAAAGACAGCCATGGAAGCCGCTTTGGGCATGTCATTCGCCGGAAAACGCGCCATGGTCTGCATGAAGCACGTGGGCATGAATGTGGCTGCTGACTGTTTTGTCAACGCCGGCATCACAGGCGTAAGGGGCGGTCTCATCGTAGTAGCCGCCGATGACCCCGGTATGCACTCCTCGCAAAACGAGCAAGACAGCCGTTTCTATGGCGACTTTGCCCTCATCCCTATGTATGAGCCCAGCAACCAGCAAGAAGCCTACGACATGGCCCGCACAGGATTTGACTTCTCCGAAAAGACGGGCGAGCCTGTATTGATGCGCCTGGTTACCCGTCTGGCCCATTCGCGTGCAGGTGTAGAATGCCGGGAAGCCCAACTTCCCCCTGCTCTGCCCGCAGCCGATGATGCCCGCCAATTCGTGCTCCTGCCCGGCATTGCCCGCAAACGATACCATGCCCTGCTGGAAAAGCAGCCGTCACTGGTACAGGCTTCAGAAGAATCCCCCTATAACTCCTATACAGACGGTTCGGACAAAAGCTTGGGCATCGTAGCCTGCGGCATCGGTTATAATTACCTGATGGAGAACTATCCCGATGGTTGCCCGCATCCAGTATTGAAAATCGGGCAATATCCCCTGCCCCGCAAGCAACTGTTGAAGATTGCGGCCGAGTGCGATGCCCTGCTGGTCATCGAGGACGGACAGCCTTTTGTAGAAAAACAACTGAAAGGCTACTTGGGCAATGCCCTCCGCGTCAAAGGCCGCATGGACGGCACCCTGCCGCCTGACGGTGAACTGAATCCGGACATCGTGGCCAAAGCATTAGGCTTTGAGAACAAATCCACGTTCTCCACACCTCCCATCGTAGAGATGCGCCCGCCTGCTTTGTGTGAAGGATGCGGACACCGCGACATGTACACCATCTTGACCAAAGTGTTGCGCGAAGAGTTCCCCGAACACCGCGTATTCGGCGACATCGGTTGCTACACGCTTGGTGCAGGCGCTCCTTTCCATGCCATCCATTCTTGCGTGGACATGGGCGCTTCCATCACGATGGCCAAAGGTGCGGCAGATGCCGGCATCTACCCGGCCGTAGCCGTCATCGGCGATTCCACCTTCACCCACTCGGGCATGACCGGCCTTTTGGATTGCGTCAACGAGAAATCCAATGTCACCATCGTCATCTCCGACAATGAGACCACGGCCATGACCGGCGGACAAGACTCGGCAGGCACGGGACGATTGGAAAGCATCTGCGCAGGCATTGGCGTAGAACCTGAGCACATCCGCGTGGTCGTACCCTTGAAGAAAAATTACGAGGAAATGGAGCGGATACTCCGCGAAGAACTGTTGTATCCCGGTGTGTCGGTCATCATCCCGCGCCGCGAATGCATCCAGACATTAGCACGCAAAAAAAGAAAACAAGCAAAGTAAATAGCCATGAAGAAAGATATCATACTGTCAGGCGTGGGCGGACAAGGCATCCTCTCCATCGCCGCCGTCATTGGCCAAGCGGCCTTGAAAGACGGCTTATACTTGAAACAAGCCGAAGTGCATGGCATGAGCCAACGCGGCGGAGACGTGCAATCCAATCTCCGCCTCAGCGACCGCCCCATTGCCTCCGACCTCATCCCCACAGGCAAGTGTGACCTCATCATCTCCTTGGAACCGATGGAGGCCTTGCGCTACCTGCCTTACCTGGATGCAGAAGGATGGCTGGTGACTAATGCCGTGCCTTTTGTCAACATCCCCAACTATCCGGCAGAAAAGGCCGTCAAGACGGAAATCGACCGTCTTCCACACCACATTCTGTTGGACGTCAACCAGACAGCCAAGGAAATCGGCAGTCCGCGTGTGGCCAACATCGTATTGCTGGGCGCAACGGTTCCTTTCCTCGGCATCAGCTATGACAAGGTACAGGCCAGCATCCGGGACATTTTCCAACGCAAAGGTGAAAGCATTGTGGAAATGAACCTCAACGCATTGGAAGCCGGAAAAGCCATCGCCGAGAAAATGATGTAACCCAATAACTAACAACTAAACAATATCACATAAACCATGAATGACAAATATTGGGAAGAGAAAATAGAAACCATGCCTCGGGAGGCGTTGCGTGCCCTGCAAGTGCAACGCCTCCAGAAGACCATCCGCATCGCCTCGCATTCTCCATACTATGGGAAAGTGTTCAAGGAACGCGGCATAACGGCAGACGACATTCGTTCCGTAGAAGACATACGCAAACTGCCTTTCACGACCAAAGCGGACATGCGCGCCAACTATCCTTTCGGACTGGTGGCTGGCAATATGCGTGAAGACGGCGTGCGCATCCACTCGTCCAGCGGAACCACAGGAACGCCTACTGTAATCGTGCACTCACAGCATGACCTAGACTCTTGGGCCAACCTCGTAGCGCGCTGCCTCTATATGGTAGGCATACGCAAGACGGATGTTTTCCAAAATAGTTCAGGCTACGGCATGTTCACCGGCGGACTGGGCTTCCAATACGGGGCGGAACGCCTGGGTGCCCTGACTGTACCGGCTGCCGCCGGCAACAGTAAACGCCAAATCAAGTTCATCACAGACTTCGGGACTACGGCCCTGCACGCCATTCCCAGCTATGCCGTCCGCTTGGCCGAAGTATTCCAGGAAGAAGGCATAAACCCTACCTCCACAAGCCTGCGGAGACTGGTCATCGGCGCAGAACCCCATACCGATGAACAACGCCGCAAAATCGAGCGAATGCTGAATGTCAAGGCTTACAACAGCTTCGGCATGACGGAAATGAACGGACCGGGCGTAGGCTTTGAATGCACGGAGCAGAACGGCATGCACATTTGGGAGGATTGCTACCTGATAGAAATCATCGACCCGGAAACGGGAGAGCCTGTGCCCGACGGGGAAATCGGCGAAATGGTGCTTACCACCCTCGACCGCGAAATGATGCCCCTGATACGCTACCGCACCCGTGACCTGACACGCATCCTGCCCGGCAAATGTCCCTGCGGACGTACCCACGTGCGTATCGACCGCATCAAGGGCCGCAGCGATGACATGTTCATCATCAAGGGCGTCAACATTTTCCCGATGCAGGTGGAAAAGATTCTGGTGCGCTATCCGCAATTGGGCAGCAACTACCTCATCACCTTGGATACCATCAACAACCAGGATGTCATGATTGTGGAAGTGGAACTCAGCGACCTGCTGTCCGACAACTACATCGAGTTGGAAAAGATCCGAAAAGACATCACCCGCGAACTCAAGGACGAAATCCTGCTCACGCCCAAACTGAAACTGGTCAACAAGGGTTCGTTGCCGCAAAGCGAAGGCAAAGCTGTCCGCGTAAGAGACTTGCGCGACAACAACTAACGAAAGCTCTATCGCCAACCGATGAAAGCCCTATCATCACTAACGAAAATTCTATCGTTGGCTGACGACAGGGCTTTCATTTTTTAAGGTCGTCCTGTGCCCAATCCCTATTCCAACCGCAACAAATATTTCACCATCACCTCTGCAGCTTCGCTAATCTCCTTCTCAAACTCTTGTAACAAGGCAGGATGTCCGGACAACAATTCGCGCATCCGCTCCTTGTCCACAAAGTATGAACGTCCCGTCTCCACATCAAGTTCATAGTAGACACGTTTATTCACCAAGCCGGAAGCCTGGATGGCATCCCCCACCTCGCCACGCAGCTTCTGGGCATAGATCGGCGTCAGCGTCTTGGTAGCGGCTTGCCCTACGGGCTGCGCGGCATAGAATATGCGCCCCTTTCTTTCCAAGGCCGGAGCATACCATCCTCCAAGACGATAACGTTTGTAGCGCATCTTATGGCAGTTGACATAGAGGGTTGTGTCGATGCGGACGGCATAACAACGCTTGCGCAAGTAGCGGCTGAGGCTTGGGTTGCTTGACGATACAATGCGATAGTCCGCCCCGCCCATCAGGTAGAGCTGGTTCAGTGTGCGTCGCTCCACGCGCAGGGTGCTCACCGTGTCGCCCCGTTCTTCGGCCAATGCTTTGGCGCTGCCGTACACGATTTGCTGGGCCGCGCTTGGCAGGGCAAACAGCAGCAGGATGCACAATCCTATCAGATGGCTTTTTGGCATGGGTTCAATATTCCTTCGTTGAAAATCGCCTGCTAAAGTACGGATTTTGACTGATTCGGGCAAGTCTGTCCGCTATAAAATAGTGGTTTGTCCATTTATTCCCTATCTTTGCCGTTGACTATGGAGAAGAACTTTTTGTCACATACCGCCCTCCTGGCCGGCCTGGTACTGACCGGCTTGTTGCTGATGCACTTTCTACCTCGCTTGGAGGTGGGCGGTCGTCAGTTGAGGCGTGTGGACTTGTTGGCCGACGTGCGCCCGCTTCCGCCGGTGCAGGCCGACACGTTGCCCGCCGTCTTGCCCCCTCCGAAGCCAATCTTTGTAGACACCTGTCCGCCGGGCATGACCTGTATCGAGGATTACGGCGACAGTACCGGGCGCGGGATGGAAAACTTCTATCGGGCGTTGGACGAAGCCACACGGCGTCCGGTGCGCATCGCGTGGTTTGGTGATTCTTTTGTTGAGGGGGATATCCTGACGGCAGATCTCCGCGCCCGTCTGCAGGAACGGTATGGCGGTTGCGGAGTGGGCTATGTGGACATCACTTCCCCGATAACCTATTTCCGCCGAACGGTTTACCATGCCTTTGGCGGATGGGAGAGCCACGCCTGGACGGACAGCATCGGTTTTGACCGCAGCCGTCAAGGCTTGTCGGGACGCTACTTCGAGCCACTCCCCGGCGAATACGTTGAGTTGCGGGGGCGTTCGGACTATGCGCCCAGGCTGGACACGTGCCGCCGGGCAGGCATCCTGTTTGCCAATGGCAGTCCCTTGTATTTGGCCGTGCGCCTGAATGGAGAGAAAACGCTGAAGCGTGCCTTTGCACCTTCGGACCGCTTGCAGATGGCAATGGTGGAAGGCCGTTTGGGGCGGGTGCGCTGGATGGTGGAGCACGCCGATAGGGCTACTGTCTTTTATGGACTCTTCATGGACGATGTGCGGGGCATTGCTTTGGATAACCTGTCGTTGCGCGGCTCTTCGGGTCTGTCTATCCGGACTATTTCCGAGGAGACCTTGCACGCTTTCGGCGAAGTGCGTCCCTACGACCTCATCGTCCTGCAATACGGGTTGAACGTGGCCACGGACTATGGACGCGACTACAGCCGGTATGCCGAGGGAATGTCCACGGCAATCTCTCGGCTAAAGGCTGCCTTCCCAAAGGCTTCCCTATTATTAATAGGTGTAGGCGACCGCGACCATCGCGACGAGGAAGGCCGTGTGCGCACCATGCCGGGCATCAAGCATTTGGTGGCCTGGCAACAACGCCTCGCGGCAGACAACGGCATCGCTTTCTGGAACCTCTTCGAGGCCATGGGAGGCGAGGGCAGCATGGCCCGATTGGCGGAGGAGAATCCGCCGATGGCCAACCGCGATTATGCCCACATCAATTTCTTGGGAGGGAAATACTTGGCGGACTTGCTCTACGAGGCACTTTCGCACGGCAAGGAACAATCGGACAAACGGCGTGCCTATGAGTTGGAGTGATTGGAACATAGACCCCGCCCGCCTGCCCGATGTCTTCGTGTACGACCCGCAGGCGCCGCTCATCTTCAGCAGCGGGCTGTTCCTGTGGCTGTTTGCCGCCTTTGCGGGGGCTTATCTGCTGCTCAGGCGGCACACAACGGCGCGGTTGCTCTTCGTCACGGCATTTTCCTACTATTTTTATTACAAGAGCAGCGGCATGTATCTCTTCCTGCTCGCCTTGGTCACGGTCAGCGACTTCCTGATTGCCCGCCGGATGGACCAGTGCTTGACGCCGTGGAAGCGCAAAGCCTGGGTGACGCTCAGCCTGGCGGTCAACTTGGGATTGCTCTGCTATTTCAAGTACACCAACTTCCTGGGCGAGTGTTGGGCTTCGCTGACGGGAGGCACCTTCACGACGTTAGACATCTTCCTGCCCGTGGGCATCTCTTTCTTCACCTTCCAGTCGCTGAGCTATACGCTGGATGTGTACCGCGGTCAGGTCAAGCCGCTCACTTGCCTGCTGGATTATGCGTTCTATGTTTCCTTCTTCCCGCAACTGGTGGCGGGACCTATCGTCCGTGCCCGCGACTTCCTGCCCCAGATACGCCGTCCGCTCTTTGTGTCGCGCGAGATGTTCGGGCGCGGCGTGTTCCTCATCTTTTGCGGGCTGTTCAAGAAGGCGGTCATTTCGGACTATATCAGCATCAATTTCGTGGAGCGTGTGTTCGACAATCCGACCCTCTATTCCGGTTTGGAGAACCTGCTCGGTGTGTACGGCTATGCCCTGCAGATTTATTGCGACTTCTCCGGATATAGCGACATGGCCATCGGCTTGGCCCTCTTGTTGGGCTTCCATTTCAATGAAAACTTCCGTTCGCCCTATCAGTCGGCTTCGGTCACGGAGTTCTGGCGGCGTTGGCATATCTCCTTATCCACTTGGTTACGTGATTATCTCTACATCTCATTGGGTGGAAACCGAAAAGGGAAGTTGCGCCAATACCTCAATTTGATTATCACGATGTTCCTGGGCGGCCTATGGCATGGGGCCTCGTGGAATTTTGTCTTGTGGGGGATGTTGCACGGCGTGGCCTTGGCCATGCACAAGTTCTGGATGCAACTGGTCGGACGTCCCAAGGGTTGGCAAAGCAGGGGCTTCCGCCGGGTGCTGGGCGTGCTGGTCACTTTCCATTTCGTTTGCTTCTGCTGGATATTCTTCCGCCATTCTGATTTCTCCGGTGCCGTGGCGATGTTGCGGCAAATATTTACGGACTTCCATCCCGAACTGCTTCCGCAATGGCTGGCCGGTTATGGGGAAGTCTGCCTGCTGATGGTTCTCGGCTTTGTGCTCCACTTCCTGCCGGAGCGCTGGGAACAGGCTGCCATCAAAAGAACGACCGCCCTCCCGCTGGTGGGGAAGGCGGCCTTGTTGGTGCTTTTGGTGTATGTGGTCATTCAGATGAAGAGCGCGGACATTCAGCCGTTCATCTATTTCCAATTCTAATCAAATCGTGCGCTGAACCTCGTGCCCTTCCACATAGATGGCACTGAAAGGCCGTGCAGGACAGAGATTCTCGCACGCGCCGCAACCGATGCACCGCTCGACGTTGACCGCCGGAATCAGCCGGGGCTTATCCTGCTCCCCGTCTTCGCGTCCGCCTCTGTGGCGGTGGAGGTGATGCCCCTGGAGCGGAATCATCTGTATGGCGCCTGTCGGGCAGTGGCGGGCGCAGTTGCCGCATTCCACGTCATCGGTCAGGACGATACAGTTCTGCCTTACCCATACGGCGTGGCCGACTTGCGTGGCCGATTTCTCAGCCAGGTCGGTCAGGTGGATGGCATCCGTGGGACACACCTCTGCACAGCGTGCACACTCCGGATGGCAATAACCCCGTTCGTAGGACATTTCCGGCTGCATCAGCTTCATCAGATCCGTGCTGGGGCGCAACACATTGTTGGGACAGGCGGACACGCAGAGCTGGCAACCCGTGCAGTGCTGGGCAAAGTGTCGGGTGCTCCGTGCTCCCGGTGGCAAGATGGGCGTCAGGCGGTTGGGGATTTTCTTGTCCTCGATAGTGGCCAAGCCGCCATCCACTTTCTTCTCCTGTGCCTCAACCAAGGCGGTGGTGGCCAACAGGGCGGTGGCGGTCAGGAAACTGCGGCGGGAGGCTCCTTCGGCATTCTGCCCTGCAGGAGAATCCGGTTGCGTCCTGTTGCCGGGCGATTCCTTGGGGAGGCGTGAAGCCAACCGGTAGTGGATGGCATCGTGCGCACACGTGTCGATGCAGTCCATGCACGCCACGCAACGGCTGTAGTCCACCTCGTGTGTCTTGCCATTGATGCAGGCCGCCTTACACTTGCGCGAGCAGAGGCCACAGGCATTGCACTTGTCGGCATCAATCGTGATGCGGAACAGGGCGTACTTGGAGAGGAAGCCCAACACCGTGCCCACCGGGCAAATGGTGTTGCAGTATGTGCGTCCATTGCGCCAAGCCAGGATGATGATGACCACCAGCGTGGCCAAAGCAATGAGGAAAGTAGACAAGCTCTTCAGCCAGACGTCTATTTCATAGAAGGCATAGCTATCCGCCCGCTCGGCCAGGTAAGCCAAGAGGTTGTTGCCCCAGCGGTAGACAGGTGCGAAGAAGTTGGAGGCGATGCGACCGTAGGAACTGTAGGGAGCCAGCAGGGCGGCCACCGAGCCGAAGCCTGCCACTAGGGCGACGATGAACACACCCAGCATCGCATAGCGTAGCCAGGACAGGGCAGGGGAATAGGAGAAGCGCAATTTCTTCTTCTTGCCGCGCCGCCCGTTCAGCCACGACACCATGTCCTGGAACACGCCCAGCGGGCAGATGACAGAACAATACACACGCCCCAGCACGAGCGTCAATACCACCAGCAAGGCGACGATGCCGAGGTTCAAGCCCAGCACGGCCGGCAGGAATTGGATTTTCGCCATCCAGCCGAACCACAAATGGATGCTCCCCGTAAAGTCGAGGAACAGCAGTGTGATGCAGGCAAAGAACAGGATGGCAAGCGTCAGTCTTATTTTACGTAACATAAGTATGGAGTAATATAGTTAGTCCTTGAATGATATCGACTGCAAAGGTAAGAAAGATTTGTATAAAATAGGCGCGGATTGTGCGGATAATAATGGATGGAATCTTGTAAATCAGCCGTTGCAGTCTTGAAATCTCAGCCATAGTGCCCCAAAAAGGTGGGGAAAGAGGCTGAAAAACTGTCCGATGCCGCCAGGGCTGACGCATTACTTAATAATCTGAAAATCAAATCATGTTTAATAAAGTCAGTAATAGGTTCTATTTATAATTACTATATTCTTTACTTTTGTCCCATAAATTCAAGTTGAAAACAGCCAATGGAAATCATCTCAAT
>CASEYC010000104.1 GCA_949292025.1 uncultured Bacteroides sp. | reverse complement strand
GCCAGATGTTTGCCGCCGGCTTCCTTCTGATTCCACTTCGCAATGGACACCCTTGCCCTTGGCTATACACTTCCCGCTATCGGGCGTGTTACGGACTTGCACCGATTAGAGAATGTTCGTGCTGGGCGAACTAAAAAAAGAGGGTCGCCGAAATGACGCACCCTCTTCTTTTTATATCCAAGTTTACCAGCCCTTACCGCTTCTCATCGCTGCCTATCGCGTTCCAGACCAGCGCGCTCACTGCCGCACCAACGAACGGGGCCACGATGAAGAGCCACAGTTGCGACAACGCCCGTCCGCCCTCGAACAAAGCCGGGCCGATGCTACGTGCGGGGTTGACCGATGTGCCCGTGATGGGGATGCAAACGATGTGCACCAGCACCAGCGTCAGGCCGATGGCCAGTCCCGCCAAGTTGCCTGCCCCCTTCTTGCTGTCCGTCGCGCCCAGCACCACCAAGACAAAGATGAACGTGAACACAGCCTCGGCCAGGAATGCCTGAATCAGCATCCCGTCGGCATACGTGTTAGTACCTGTCTCTGTCGGGCCGCCATGCGCGCCCGTGGACACCAATGCCCAAAGGATGGCCGAACCGATGATGGCGCCTATCACCTGAAACAGCATATACATGCCCGCATCCTTGCCGCTCATCCTGCCGGACATCCAGACGCCCAGCGTGATGGCGGGATTGATGTGGCAGCCCGATATGCCGCCGATGGTATAGGCCATGGCCACCACGGACAAGCCGAAGGCCAACGCTACACCCAGAGTTCCTACACCTGCGCTCACCGCGCCAGCAGCATGACCGGCAAAGACGGCACTGCCGCAACCCATCAATACGAGGACCATGGTCCCCACCATTTCTGCCATGTACTTCTTCATAAGCCTGATGATTTAAAAGTTTATCCGTGCCAAAGATAACAAATTTGCAGAAAAGATGGTTCACAAAGAAACGATTTTTTATGAGGAAGTTGCAACTCCATCCCCCAGAAAGACAGGCCGGGCAAACCACTTCTTGAACATCCACGTCACTGCCCAATAGAGCACGAAGGCGGACAGGAAGCCGGCTATGGCGTCGATGAAGTAGTGCGCCTGGATGTACACCGTCGCGCCGCACAACAGCAAGTAGAACGGCAACAGGCAGGCAAACAACCGGCGGCTGCCCCGCCACGCCATAATCATCAGGATAGTGGAGATGCCCACGTGCGAACTGGGGAAGGCCGCCGTAGGACGCTCACCCACCTGCTGGGAACTTTCCACCAGACTGTAGAAGAAACCGTGCTCATAGCCGGGGCCGGGCAGCAGCTCGCGGTGATGGTTGAAGTAGTCGCCGATGGCAGGGAAGATGCCCTGCGCCACGTTGTCATAGCCGATGGCAGGGAAATAGAACTGCGGACCCGCCACAGGCAGAAAGATATAAATGAAATAGTAGATGAAGAACGAGGTGATGATGACAAAGGAAATCTTCTCCAGCAGGTCGTAACGGAAGATGAAATACCACAGCACCACGATGAGCATCATCGGATAATAGAAGAAATAGCCCAAGTTGAGCGGCTCGCTGACCCACATCTGCGGCAGCAGCTGGCTGAACCAGATGGCAGGCTGCCCGCCGAAGAGGCTCTGCTCCGCCGCGGCAAAGAGGTGGTCCAGATTGGGAAACAGGCGGTTGAACTCGTAGGTGTCCGGATACCAGTAGGACAGCAGCGACATCTGCACCACCACCCGCACGAACGAAGCAAAGCGGCACGGCGCCAGGCGGTAAAGGTACATCAGCACGAAGGTGACGGCGGCAATGAGCGCGCGGTCCCACAGCATCGCGGCCGGATGGTCCATCCGGTCATACAGGAAGACAATCAGCAGGGAGGTAAGCAGATTGTATATCAGCGAAATCTTTTCTATCGCGAACAGCCCCTTGTAGGTCTCCACGCGCTTGAACATGTCTATAGCCATCGGTGTTCCTTATACCACGCCACGGTCAGGCGCACGCCCCGGTCCAAGTCGTAAGCGGGGGCATAGCCCAGCTCGCGGACCGCGGGGCCGATGTCGCACCGCCAGTTGCGCTGTTTCATAATGTGATATTTGTCGCGGTTCAGCGTGCTGGTCGTTTTCCGACGCTTCGCCACCCATTCAGCGCACAAAGATACGGTTTTTAACGCAAACAACGGCAATTTCAGCCGAATAACCCACGGATTTCCCATTTCGCGTATCAGGAGGTCGGAGAACGTGCGGCTGCTGTACACCTGCCCGTCGGACAGGAAATAGGCACGGCGCGCCACGCCCTTCCCGATGGCCAGGAAGACGGCCTGCACCACGTCCGCCACGTAGACAAACGTCAGGTCCTGGCGGCGGAAACCGGCGGCCACGTCCACATGCCGCTTGATGCTCTGCGCCATCAGGTAGTAATCGCGTTCGCGGGGGCCATAAACGCCCGTGGGGCGGAAGATGACGTAGGGGAATCCTTCCAGGCTTTGCAGGTACTGCTCGGTCTTCAGCTTGCTGCGCCCATAGGCGGTGTCCGGACACGGCACGTCATCCTCGCGGATAGGTTCATACGTCTGTTCGTGCACGGGACCGAAGACGCTGAGCGTGCTGATGAAGATGAACTGCCGGGGCACGAGGTCCAGCTCGCGCAGGGCATCGATGAAGTCGCACGTCTGCCGGTGGTTCATGCGGTCAAAGTCTGCCGGGTCAATGCACTTGGTGACGCCCGCGCAGTGGACGATGTAGTCAAAGCGCCCGTGTGCGGCCAGTTGGCGGCGCAGGACATCAGGCTTGCCGAAGTCCAGCTCCAGGAAACGGATGCGCGGGTCTTGCAGGTAGGCACGGCTGCTTGTGGCGCGAACGCCCGCCCAGGTGTCGAAGCCGCGGCGCACGGCCTCCTCCACAAGGAAGCTGCCGATGAAGCCGCTGGCGCCGGTGATGAGGATACTGTGGTTCATTTCGTCGGTTCTACGTGAATACTGATATACGTCCCTTGGCCGAACTCCCCGCGCAGGCGGTGCTCGATGATGGTCGCCCGCCGGTGGGCCTCCTCCAACGTGAGGTTACCGTCCATGCGGACGTGCAGGTCGATGGAGCAATTATTGCCGATGCGGCGCGTGCGCAGGTGATGGGGCGCGGTGACGCCCGGATAAGACTGTACAATGTTTATGATCTTCCCCTCCTCCTCGGCGGGCAGGGACTTTTCCAGCAACTCGTTCATCGAGGGCACCAGAAGCTTGATGGACACCTTCAGGATGAAGAAGCTGACGATGACGGCGGCTATCGGATCCAGCACGCGCCACTGGTCGCCCAGCAGGATGGCACCGCCGATGCCCACGGCCGTCCCGATGGACGAGAAAGCATCGCTGCGGTGATGCCACGCATTGGCCACCACGGCCTGCGACTGCACCTTGCGTCCCACGAAAGCGGTGTATTGGTAAAGCACCTCCTTGGACACGATGGAGATGAGGGCGGCCCACAACGCCAGCATCCCCGGCCGGGGCAATGTCCCGCCCTGGATGACGTGCCAGATGGCCTCCGCCCCGTTCCACAGGATGCCCAGTCCCACCACGAAGAGGCAAAGCCCGATGATGGCCGTGGCCAGCGTCTCATACTTGCCGTGCCCGTAGTCGTGCCCCTCGTCCTCGGGCTTGGAGGAGATGCGGACGAAGACCAGCACGATGATGTCCGTCACGAAGTCGGACAACGAATGCACGGCATCGGCAATCATGGCCGCGCTGTGCCCCGCGATGCCCGCAAAGAACTTGAAGAGCAGCAACAGGAAATTGACCACGCTGCCCACGATGGTCACCTTATAGATTTTGCGCTCGCGCGAGGCGGCGTCTTGACTCATAGCATCATCCATTCCGTTTCCTCCCTGATTATTAGAAAAACGCCGCAAAATTAAACAAAAATCGAGACTCCAGACTCCATAACCACATAAATAAGCATAAAGACGTTGTTCCACGCTCCTGAAACACTTGGTTCCCGATACCTGGAACTTTCCGTTCCCGCAGTCTGGAACATGGAGTTCCAGGTATCTGGAACCGAATGTTCCTGCATCTGCACGCCTTCCCCGGCCGCCTTATACATATTTTAGGAGGAAAATGAACGAAAAACAGCGGGAATTTGTTTACTTTGCACACCGATAACACCACATAGCTATGGGCAAGAAGAAAGACAAACGAGAAAAGAAAGCGGGCAAACGCATGAACAAGAAGCAGCTGGCCGCCCTGCTGATGGACTATTTCCACGAGAAAGGCAACGAAAGCGTGTCGCTGAAAAAGATATTCGAGCAACTGCGCCTCACCACGCATCCCCTGAAGATGCTGTGCATGGACCTGCTGGCCGACCTGAAAGAAGACGACTACATCACCGAGACGGAGCACCACGTCTACCGCCTGCACCAGCGCGGCGTGGAGATGACGGGCCGCTTCGTCCGCAAGAACAACGGCAAGAACTCCTTCATCCCCGACGACGGGGGCGACCCCATCTTCATCGCTGAGCGCAATTCTGCCCACGCCATGAACAACGACCGCGTACGCATCGCCTACTACGCCAGACGGCGCGGCAAGACGGCCGAGGGCGAAGTGCTGGAGATACTGGAACGCGCCAACGACAGCTTCGTGGGCACGCTGGAGGTGACCAAAGGCTATGCCTTCCTGCTGACCGAAAACCGCACGCTGGCCAACGACATCTTCATCCCCAAGGACAAGCTGAAGGGCGGACGAACAGGCGACAAGGCCGTGGTGAAAATCATCGAATGGCCAGACAAGGCCAAGAACCCCATCGGACAGGTGATTGACATCTTGGGCCGCGCGGGCGACAACAACACCGAGATGCACGCCATCCTGGCGGAATTCGGACTGCCCTACTCCTACCCGGAGAACGTGGAAGCCGCAGCAGACAAGATTCCTGATGCAATCCCCGCCGAAGAGATTGCCAAGCGCGAGGACTTCCGCCGCGTCACCACCTTCACCATCGACCCCAAGGACGCCAAGGACTTCGACGACGCCCTGTCCATCCGCAGCCTGGGCGGCGGCCAGTGGGAGGTGGGTGTACACATCGCCGACGTCACCCACTACGTCAAGGAAGGCACCGTCATCGACAAGGAGGCCGAACGGCGTGCCACGTCCGTCTACCTCGTGGACCGCACCATCCCGATGCTGCCCGAACGCCTCTGCAACCTGCTCTGCTCCCTTCGCCCGGACGAGGAGAAGCTGGCCTACAGCGTCATCTTCCAGATGAACGACAAGGCTGAGGTGCAGGCATCGCGCATCGTCCACACCGTCATCAAGAGCGACCGCCGCTTCACCTACGAAGAGGCACAACAGGTCATCGAGACGGGTGAAGGAGACTATAAATATGAGTTGCTGGAGCTGGACCGCCTGGCCAAGCAGCTGCGCGAACGGCGCATGGCGGGCGGCGCGCTGGAGTTCGACCGCGTGGAGGTGAAATTCGAGATTGACGAGAAGGGCAAGCCGTTGCGCGTCTACTTCAAGGAGTCAAAAGATGCCAACAAGCTGGTGGAGGAATTCATGCTGCTGGCCAACCGCACCGTGGCCGAGGCCATCGGCAAGGTGCCCAAGGGCAAAAAGGCGAAGGTATTCCCCTACCGCATCCACGACCTGCCCGACCCCACCAAGCTGGACACGCTGGCGCAGTTCATCGCCCGCTTCGGCTACAAACTGCGCACGGCAGGCAACCGGAACGACCTCTCGAAATCCATCAACCGGATGCTGGACGACGTCAAGGGCAAGAAGGAGCAGAACCTCATTGAGACCGTCTCCATCCGCGCCATGCAGAAGGCGTGCTACTCCACGCACAACATCGGACACTACGGCCTGGGCTTCGAGTACTACACGCACTTCACCTCGCCCATCCGCCGCTATCCGGACATGATGGTGCACCGCCTGCTGACCAAGTACCTGGACGAACACGGCCGCACGGTGAGCGAGAAGAAGTACGAGGCCCTGTGCGAGCACAGCAGCGCCATGGAGCAACTGGCCGCCCAGGCCGAACGGGCCAGCATCAAGTACAAGCAGGTGGAGTTCATGCAGGAGCACCTGGGGCAGGTGTACGACGGCGTCATCTCCGGCGTCACGGAGTGGGGCCTCTACGTGGAGCTGAACGAGAACAAGTGCGAGGGCATGATACCCATCCGCGACCTGGACGACGACTACTACGAATACGACGAGAAGAACTACTGCCTGCGCGGACGGCGCAAGAAGCACGTCTACAGCCTGGGCGACGCCATCACCATCAAAGTGGCCCGCGCTAATCTGGAGAAGAAGCAGCTGGATTTTGCCCTGGCGTGACGGTGCCGGATTGCCTCCGCAGGTATTCGGAGGGACTGATGCCGAACTCGTCCTTGAAATGACGGGAGAAAATGCGGGGCGAGTTGTAGCCCAGCATATAGGCAATCTCCGATACCTGCAGCTGGCTTTCCTCCAGCAACTGGCAGGCCCGCTTCATGCGGATGGTGCGGATGAACTCGATGGGCTTTTTGCCCGTGATCTTCGTCAGTTTCTTGTAGAAGTAGCTGCGCGAGATGTTCAGGCGCGAGGCCAGTTCTTCCACGGAGAATTCTGAGTCGGCGATGTTCTCTTCCACAACCTGAATGGCCTTCTCCACCAACTGCCGGTCCAAAGGCGTGATGGTAATGCGGCTCGGCTCGATGCGGATGTCCCGGTCGAAGGATTCACGCCGTTTGGCGTTGGTGTCAATGATATTGCGGATACGCGCCTTGAGCACCGCCATGTTGAAGGGCTTGGTGACGTAATCATCCGCCCCCATGCTCAGTCCTTCCAGTTGATGGTCTTCGCCGGCCTTGGCGGTCAACAGGATGACGGGAATGTGAGAATAGCGGATATCCGTCTTGATGGCACGGCACAGTTCCAGGCCGTCCATTTCGGGCATCATCACGTCGCTCACCACCAAGTCTGCGTCTTCCTGCTCCAAGCGTTCCAATGCCTGCTTGCCGTTCTGCGCCTTCAAGACCTTGTATTCCTTGCCCAAGCTGTCGGCCAAGAAACCCAAGAAGTCGGGATTGTCATCCACGAGGAGGATGCAGAAGCCTTCTGTCAAGACTTTTTCTTCGACTGTGGCTTCGTCATCCGCAGCGGACACCGGCTCTTCCGCCACCGCATTCTGATGCAGGGGAAGCGTCACGATAAAGACAGCCCCCACAGGTTGGTTGTCCTTCACACAGATGGTGCCGCGGTGCATCTTGACGTATTCCGAAGTGATATGCAACCCGATGCCGCTGCCGCCCGAATGGGTGCCGGTGCGGTCGGACTGGTAGAAGCGAGTAAAAATCTTCTCTTTCGAGGCATCGTCCACGCCACAGCCCGTGTCGGCAAAAGACAGCTCCAAGCAGTTATCTTTCACCTCAACATGCAGCGAGATGCTTCCCTTGGCCGGGGTGAACTTGAAAGCATTGGACAGGATGTTGGTCGCAATCTTGCGCACCTTGTCATAATCAAAGTCCATGAAGACGGACGAGTGCGGGCAGGTCATCGTATAGGTGATATTTTTCTTCCTGGCGATGATGTCGAACGAATGGAATATCTCGCTCAGGATGATCAGCACATTATCGTGTTTGCAGTGCAGGCTCTCCGCCTGGGCATCAAGACGGCGGAAATCCAGCAACTGGTTGATAAGCTCCAGCAGATAGGCGGCATTCTGTCTGGCCAGCCCCAACAGGCCTTGCCGGAATTCGGAATGGTTTTCCAAGAATTCGTCCAGTGGGTTGATGATGAGCGACAAAGGCGTGCGCAATTCATGGCTGATGTTGGCAAAGAACTGGAGCTTCAGGTTAGTCACTCGTTGCTGTTTCTCGTTCTCCTCCTCCACAGCTTGCTGGATGGCCTCCATCCGCTGCCGCGCCCGCACATAGCGAATCACCTGCCACAAGAGGACCAGTAGCACGAACATATACCCCGCGTATGCCCACCACGAACGCCACCACGGTGGCAGGACGCGTATTTCCAGACGCTTGATGCGGGGACTCCACACTCCCTGCGGACTACCGGCGCGCACCTCCAATGTATAGTGGCCCACGGGCAGCATGGACAGGGTCACCCGGTTGCCCTCGACATTCATCCATGGCGATGAGTTTCCTCCAATACGGTAAGCATACTTCACCTTGTCCGCCTCTACCAAGTTCAATGCCGAAAACGACAAGACGAAAGTATTGTCCGCTTCCTTCAGCACCAAGCGTTCCGCCGATTCGGGCGAACGGCCTTCCAGGACATCCGGAAGAACCTTGCCCGACTTCAACGAGATGTCGGTCAAGACCACATCGGCCTCGTAAGCAGCGGGGATGGTCTCTTGGGGCAGGATGCACTGCCAGCCTCTCGGCGTGCCTATCAGTATGTTGCCACCGCGGGTACACAGGATGGCATGGACATTGGCATCGTTACAGATCAAGCCGTCGTTCACTGAATAATTCAATATAGACCAACTCCCGTTCACCTGTTGGATGCAAGAGACGCCGTTGCCGGTACCTATCCACATCCGGTGGTATTTGTCCTCCACGATGGCTCGCACCAGGTTGGCAGCCAAGCCTTGGCTTTGGTCAATGAAATAGATGGAATCTTTCGCGGCATCCCACACGCTCAGGCCGTGTGAATGTCCCAGCCACACCATTCCCCGGCTGTCCTCGTACACGGTCTGCACATCTTGTTCGCGGAAGCGGTTATTCTCCGAGCAAATGTCATAGCTCAAGGTCTCCGTGTCTATCAGGATAAGCCCGCCCAACGTGGCAACATAGAGGGTGCGCTGTTTATCGTAGTACATGTCGCGAACGGAATATTCCCAAGGTCGGTTCAACATGGTGAGGAATTCTCCAGTACGCGGATCCAGTCGCTGAATATGCCCGCCCAAGGTGCCCAACCAGACATAACCGTTACAATCCGCCTCCACAGTATAGACAGCGTTGTCCAGCAGACCGCTGTTGGCCGTGGTATATTGCCGGACACTGCCACTTGGAAAGCGGACCAACAACCCCTTTTGAAAGGTGCCCATCCAAAGGCGTCCTTGCCCGTCCATGCTCAAATCCACGATGATATTGGCAGGCGTTGCCACTTTCTCCGGCGCATCCCCGCCGCCGATGCGCAGCAGACCGTTGCCGTCGGTGCCATAATAGACCTCATCGGTTTGAGGATCCTGGCAGAAAGCAAGGATGTCCTCGTTGTCGGGCGACTCGTAGGAAAATATAATCTGTGAGGAGGGACTATAATAAGAAACGCCGTGCTTGAAGTTGCCCACCCATACCGTACCGTCGCGGTCAGGAAAAATGGCACTGAGATTGTTGCTGGCCAAGGTATTGGGATTGGTGCTGCTGTGGCGCAAATTGGCCAAAGACTTATCGGTGGTGTTATAAATGAAGAGTCCCGTGTGGCTGGTCAGTATCCATACTTGCCCATTGCCCAAGTCGCAAATGCGCTGCACACGGTTATAGAGGTTTTCCGCATCGGATGTCAGGCGGATATTCTCCCACTGTCCGGAAGCGGCCTCCTTGTGGAGCAGCAAGCTGTTTTGAAAAGTGTATAACCACAGGTCGCCGTTAAGCCCCACGTAGAAAACAGGCTTCAGACCCGCCACCATGGCCTTGTAAGTTTCGGGAACCTCCACTTCCTCAGCTTGTGAGGTCTGCCGGTCTATGACATACAAACGTTCATCAGCATACGTCACATAAATCTTCTGGGGGCTGACCTGCACGTTGCTCACCGGCTTCTTTCGCAACGGGAATGTCTTTACGCCACGATTGTCCGCCGTTCTGAGGTAAAGTTTGTCTGCATCGTAGGCCCAGAAATCACCGTCAGCCGTGCTGCCCACCTGCAAGATGTTTCGCCCGGGAATTTGCAAACATTCCAGCTTCTGCTTATAATTACCGTCGAAATGACCGGTCTTATAATCGTATATGCTGTATCCGCTGGCTTGCTGCACCCAGATATCATGCTCGGGATCTTCAAAAACGGCATGGATGGCATCGCCAGGCAGATTGGAGTTGCTGCGGTAATACTGCCGGAAGGCATAGCCATCATATTTGTTCAGTCCCGACTCAGTGCCTATCCACAGAAAGCCACGACTGTCGCGGAAAACGCAACGCACGCTGTTGTTGGACAAACCATCGGTAGTGGACAGTTGCTTGAACATCACGGCAGGTGAGGTTTCCTCGGCAGCAACTGCCAAAATCAACAGGGGCATGAATAGCCCGAGAACCCAAAGGAGCAGAATCTTTTTCATGGCTGCAAACATAGAAAGAATCAGATTAACCTGCAAGCGGAAGACTTGCAAATATAGGAAAACGGCGGTCCTATTTGGTTCCAAAAATATCTGCATTTGTTGCAACAGGGAGGACATGCCGTCATTTTCCCGGCACAGGAAACAAACAACCCCCTTTTAAGAACAATGAAAGCCACCCCTTTTCATTGCAGAAACGATAGCTTTGCAGCAAACTTATTCAACCCTATATCATGAGAAAAAGAATCATTGCCATTGCAGCGTTGTTGTGCACAGTGTGCGGCGGCGCTTCGGCTCAAGCCCGGGTAGTGGACGGCACGTCTTATTTGCTGAACCAATCCGTGGACATGAGCACCGATTTCCGAGACATTAGCAACACGTTCTTCTATGCCGACCATTTGGAGTCATTCGACATCCAGTCCGGCGAAGGACTGGTGAACTGGAAACGTGGACATCTGCGCCCGCGCCAGGCATTCAACACCAACTGCGCCCAACCGCGCCTGATGAAGATGCTGGACTTCCCCACCACAGCCTACGAGAACGATCCCAACTTGAAGTTCAGCGTGGACTTCGTAAGCCCGCGCACCGTGCGCATCCGCATGTTGACCACGCCTGTCGAACCCAAGCCTGAGACCTCTCTCATGTTGGTTGGCGAACCCAAGACCGATAATACGTGGCAGGCCAGCGAGACTGACCAAAGCATCGTCTACACCAGCGCGTATGGTACCCTGCAAATCGACAAGAACCCGTGGCGCATCGTCCTGAAGGACAAGTCTGGCCGCATCCTGAGCCAAACCGCCTCACTGGGTGACACAGACTCCACCCAAGTGAAGTACACACCCTTCTGCTTCATCAAGCGCGGCAGCGACAATGCCCGCCGCATCAATCCCGTCTTCACACTGAAAGCGGATGAAATGATTTTCGGCTGCGGTGAATCAGCCACCAGCTTGGACAAGGTGGGACAGAAAGTGAACCTTTTCGTCACTGACCCGCAAGGACCGGAAACAGACCAAATGTACAAGCCCGTGCCTTTCTTCATGAGCAACCGCGGCTACGGTATGTTCATGCACACGTCCGCACCCGTCACCTGTGACTTCGGCGCAACTTACATCGGACTGAACAAGCTCTATATGGGCGACGAGAACCTGGATCTCTTCGTGTTCTTCGGCGAGCCCAAAGACATCCTGGACGAATATACCGACCTGGTGGGCAAGCCCTCAATGCCACCTCTGTGGTCGTTCGGCACCTGGATGAGCCGCATCACCTACTTCAGCCAGCAAGAAGGCTACGACGTGGCCGCCAACTTGCGCAAAGGCAAATACCCATGCGACGTCATACACTTCGACACGGGCTGGTTTGACGTAGATTGGCAGTGTGACTATGAGTTCTCCAAGAACCGCTTCGACAATCCGCAACAGATGCTGGCAGACCTGAAGGATCAAGGCTTCCACGTCTGCCTGTGGCAACTGCCCTACTTCACCCCTAAGAACCGTTACTTCCCCGAACTGATTGAGAAGAACCTGTACGTGCGCAACGGCAACGGCCAACTGCCCTACGAAGATGTCGTGTTGGACCTCTCGAACCCCGCCACCGTGAAGTGGTACCAAGACAAACTGGCCGGCCTGCTGAAACAGGGCGTGGGAGCCATCAAAGTGGACTTCGGCGAGGCAGCTCCGCTGGACGGCATCTATGCCTCGGGCAAGAGCGGATGGTACGAGCACAACCTCTACCCCCTGCGCTATGACAAGGCTGTGAACGACATCATCCAACAGACCAACGGCGAAGGCGTCATTTGGGCACGCGCCGCCTGGGCTGGCTCGCAACGCTATCCGCTGCACTGGGGAGGCGATGCCGCCACCACCAACACGGGCATGCTGGGCACGCTGCGCGCAGGATTGTCTTTCGGTCTCTCCGGCTTCTCCTTCTGGAGCCATGACATGGGCGGTTTCGTCACGTCCACACCCGAAGACTTGTATTGCCGCTGGTTACCCTTCGGCTTCCTAACATCGCACACCCGCGCCCACGGCGCACCTCCCACCGAACCTTGGCTGTATGACAGCAAGCGCGTACAAACGGTCTTCCGCAAGAGCGCCGAGATGAAATACCGCCTGATGCCCTACGTCTATGCGCAAGCCAAACAGTGTACCGAACAAGGGCTGCCCATGCTGCGTGCGCTCTTTGTGGAATTCCCCGACGACCCGGCTGCTTGGCGCGTGGAAACAGAATATATGTTCGGCTCGCAAATCCTCGTAGCCCCGCTAATGGAGGAGGGCATCAACGCCCGCCAAGTCTACCTGCCCGAAAGCAAGTGGATTGACTACCAGACTGGCAAAGTCTATGCTTCAGGCTGGCACACCATCGAAGCGGGCGAACTGCCCATCGTCATGCTGGTACGCGACGGTAGTCTGCTGCCCCACATCAAGTTGGCGCAATGCACCGCGGACATGGATTGGAGCAAAATTACCTTGAGAGCTTACTGTGCTGACCAGACAGAAGCCGAGGGCTTGGTTTGCCTCCCGACGGACAACCGCCTGCAGACGGTCAAAGCCGACTGCTCGAAAGGCAAGCCGCAACTGACCACGGACGTGCAAGGCACGAAAATCACAATGAACTGAGTAAAAATAGGGGCGGTCCCTTGTGGTCGCCCTAAAATAACTTCATTCATTAACCATTAATCCATTACCCACATGAAAAATGTAGTGAAACTGTTGGGCGTGGCCTCGCTATCTTTCTCACTGGCCACTCCCCTTTATGCGGATGCCGCATTGCCGGAAATGAGACCCGGCACATCGGAAGGCATTGCCGCCGTACAGCAAAGCACCGTCACGGTAAAAGGCCGGGTGACTGACGCGAACGGCGAACCCATCATCGGCGCCAACGTCCTCATTGAGGGCACGACAAACCAAGGCGCCATCACGGACATCGACGGTAACTTCTCCTTGAAGGCTTCCGTTGGCCAAACGTTGAAAATCAGTTATATCGGTTACCTGTCGCGCACCGTCCGCGTGACCGGCGAGGGCACGATGAACATCGTACTGCGTGAAGACACCGAAACATTGGACGAAGTCGTGGTCGTAGGCTACGGTACAATGAAGAAGTCCGACCTTACCGGCTCCGTGACCTCCATTGACACCGAAGACATGATGCGCCGCAACCCCGTCACGCTGGGACAAGGATTGCAGGGCGCAGCAGCGGGCGTCAACGTCATCCGCTCGTCCGGTGACCCCGAAGGCGGATTCTCCATCCGCATCCGCGGCGTAGCCACCGTCAACGGCTCTGCCGACCCGCTCTACGTGGTGGACGGCGTGCAGGTGGGCACCTCCATCGACTTCCTGAACCCGGCGGACGTGGAGAGCATCGAAATCCTGAAAGACGCTTCGGCCACGGCCATCTACGGTACCCGCGGTGCCAACGGCGTGGTGATGATTACCACCAAGAACGGCAACAAGGGTAAGGCACGCCTGAACTTCTCCGCCAACTTCGGCCTGTCTTTCCGCGCCAACGACCTGGACGTGGCAGACGCGGATCTCTTCTCGCAGGCCGTACGCCAGGCAGTCAAGACAGACAACATCTCACTGGTAAACTTGGCCTTCGGCGAGGAATACATCGGACGGCTGAACAACATCGACTGGCAAGATGAAATGTCGCACACGGCCTTCCGCCAGAACTACAACCTCTCCGTGTCCGGCGGCAGCGAAAACACGCAGGCCACGCTGTCCCTGGGCTACCTGAACAACCAAGGCATCGTGATCGAATCGGAGTTTGACCGCATCAACGCCCGCGCCAACATCATGCACACCGTAAAGGACTTCATCCATGTAGGTGCAAGCCTGACCTACACCCATGCCGAGAAGCGCGGCGGAGGAAACCTGCGCACCTACGCGCAGACGGTGCCGACGATGGACTACGTGGAGGATGGCGTATTCTACTCCATGCCCATCGTCCTGCCTGACGGAAGCTGGGGACACTTCTACAACGCAGGAGCCAACGGCGACGTCAACTCCAGCCAAGACAACTGGGTGGCCGCCGCCCGCGAAGACACGGGCATCAACAAATGGAACCGCCTGCTGGCCAGCGGAACGTTGCAGCTGGACCTCTACAAGGGACTGACTTTCAAGACCATCGGAAGCTACAACTTCTTTGCCTCCGATTCCAACGAATACACGCCCTACAACGACCGCATGTATGCGTCCAAGGAGCGCAAGGACTCGTTCTACATCAACCAGAGCCAGACCAACGAGCTGGGCATCGAGTCGTTTCTGAACTATGACTGGAGCAACGACCTGCACCGCGTCAGCGCCATGGCCGGTTTCTCCGCCAGCCACTACAAACGGTCGTGGGTGAACTCCAGCGCCAGCGACTTCCCGGCCTCCAACATCCGTGTCATCTCGCTGACCAACGACCCGGCCACCCGCGAGACGGACGGCGGGCTGGACTTGGAGACGAAATACCTCTCCTACTTCGCCCGACTGAACTACGCCTTCAAGGACCGCTACATCGTAACGGCCACCGTGCGCCGTGACGGTTCGTCCAACTTCGGCGCAGGCAACCGCTGGGGTACCTTCCCCTCCGCCTCATTGGCCTACCGCCTCTCCGAAGAGAAATTCATCAAGGACCTGGACATCTTCAGCAACCTGAAGCTGCGCGTGGGTTGGGGACAGACCGGTAATGCCGGACCCGCCACCAATCTGGCCGTCAACCAACTGTCGTCCGCACACACCATGTATTGGTTCATGACAAACGGCTCGGTGCAGAACGCAGCCGGCGTGGCCCAGCAAAAGGAAGTGGACACCAACTTGAAGTGGGAGACCAACGAGCAGACCAACATCGGACTGGACCTGGGATTCTTCAATAACGAATTGAACATCACGATGGACTACTTCGTCCGCGACGCCAAGGACTTGCTGCTGTATCGCCAGATACGCCCGTCCACCGGATTCAGCAACGTCTACACCAACGCGGGACACATCCGCAACAAAGGCTTCGAGTTCATGATCAACTGGAACAAGACCTTCGGCGACTGGTTCGTGGGCGTCAGCTTCAACGGTTCCACGCTGAAGAACGAGGCCATCGAAGTGGGCGACGACATCTTCTCGAAATCCGGCAGCGCCGAGGACGGTGACCAGTGGGACAACCACTCCATCACGGCCAACGGTTATCCCGTAGGCTCATACTACGGATGGAGAGTGGAAGGCATCTTCCAGAACCAAGCGGAGATCGATGCCGCCAACGCAGGATCACCCACAGGAACATATCAAGAAACAACCACTGTGCCGGGTGACTACAAGTACAAGGACCTGAACGGCGACGGCCAAATCACAGACGCGGACCGCACGGTCATCGGCAACGGTTATCCCAAGTTCACCTACGGACTGAACCTGAACGCCTCGTGGAAGAACATCGACTTCTCGATGAACCTCTACGGCGTGGCGGGCATGGACGTGCTGTCTTACTCGGCCGCACGACTGACGAGCATCAACAGCGTGACAGGCGGTTACACCAACGTGCTGACGGAGTATATCCAGAACGCATGGTCTGAGGAGAACCCGAACGGCATCTACCCGCGCATCACCAAGACGAATTATAACAAGAACCACCGCGTGTCCGACGCCTACATCAAGAAGGGCGACTACCTGAAGATATCGAATATCCAAGTGGGCTACACCTTCCCCAAGAAACTGCTGAAGCCGGTGAAGATGGAACACGCGCGCGTATTCGTCAGCCTGGACAACATCGCCACCTTCTCGTCCTACAAGAAATGGGGCGACCCGGAAATCGGCGATTCCAACGTCTTGTTCTCGGGCTTTGATGCCGGACGTTACCCGTTCCCCATGAGCGTCACCTTCGGACTGAACGTGAACTTCTGATTTTCAATCATTAATCATCAATAATCAACCATCATGAAACACCATACCAACTATAGCTTGCTGCTGGCGGCCGCCCTGACCCTGGGCACGACCACCGCGTGCAGCGATTTCCTCGAGGTGGACCATTATGACATCCTGGAGGAGGACTACATCATCCAAAGCGAAGCCAACGTGCTGGCCGGACTGAACGGACTGTATGACACCTTCTACACCGACCAGGCCAGCGGACTGGGCGACGACGCCACCTGGGGCTTCAAACCGCAAATCTTCGCCGCCTGTCACAGCACCATGGACTGCCAAGCATCGGGCTGGGACGCCGAATGGCAACGCCACGCCTGGAAGGCGGACAAAGGGTCGCTGGAAACGGCCTGGCGCATGAGTTACCGCGCCGTGGACCGCGTCAACCGCTTCCTGGCCACGCTGGCCGATGTGGACGAAGGTATCTTTGAGGACCCTGCCAACCGCGAAATCTACGAGGCGGAGGCACGCGCCATACGCGCCTACAACTACCTGTACCTGGCCAAGCTCTTCGGCCGCGTGCCCCTGCTGCTGACGGGCGAGACCTACAGCACGTCGCCCTCGAAGCCGCGCGCCGAAACTATCGAGGAGGTATATGCCATCATCAAAGAAGACTTGGCCTACGGGCGCGACCACCTGGACTGGACACCCCTGAACGGGCAGTACGGACGCATCACCCTGGGATTCTGCAAGGCGTACCTGGCCGAGCTGTACATGCAGGAAGGCAACTTCGAGGCGGCCAAGAAGGAATTGAAGGACATCATCGACAGCAACACGTATGAACTGGATCCTTGTTACGGCAACCTGCACAACTGGGACGTGCATTGGACCAAGGAATCGGTGTTTGAAATCATGTACCACGACCAGGACAACATGAACTGGGGCGCCAACGCCTCGTCCGACGCCATGATGTGGTACGGCTGGATGTGCGCCTCGCCCGAATACCAGGGCTGGGGCTCGATGTGCCTCTCCTGGGAGCTGTACAACAGCTTCGAGCCGGGCGACAAGCGCAAGAAGTATTCCATGGTGGCCTTGGGCGACACCAACCCCTTCACGGGCGAAACCTTGGGCACGCACTCCGGATACGAAGGCCTGTTCCAAGGCTCGGAGAACATGCCGCAGGTCTACACGCTGAAATACTGGCGCCACGTGCCGGGAGCCGACGGCTACGTCTACAACCCCATCTCACTGACCATCAAGCGGTATGCGGGCGTGCTGCTGGACTATGCGGAATGTTGCTTCGAGACAGGAGACCCCACCACCGGCTGGGAGATGATACGCCAGGTGCGCAACCGTGCCTGGGGCAACCTGGAACCGGGACAGACCATCGGCTACTGGCCTGCCGACTATCTGAACACCGAGGTGGTGGACGTGCCGGATGCAGAGACGTACTACACGCAGTACAAGGCGGAGAAGGGATACACGTCGGACGTCTGGAAGGTGGCCCTCGTCATCGAACGCCGCCACGAGTTCAACGCCGAGTTCTCCCTCTACCATGACCTCTGCCGCATGGACATGTGCGATGAGTGGTTCCGTTGCGAATATCCGCACACGGCGGCCAACTCCAGCCTCGAGGAGTGCCTGGCAAACGGCTGGTCGTTCCGCTACTTCGAGCACCAGGAGTACCAAGAACTCTTCCCCATCCCGACCAATGAAATCCTGACAAATCCCGCCATCGGGCAGGAGAACCAGAACCCGGGATACTAAGCGGGCACATCACCGTCCGCGGACAGGCATACCCCCGCCCGTGGACGGCGATACCTGCGCCCGTGCTTACCCGTGCCTGCGCCCACGGGCGGAGGTATGGGTAAGCAACGGCTTTGCAACTCTCAGTTTTTCAATAGGATACAAATAGCATTCCTGACGGGTGACAAGCGGAAGAATGCGCGCTTCCCCGGACAGGACGAGACACAAACACAAACAAAATATCCATACAATATGAATAAACCGTACCGACAACCGACCCTGCTCTTTTTCCTCGCCGTCCTCCTGTGCGCCTGCCAAGGGCGCCGGACCGGTCCGGAAGAAGGCCCGTCCGCCCTGGCCGAAGCCATCGTCAGCGAGGTGCGCGGCTCCGTCCTGCCTTTTTGGACGGACTACGCGCCCGCGCCCGACGGCGGATTCTACGGCACCTTGCTGCGCGACGGCACCCCGCAACCCGACGCCCCGCGGAGCGGCGTGCTCAATGCCCGCATCTTGTGGAGCTTCTCGGCGGCGGCACGCACCTGGGGCGACACGCTCTGCCTGCGCCTGGCCGACCGCGCCCAACGTGAGCTCATCAGCACCTTCATTGACCCGCAACACGGCGGAGTCTTCTGGCTGACGGCACCGGACGGCTCGGTGGTGAACGGCACGAAATATGCCTACGCCTTGACCTACGGCATCTACGGGCTGGCCGAACACTACCTGGCCACCGGGAACACGGAGAGCCTGGAGGCCGCTCTTGACCTCTTCCGTACCTTGGAGGAGAATGGGCGCGACCCGCAGCACGACGGCTACATTGAGGCTTTCACCGTGGATTGGAAGCCCTTGGACAAGTATGACAAGGATGCCCCCAAGACGATGAACGCCCACCTGCATGTGCTGGAAGCCTACACGCTGCTCTACGAATGCCGCCCGGACCCGAAACTGCGGGAAAGGCTGGAATATTGCACGCGCCTCTTCATGGACACCATCTACGACCCCGGGCGGAAGCACTTCAACCAGTACTTTGACAACGCATGGCGCAACCTGTTGGACATTGACTCCTACGGGCACGATGTGGAGGCAGGCTGGCTGCTGTGCCGCGCCGCCGAGGCACTGGACGACCCGCAACTGCAAGAACGTGCCCGACGCATCGCCGTGGACGTGACCCGCACCTGCCTGGACGAAGGCATGACGCCCGATGGCTACCTGCGCTACGAACGCACAGGCGACCACAAGGCGGCACGATGCTCCTGGTGGGGACAGGACGAGATGCTCATCGCCTGCGTCAACGCCTGGCAAATCAGCGGGGACGAACACTTCCTGCAAGAGGCACGGCGCATCTGGGACTTCGTCATGCGGACAATGAAGGACCGCGAATTCGGCGAGTGGTTCAGCGACTGCAACAACGGCGTACCCATCATCAACGCACCCAAAGCCAACCTATGGCGGTGTCCGTACCACACGACCCGGCTTGGGGTGGAAATGCAACAACTAATTGAACACTTATGAAACGACTTCTCCTCTGTACCACAGCCTCGTTGCTGTGCAGCCTGGGCATGACGGCCCAGGACTTCAAACTGAATGAATCCGGCTACTTCGAAAACGGAGGCGCCAACGTCATGGTCTTCGACGACATCTATCCCGAGGGCCACCAAGGTGGCGTCACCATCGCCACGCACGGCAACCGCCGCGCCGCCGTGGGCGACGTGCGCTTTGAAATCTCGCAAGGCCAATGGCAGGGCCTGCCCAAACTGCGCGGCCGTGTAGTGGACCGCGACGCCAACGAGATACACGTCAGCCTGAGCTATCCCGACACCGCCCGCCATCAGACGGGCTTCAACCCGATGCTCTATCCCGACTTCGCCTTCGGCTACACCGTCAGCGTGCGGGGCGAGGATGACCACTTGGTGCTCCGCGTGGACTTGGACCGTCCCGTGCCGGAACGCTTCGCGGGAAAGCTGGGCTTCAACCTCGAGCTGGTGCCCTCCACCCTGTTGGGACAACCTTGGATGATGGACGGGCAGACGGGACTCTTCCCCCACCAGCCTTTGGGACCCACGCAACGCCAAACCTCGAACACCGAGCACATCGGCCATTTCAATCCCCAAGGCAAGGCCGACGTGGACCAACTGCTGGGAGACCGCAAGACGTACAACCCGATGATAGCGGACGACATCACCTCCGCCCCGCTGGCCACGGGACGCACCTTCGTGCTGAACCCGCACGACCCCTTGGGCAAGGTCACCATCGAAAGCCGCACGGGCGACCTGAAACTGTATGACGGGCGCATCAACCACAACAACGGCTGGTTCGTCCTGCGCACGGAGTTCCCGGCAGGCACGTCGGGACACGCCGCCGAGTGGATTATCCGCCCCAACGCCGTGGAGGGATGGCACTACGATCCGGTGGTGCAGACCTCGCAGGTAGGTTATCATCCCGACCAGCAAAAGGTGGCCGTCATCGAGTTGGACCGCCGCGACACGGAGTTCCTGCAACCCGTGCTCCATCGCATCACGCCCGAAGGCCGCACTACGGTCCGCCAAGCCGAAGCCAAAGACTGGGGTGACTTCCTGCGCTATCACTACCTGCAATTCGACTTCTCGGACATCCGGGAAGAAGGGCTGTATCAGGTGACGTACGGCGAAGCAGCGTCGCCCGTCTTCCGCATCGCGAAGGATGTATGGGACAAAGGCGTATGGCAGGCGGAGATAGAGTATTTCCTGCCCGTGCAGATGTGTCATGTCCGCGTCAATGACAAATACCGCGTCTGGCACGGCGATTGCCACCACGACGACGCCCGCATGGCGCAGACGGACATCAACCACATTGACGGGTACACGCAAGGTCCGTCAACACTGTGCAAGTATCAACCGGGCGAAAAGGTGCCGGGACTGGACATCGGCGGCTGGCACGACGCGGGCGACTATGACCTGCGCGTGGAGTCGCAAGCGGGCGAGGCTTATCTCCTGGCCATGGCCTGCGAGAACTTGGGCGCCTATTGGGACGAAACCGCCATCGACTTCGACCGCCGCATCGTGGAAATCCACCAGCCGGACGGCAAGAACGACTTCCTGCAGCAAGTGGAGAACGGCGCACTGACTGTCGTGGCAGGCTGGAAAGCCTTGGGACGCCTGTACCGCGGCATCCTCTGTCCCACCGTGCGCCAGTATGTCCACCTGGGAGACGCCTGCACGCATACGGATAACGTCAGCGGCAATGCGGACGACCGCTGGGTCTTCACCGAGGACAACCCGGGACGCGAATTGCAAGTGGCCGCCTGGATGGCAGGCATTGCCCGCGTGTTGCGGGGGCATAACAACGCCTTGGCCGATGACTGCTTGGACATCGCCCGCCAGTTGTACGAACGCACGCGCTGCGACAACGACCGGCTGACCGACACCAAGCTGCATGCCGCCGTCGAACTGTACCTGACCACCCACGAAAATGCCTACCGCGACTTCGTGCTGGAGCACCGCGACTACATCTGCGACCACATCATGCAGACAGGCTGGTTCATCGGCCGCTTCGACCGCGCAGTGGGCGACGCGAAGTTCAGCAAGGCCCTGCGCAAAGTGCTCCCCAAGCTGCAAGCCATGTATAGCGAACTGGCCTCTAGGACGCCCTATGGCGTACCCCACGACCGGGGCAACCGCTCGTCCGGCTCCTGGGAACCACAGCACTTGGGCTACAACTATTGCTACCTGCACGACGCTTGGCCCGACCTGTTCCCTCCCCAGTACATCTTCGACTCCATGCAATACCTGTTGGGCATGCACCCGGGACGCAACCAATCGTCCTTCGTGACGGGCGTGGGCGCGGAGACGATGAAGCAGGCCTATGGCGCCAACCGGGCCGACTGGTCGTACATCCCCGGAGGCGTGTCGCCGGGCACGAACCTCATTCGCCCCGACCTGCCTGAACTGCTGCGTTTCCCCTTCCTGTGGCAAGAAGGCGAATACTGCCTGGGCGGACATGCCACATGGTTCACCTACATGACACTATACGCACAGAAAATACTGAATGGAAATGAATAAGCGAATCTGCATCCCCGTGATGGCCACCGCGCTCTGCACCTGCAACCGCATTCGTACAAAGGTTTCCAGATCATCAACCCTTAACCATCATCAAGACTTATGCAAAAGACAACCCTCGCCCTCGCCTTGTTACTGGCCATCGGTACAAGCGGAACCTTGTCCGGACAAGATTCGGGTCGTCCGGAACTGAACCTGAAAGAATCGCCCAAGTTTGCCTCGGGCCACGCCAACCCCCTTGTGGACTTCGCCTTCGTGGCTGACCCCACCGCCGTGGAATACAACGGCCGCCTCTACGTCTACGGCACCTACGACAGCCAGCAACTGGATAGCGTGGGCCTGCAAGGGCGAAACACCTACGAGCACACCCACTCCCTGGCCATGCTCTCCACGGATGACATGGTCAACTGGACGTGGCATGGCATCATTGACGTGGCATCCATCTCGCCTTGGGGAATGGCTTCGTGGGCGCCGTCCATCACCTCGCGCGTCGAGGCGGATGGCAAGACGCACTTCTACCTCTACTACTCCAACAGCGGTGCGGGCGTCGGCGTGCTGACGTCCACCTCGCCCGTAGGGCCGTGGACCGACCCGCTGGGCCGGGCACTCATCAGCCACGACACCCAAGGCCTGGGCGACTGCGAAGCACCCTTTGACCCGGGCGTGCTGATTGACCCCGACGGCACAGGCTGGCTGACCTTCGGAGGCGGAGACCCCAACAAAAGCAAAGGGACGGACCGCCGTCCGGGCAACACACGCATTGTCCGCTTGGGCCGCGACATGATCAGCCTGGACAGCGACATCGTTGAGCTAGACGCGCCCTACCACTTCGAGGCCAACGAACTGAACTACGTGGGCGGCACCTACGTCTACACCTACAACACCAATTGGAAGGACCGCAAGGAATGGGAATTCACGGACCGGGAGAAGCCCACGCGCTGCTGCATGTCTTACATGACCAGCCACACACCGCTGGACTCCGCCAGCTGGGTCTACGGGGGCAACTACTTCAAGAACCCGGGTGACTACGGCATGGATCACAGCAACAACCACACGCACCTGCACAAGTATTGCGGCGACTGGTACCTCTTCTACCACAACCTCTGCCTCCAGCAATACAAGGGCACTAAAGGGGGATTCCGCAGCCTCTGCGTCAATAAGGTGCAGGTGGACGAGCAAGCACCCGCCTACCGCATGGCGGAAGCTACATTGGAGGGCGTGCCTCAGATCAAGCCCGTCAATCCATTCATCCGCCAGCAGGCCGAGACCACAGCAGCCACAGCAGGCATACGCTTCCTCCCCGCGGGCGACCGTCCGGGCAACATGACCATCTCCGCTCGCCCGTCCGGACAGGATGGGGCCACGCTGGTGCGCGGCGTCTACTTCTCACATGCGCCCCGCCAGTTCGAGGCACGGGCGACAGGCCGAGGCACACTCCGGGTCTATGTGGGCCGTCCGGAAGGGATGCCCGTGGCCACCATCACCTTCGACGGCAACAGCATGGACACACACTCCACATCCGTCAGCACCATTCCCACAGGCCGCCACGACCTCTGCTTCGTGCTGACAGGCGAAGGGCTACGGTTTGACGAGTGGAGATTCCTGGATTGACCCTCCATCCACCACCGCCACCCTCGCCGACAACCTCCGCACTGCCTCCGCATCGTGGCTCACCAAGATGACGGCACACGTGCGGCGCAGCTCTTCCAGCAACCCGTAAAGGCGCGCTTCGGAAGAGCTGTCCATATACGTGTCCGGCTCGTCGAGAACCAGCACTTCGGGATCTGAGATGACGGCACGTCCCAACAGGGTGCGTTGCAATTGCCCGCCGCTCAGGGTACCGATGGCGCGCTTGTCCAAACCCTCCAGACCCATGCGGGCCATCACGTCGCGGGCACGGGCTCGGTCAGCAGCCGTATAGGCGGCGGTCAAGGGCTTGCACCCGCCCAGACCGGACAGCACCACCTCCGCCACCGTGATGGGGAATTTCCGGTCAATGCGGCTGTACTGGGGCAGATAGCCCATCCTCAGCTTTTGGCCGCCATCTTGCCGCTGCGAATGGCAGACAATGGTTCCTTCCGTCGGCTTCAGCAGACCCAGGATGCAGCGCACTAACGTGGTCTTACCACCACCATTGGGACCGACAAGAGCCAGGAAGTCGCGGTCATACACTGCCAGGTTTACACCATGCAATACCGTCCGGTCCTCATAGGCCACGCGGAGGTTCTTTATTTCTATCAATGGAATGGACATGGGAACAGGAGGTTAAATTCTTGACAATTCGCGCGCCACCCGCAGCATCTCCTCCGGCCAATCATAAGCCAAGGGGTTGATGTCCACCACGCGTGCGCCGGTCTGGGCGGCAATCAGCTCGGCATGGCGGCGGTCGAACTCAGGCTGGACGAAGATGACACGCACCCGCTCCCTGCGGCACGTGTCCACCAGCTCTTTCAGCCAGGACGGCGAAGGTTCCTTGCCCCCTGCCTCCACCGGAATCTGCCGGAGGCCGTAGTCGCGGGCGAAGTAGGACAAAGCCGGATGGTAAATCATAAAGGCACGGTCCGCTCCGGGACGGGCCAAGAGCGCGCGGCACAGGCTATCCGTCCGGTCGATGACGCGGCACAGGCTGTCGCACCGCTGCCGGTACGATGCTTCGCCCGCCTTGTCCAGCCGGGTCAAGGCATGAGCAATGTGCAGGGCCATCTGCCGGGCATTGCGTGCCGAGCACCAGACATGCGGCTCCACACCGTCCACGTGGTGATGTCCGTGCCCCGCTGCCAAGGTGTCGCGAATCAACTCCAAGCCTTCGGACAGGTCAACGGCCTCCAAATCCGGCGCATTGGCCTCCAAGCGTTCCGTCCATGCCCGTTCAAAGCCCAAGTGGCCCGTACGCAGCCACGCCCGGCTTCCGGACAGCTCTGTCAACTGACGGGGCGTGGGGTCGTAAGTCTCGGGACTGGCTCCCTTGGGCACCAAGCAGGACACTTGAAAACGGTCGCCCGCCACAGCTTCCACCAGGTAGCGCACCGGCTCGATGCTCACCGTGACGACGGGCTTGTCCGGCGCGGCTTTCGGCGGCGTGCAAGAAGACAACACGCCCATCAGGGCCAGCAACATCACGACATAGCGCGCCAGCTTGCCCGCAAACATGGACAAGGTGGTCAGTGCCAAGTTGCTGCGCATGAAGCCCAAGGCCACCGCGATGGCCTCGCCCACAAACGGCAGGAAGGTGAAGAAGGCCATCAGCGCGCCGCGTCCTTGCAGGAAGCGTTGCATCTTCTCCACTTTCTCCGGCTTCACTCCGAGGTATTTCTCTATCCAGTCCGTGCGGCCCAGGCGACCCAGCCAATAGCAGGTCAGCCCGCCCAGGGTGTTGCCCAGGGAGGCGGACAGCACGCAGAGCCACGGCTTCAGCCCCATGGCCACCAAGGCCGCCATCACCAGCTCCGAGCTGAAAGGCACAATGCTCCCCGCCAGCAGAGCGGACAGGAACAGGCCCGCATAGCCCCAATCGGTCAAGATTTGTATCAAGGACTCCATTGCGTAGTTAAGAGTTGAAAGTTGAACATTAAGAGTTGAGGGTTGAAAACGGGCTCAAGAATGGTAATTGAGGTACAGGTTCCCCAAGAAAACCAGCAGCCCCGCCCACAGGAAGACGTGGAAGACCACATTGGCCACACGGCTCCGCGTCAGGACGAACAAGCGACCCGCCGGGACACTGACGCACACCGCCAACGCGGGCATCAGGCCGGCATAAAGCGACGGTTGCAGCACCATGGCCACGAGGAAACAGGCACCCGCCCCCACCATGAACCGCAGGCAACAGCGCGTGCGAATCTTCTCGTCCCGCCCGTAGCCCAGCATATAGCCGCCTGCCACCAGCAGCAACGCCGCCAGATAGCCCAACACCGCCCATTGCCCCACACCCACACCTTGGCAAAGAGGACCAAACTGCCCCATCCTGAGGAAAGGCGCCGTGAACAGCTCCATCTCGCCATAGAACCAGGCATGGCCCAGCAAGAACCAGAAGGGGAACATCCACCCCAACAGCGACCCGAGGAAACTGCGTACAGACAACGCCTGCAGGCTGTACGCCCCCACCCAGCACACCGGCATGAAAAACACCAGCTGGGGCACGAAAAGGCATCCTACGCCAAGGCAGGCCATGGACAAGAACAAATCCGCCGGGGCTGACGGACTGCGGTAGGCCCTGAAGAGGAAAAACAACGAACCCGCCACGGCCAACCCCGCCACGTGCCCCGCCTGCAACCCGTACAGGTCCGAACCGAGCGACACCAACAGCAGGTAGATCGCCGACTGCAACGACGCCCGTTGCCGGACAAGGCCGTAGGCATTGTTCAGCACGATCAGCACCCAGGCCGTCAGGGCATGAACTGGCAGACCAGCCCACAGCCACAGCACGTCCGCCGCACCCGGCTGAGCCGCCAGCCGGCACGCCACAGCCAACAGCAACGCCACGGGCAGCGTATACCGCCCGGACGTCACCCTGTATTGCAAGTTCCTCCCCGCCATACGACTGCCTTAGAGGTCGAAGCCGATGTCGCGGCGGAAGTATTTCTTGTCGAACCGTATCATGTCTGCCACGCGGTAGCTCTGCGCCAACGCCTCTTCCTTCGTGGCGCCATAGGAGCAGACTGCCAGCACGCGGCCGCCCGAAGTGACCACGTCGTCACCATTCACAGCCGTGCCGGCATGGAAGAGGACACTGCCCTGGGTTGCCGCCTCATCCAAGCCCGTGATGACCTTGCCTTTCTCGTAGGCTTCGGGATAGCCGCCGCTCACCAGCATGACGCAGGCCGCCGCCCTGGGGTCGGTCTCCACGGGATGTTGGTCCAGCGTGCCCTGCCACGTGGCTTCCAGCAGTTCCACCAGGTCGCTCCGGAGGCGCAGCATGACGCTCTCCGTCTCGGGATCGCCCATGCGGACGTTGTACTCGATGACGTAAGGCTCGCCGCCCACGTTCATCAGGCCCAGGAAGATGAAGCCCTTGTACGTGATGTGCTCCTCGGCCAGGCCGCGGACGGTCGGCTCGATGATGCGCGTGCGCACCTTCTCCATGAACACCTCATCGGCAAAGGGGACGGGCGTCACGCTGCCCATGCCGCCCGTGTTCAGGCCCTGGTCGCCCTCGCCGATGCGCTTGTAGTCCTTGGCCACAGGCAACACCTGGTAGTGCGCGCCGTCGGTCAGGACGAAGACGCTGCACTCAATGCCGCTCAGGTATTCCTCAATCAGCACCGTGGCGCTGGCCTGGCCGAACATGCCGCCCAGCATTTCCTGCAACTCCCGCTTCGCCTCGTCCAAGGTGGGCAGGATGAGCACGCCCTTGCCGGCACAGAGGCCGTCGGCTTTCAGCACGTAGGGAGCGGAAAGGGTTTCGAGGAAAGCGAGTCCCTCGGCCAGGTTGGCGGCGGTCACGCTGAGGTGGCGGGCCGTGGGGATGCCGTGGCGCAGCATGAAGTCCTTGGCGAAGTCCTTGCTGCCCTCCAGGCGGGCGCCCGATTGGGACGGGCCGATGACGGCAATGTGGCGCGTGGCCTCGTCGGCCTGGAAGGCATCATAAATGCCCTGCACCAGCGGGTCTTCGGGACCTACGACCACCATCTGCACGTCGTGGTCGAGGGCGAATTGCTTCAGGGCGGGGAAATCCGTCGCCTTCAGGGGGACGTTCTCGCCCACCTCGCGCGTGCCGGCATTGCCCGGCGCGATATACAGTTGGTCCACACGGTTGCTTTGGGCTATCTTCCACGCCAGTGCGTGTTCGCGGCCGCCCGAGCCGAGTAATAAGATGTTCATATCCAATGGGTTTACTATGGTTTATTATCTATCTATAAAATCCCTTATGACCCGCCCCGCGGGTTCACTATAGTGAAGGGCTCCTGTTCACTACTGTCTCGGTCTCGCCGTCACTACTGTGGCGGCAGCTTCGTCACTATAGTGAAGAGGCAGCCGTCACTACTGTCATGCCTTCGGGGAGACCAAGGTGAAGGCGAGACTGAGGTCTTGACCTGCCTGAGCGTGTCATCGAGCCCCCTGTTTCAGGTAGTCGTCGAAGTAGCGCGTGATCTTCTCGTGCAGGTGCACGCGGTCCCGTCCCAAAACGTTGTGGTCGTGTCCCGGATAGATGAAGAGGTCGGGATAGGTGCGGGCATCCACGCACGCCTTCATGAAGGACAGCGTGTGTTGCAGGACGCACGTGCGGTCGTGGTCGTCGTGGATGATGAGCAGGTGCCCCTTCAGTTGTCCGGCCAACTGCTTGAGGTCGCTGCCGGCATACCCTTCGGGATTGGCCTGGGGCGTGTCCATATAGCGTTCGCCGTACATCACCTCGTAATACTTCCAGTCGATGACCGGCCCGCCGGCCACGCCCACCTTGAAGAGGTCGGGATAGCGCAGGACGAGGCCCGTGGTCATGTGCCCGCCGAAGCTCCAGCCATGCACGCCGATGCGCTCGCCGTCCACGTAGGGCAGCGTGCGGAGCCATTCGGCCGCCTTCGCCTGGTCCCGTCCCTCCTCGATGCCGAGGCGGCGGAACGTGCAGTTCTCGAAGGCCAGGCCGCGGTTGGAGCTGCCGCGGTTGTCGATGGTGAACATGATATAGCCCCGGTTGGCCATGTAGAGGTCCCAGCCGCGGGCGGCATACATGTAGTTGGACGCCAGCATCTGCGCGTGCGGGCCGCCGTAGACGTAGACGATGACGGGATATTTCTTATTGGGGTCGAAGTCTGCGGGCTTCAACATGCGCCAGTACAGCGTGGTAGTGTCGTCCGCCGCCTTCATCGTGCCGGTCTCCACGAGGGGCATCACCAGTCCGGCGAAGGGGTCGGACGCGGTGAGCAGGCGGGCGGTCTCCCGTCCGTTGGCGGTGGATGCCAGGGCGATATTCCTGGGCACGTCGGGCGTGGAATAGCGGTCTATCAGGTAGGTGCCCGACCCGGAGAGCTGGGCAGAGTGAACACCCTCGCCGTTGTCCAGGGCGGTCAGCTTGCCGTCCTACACGCGCACCTTATATATATTGGTCTGCATGGGCGACTCCTTGGTGGCGGCGATGTAGACCTCCTTCTTCTTCTCGTTGAAGCCGAGGATGCTTTGCACCAGCCACGGGCCTTGGGTCAGCTGCGTGTGCATGTATTCGGAGCTGTACTCGCTGCCGAAGTCGGTCGCATAGGTCTCCGGGTACTTCCGCTTGGAGAGGTCGAAGAGGTAGAGGTGGTTGAAGCCGTCGCGCTGGCTCTGGTAGATGAACTTCGTGTCGTCCCAGGACAGGAAGATGATGGGCGTCTGCGGCTCCACGTACTTGGGATGTTTCTCGGTGTAGAGCGTCTCGGCCAGCTTGCCCGTCTGCGCGTCATAGCGGCACAACTGCGCATGGTTCTGGTCGCGGTTCACCTCGATGAGGAAGAGCGACTTCTCGTCCGGGCTCCAGGAGATGTTGGTGAAGTAGCGGTCTGTCGGGTCGCCCGTTTCCAGGTAGAGGGTCTGCTTGGTATCGGGGTTGTAGATGCCCACCTGCACCTGGTGGCTGGTCATGCCGGCCATGGGGTAGCGGATGGGCTCCAACTTGCCCACGCGAGCGGTGACGTCCACCAGGGGATACTCCGTCACCATGCGCTCGTCCATGCGGTAGAAAGCCAGGAGCGTGCCTTTCGGACTCCAGAAGGTGCCCTTCGTGATGCCGAACTCGTTGCGGTGGACGCTCTGTCCGCACACCACGCCTTCCGGCTCCTGCGTCACGGCCTCGCCGTCCACGTAGAGGTTGTTCTTCAGCGTATAGGCGACGTGGCCGCTCTCGGTGTCATAATCCACGTTGGCGGCACCTTTGGCCGTCTCGCGCACGGAAACCACGCGCTTCTGCGCCCAGTCGTAGGTGATGAACTTGCCGTGCAGCGACAGCAGGGCCTGCGTCTTGTCCGCCCAGGGATAGCTGAGGCCGTAGAGGTGGTGCAACTGTCCCAGGCTGTCGGCCTGGAGCACGGTGTTGATGTCCGCGCGGGTCAGGAGCAATGCCTCTCGGCCGTTCTTCGGGTCGATGGTCAGCAGGGAGTCGATGCCCGGCTTCATGGCGGTATCGCCCCACCATTGCAGGCCGTAGAGGTCTTCGGTGTAGCGGTAGGTCTCGCCGCCGGGAATGAGGTCTTCCAACGTGGGCATCCGCAGGGGGGCGGCGGTGCCTGGAGTAGTTTCTTGTGCCATAAGCATAGCGGGCGCCATCAGCAGGGCGCACAGGGTTTTAGTCAGTCGTTTCATGCGGGGTAGTAGTGTCAGTAGTGGGTTTATGGGATTGTTCTTTGGCCTCGCGACGTTTCCGCTCCGGATAGGATTCGCCCGAACGGGGACGGCGGTCGCGCTCCGGACGTTCGGGGCGTTCGGGACGGCGGCGTTCCTTCTCGTCCGCACGGAAAGGGCGGCGGGGTGCCGACGGACGGCGGTCGCGGGAGTCGCGCGCCTCGCCACGGCGTTCACGATGCTCGGCCTGGCGGGGCTTGTCCAATGCTTCGCCGCCCTCGCGGAACTCCTTGTACTTGCCGTCGAATATCTCGTACTTGCGGAACTCGCAGTCCAGGCCGCCGTTCTGCAAGGGGATGCGCGCGCTGGGCTTCAGGCCGATTTGGTCGAAGCACTCGTCGCGGTAGGACAAGACCCATGCCGTGTTGCCCGTGAAGGCGTGTTTCAGCCGCTCGCCTATCATCTGGTACAGGCCCAGCAGGTCGGTGCTGGAGATGCGCTCGCCGTAGGGCGGGTTGGTGATGATGAGGGACTTCTCCTGCGGCTGCTCAAACTGCTGGAAGGGCTGCACCTTCAGCACGATGTCGCGCCCCACGCCTGCCGCCTTCACGTTGCGCTGGGCGATGGCGTTGGCCTTGATGGAGTTGTCGTAGCCGTATATCTTGTGGGCAAACTCGCGCTCCTGGCTGTCGTCGTTGTAGATGCGCTCCAGCAGGTCGGCGTCGAAGTCGGGCCAGTTCTCGAAGGCATATCCCTGGCGGAAGACGCCCGGGGCAATATTTCTCGCGATGAGGGCCGCTTCGATGGGGATGGTGCCCGAGCCGCACATCGGGTCGATGAGGTCGCACTCGCCCTTCCAGCCCGTCAGCAGGATCATGCCGGCGGCCAGCACCTCGTTCAGCGGGGCCTCCACGGCCTCCTGGCGGTAGCCGCGGCGGTGCAGGGACTCGCCGCTGCTGTCCAAGGACAGGGTGCAGTCCGTCTGGGCGATGTGGATGTTCAGCAAGACGTCGGGATTGGTGATGCTGACGCTGGGACGCTTGCCCGTCCGTTCGCGGAAGTAGTCGGCAATAGCGTCCTTCACGCGGTAGGACACGAACTTGCTGTGGCGGAACTCCTCGCTGAACACGGTGGCGTCCACGGCAAAGCTCTTGGCGGGGTCCAGGTAGTCTTCCCAACGGATTGCCTTCACGGCCTCGTAGACCGCATCGGCATCCGCGGCAGTGAAGTGCTTGATGGGCTTCAGGATGCGCAAGGCGGTGCGCAGGCAGAAGTTGGCCCGGTAGAGCATCTCCTTGTCACCCGTGAACGACACCATGCGCCGCCCCATCTCAATATTGTCGGCGCCCAGCGCGGTCAGCTCGGCGGCCAGTACTTCTTCCAAGCCTTGGAAGGTCTTGGCAATCATCTCAAAGGTTTGTTCCATATATCTCTGATTCACTATTTTCTCTGTACGATTCTCGCTCCCGCAGGCACGTCTTCCGTCACCCAGATGTTGCCGCCCACGGTGGCGCCGCGTCCTATGGTGATGCGCCCCAGGATGGTGGCGTTGGAGTAGACAATCACGTCGTCCTCCAGGATGGGGTGGCGGGGGATGCCCTTGATGGGGTTGCCGTCCTTGTCCAGCGGGAAGCTCTTGGCGCCGAGGGTGACGCCCTGGTAGAGCTTGACGTTGCTCCCGATGATGCAGGTCTCGCCGATGACCACGCCCGTGCCGTGGTCGATGGTGAAGTGGCTGCCTATCTGCGCGCCGGGGTGTATGTCGATGCCCGTCTCGCTGTGAGCCATTTCGGTGATGATGCGGGGAATGAGAGGCACGCCCAGCACCAGCAATTCGTGGGCGATGCGGTAGTTGCTGATGGCGCGGATGCAGGGATAGCAACTGATGACCTCGCCGAAGGAACGGGCAGCCGGGTCGCCGTTGTAGGCGGCCTCCACGTCGGTGGCCAGCAAGGCGCGCAGGCGGGGCAAGACGCTGATGAAGTCGGCAGCCTTCCGCGCGGCGTCCTCGCGCAAGGCGTCGCTGCAGCAGGGAGCGTCGCCGTTGTCGTCCGCCAGGCAGAGGGCGGCCAGGATTTGCCCCGTCAGTTGCTCGAACAGTTGCTCGATGTTGACGCCGATGTGGTAGGGCAAGGTACGGCTGTTCACCGTGGAATTTCCAAAGTAACCCGGAAAGATGACGGCGCGAGCCAGTTCGACAATGCGCCGCAAGTCGCGGCCCGAAGGCAGGGGATTCCCCTCCGTATGGCGCAGGAAGAGGCCCTCGTAACTCTCGGGGGCGGACAGCCGGTCGACGGCCTGCGTCAGGATGTGGGTGAAGTTCAATGGACTCATCAGAATGTCGTTGCTTGATAAACAGCTGCAAAAGTACGGAGTTTTCAGCAAATAACCTACAAAATCGCGCTGATTACACCTCGGAAGGCAGCAATCCGAACGATTTGCCCGTCATTTCCTCCACTTTCACTTCCCAGACCAGGACGTGGCGCACGGCAGGGTCGGAATATCCGCAAGGCGCGTCGGTGTAGTGGCGCATCATCAGGTCCAAGGCACGGCGCTTTTCGGCCAGGTCCGTCAGCAGACGCACGCGGCCCCGGCACATCACGCTGCGCGACTTCATGCTGTAGCTGCACGCCATCTGCGCATGCATCCACACCAGTTCATGCCCTTCGCAGAAGGTGATGCAGACACGCGGACGCTGTTCCGCGAAGCGCACCTTGCTGCCCTCGGGACCGGAATGCAGGTAAACGGTGCCGTCGGCGTATGCAAAGTTCATGGGCACCACGTAGGGCGCACCCTCATCGTCCGTCAAGCCCACCAGGCAATACGGGCATTTGGCAATGACGGCCTCCATCTCGGCACGGTCGGTCAATGTTTTTGTTTTCATCGGTAATCCTCCTTTACAATTAACACGGCAAAGGTAACAAAAATCTGCGGAAAACGGGCCGTATATCCACGGCTTTTGTCCGCAGGCTCGCCGAAGCACGGGCGCAGGTACGAGTAAGCACGGGCGCAGGCACGCCTAAGCACGGGCGGAGGCATGGGTAAACAAGTCGTTCCGGAGAAACTGATTTTCATGCAGTTACGGTTTTAAGCAAGAAGAGGTTGGCAAATCTGCGCCGTTTTTCTTATTTTTGCACAAACATAGAAATAGCCTTATGAAACACATCCTCGACCATATCCACGCCCTCGTCCCCCTCTCGCCCGAGACGGAACGTGCCCTGACGGACTGCCTCACGCCCTGCCGTTTCCCCCGCCGATGCCTGCTGGTGGAGGAAGGACGGCGCACCGGGGCGGCCTTCTTCATCGAGCGGGGCATCACGCGCTCCTACTGGCTGGTGAACGGCGTAGAAATCACCACGTCCTTCGCCGCCGAAGGCAGCATCGTCTTCAGCATGGACGAGCTGTATTACGACAAGCCCAGCGAGGAATACGTGGAGACGCTGGAAGAGACCGAAGCCTACAAGATAACCTTGGACGACCTGCGCCGCCTGTTCCGCACCAACCTGGAGCTGGCCAACTGGGGCCGCATCATCCACCAGAACGAGTACCGCCGCCTCCACCGCTCGCACAAGGAACGCCTCACCCTGCCCGCCGCCGAACGCTACGCGGCCTTCTGCCAGCAGTTTCCCGACGTGGCGCAACGGGTGCAGCTGGGCTACATCGCGTCGTATCTGGGGATTACCCTGCCCACGCTGAGCCGACTGCGGGGAAGGAAATAAATGCCCCCATTGCCGAACAAACGATATTACCAAAATCATAA
This sequence comes from uncultured Bacteroides sp., assembly GCA_949292025.1. GTDB lineage: Bacteria > Bacteroidota > Bacteroidia > Bacteroidales > Bacteroidaceae > Bacteroides. Next base: position 42,250 of record CASEYC010000104.1, on the reverse strand, counting down.
AAACGATTACACCATGCCGAACGATACCAGACTGGACATCACATCCGCATTGACGCACATCAAAGGCCAGTGGGACACAGGACAAAATCCCTCGTTTGACGATTTGTCCGATTACATCCTACAGACCCAACAATATACACAAACTACTGCCATCAGGGCAATCAACCAGTTGGCCACTCTGCGCAATTGGCTCATCGGATGCTATATTGTGGAATACGAACAAAAAGGTAAAGACCGCGCCCAATATGGAGAACGGCTGCTCAAACGACTTGAAGAAAAAGTGAACTGCCGGGGATTGAACGAAACACTCTTCAGGGTTTCACGCTCTTTTTATTTGGAATATCCGCAGATACGAGAATTGTTCGATATGGAAAAACGTGCGACAGTGTCGCATGAATCTGAAAAACGTGCGACGCCGTCGCACAAATTCATGACACCTCCAGAAAGAATTGTCAGCAGGTTGTCATTCTCCCATATTCGGGAAATAATGACAGAGAAAGACCCACTGGGCCGTTTCTTCTATGAAACAGAATGCATAAAGGGGGGCTGGTCGGTGAAGGAACTCCGCCGGCAAATAGCAACCAACCTGTATTTCCGCAGCGGGATGAGCAAGAATCCTCAAATACTTTTGGACAACATCGCCAAACAGCCCGACACTGCATTAATGGACATACGGCAACCTTTCACCTTTGAATTTCTCGGTCTTGATGCCCAAGAAGCCTATACGGAAAAGGATTTGGAAAACTCCCTGCTTGCCCATTTGGAGGAATTCTTATTAGAATTGGGCAAAGGCTTTTGTTTTGAAGCCCGACAGAAACGCATCATCATAGATGACGAATATTATTTCGCCGACCTCGTGCTATACCATCGGATATTGCATTGCAATGTCATCTGCGAATTGAAAAACGATGAGTTCAGACATGAATACCTCGGCCAACTGAACGCATACGTTTCTTATTATAAAGAGAACGAAATGCACGAGGGGGATAATCCACCCGTTGGAATACTCTTGTGCACCAAAAGCGGGAAAAAGATGGTAGAGTATGCCATAGCCGGAATGAGCAATCAGCTATTTGTTTCCACCTATATGCTCCAGCTCCCGGATAAAACAAGCCTGGAAAACTTCTTAATCCGGCAGTTGAGAGGGTGCGAACAATAGCCCCCCAATATATGCCCCTGCACATGCGGGAGCAGCCTTTTTTGTCGCAGGACAAATGCCAGGCGGCAGAAGTTGCGTACCTTTGCGCCGCTAAACAACTAACCTGTTAAAAACAAACTGCTATGTCAAGACCTTCTTCCGCCGCCTACGTGGACTCCAAGCCGCATTATGAAATCTTGGACGGACTGCGCGGGGTGGCCGCCCTGCTGGTGGTGTTCTACCACATCTTCGAGGGACTGTCTTTCGCCGCCGGAGGCACCCTCATCACGGTCATCAACCACGGTTACCTGGCCGTGGATTTCTTCTTCATCCTCTCCGGCTTCGTCATTGCCTATGCCTACGACGACCGCTGGGGCAAGACGCTGACCCTGGGCAACTTCTTCAAGCGGCGCCTCATCCGCCTGCACCCCATGATTGTGATGGGCGCCGTGCTGGGCGTGGTGTTCTACGTGCTCCAGGGCTGCGAGCAATGGGACGGCACCCGTGTGGCCACGTCGATGATCATGCTCGCCCTGCTGTGCGCCCTGTTCTTCATCCCCGCCGCTCCGGGCGCGTGCTACGACATCCGCGGCAACGGCGAAATGTTCCCGCTGAACGGCCCCAGCTGGTCGCTGTTCTTCGAATACATCGGCAACCTGCTCTACGCCCTCTTCATCCACCGCCTGGGCAACAAGAGCCTGACGGTGCTCGTGATATTGACCGGTGTCGGCCTGGCGTGGTTCACGCTGTTCGACGTGGTGGGCTACGGCATGATAGGTGTGGGCTGGACGCTGGACGGTATGAACTTCTTCGGCGGGCTGCTGCGCATGCTCTTCCCCTTCTCGCTGGGCATGTTGCTGGCACGCAAGTTCCGTCCGGTCAAGGTGCGCGGGGCGTTCTGGATTTGCTCGGCCGTGCTGCTCGTGCTGTTCTTCGTGCCCTACATCGAAGGCAAGGCCGGAGCCGTCACCTACAACGGCGTGTTCGAGGCCGCCTGCATCTTCCTCGTCTTCCCCGCCCTGGTATGGCTGGGCGCGTCGGGCAAGACCACGGACCGGCGTTCGACGCTGGTATGCAAGTTCTCGGGCGACATCTCTTTCCCGCTCTATGCCGTGCATTACCCGGTGATGTACCTCTTCTACTCCTGGCTGATAGACAACCAATACTACACGTTCGGCGAGATATGGCCGATGGCCATCGTGGTCTACGTGGGCAGCGTGCTCCTGGCCTACGCCGCGCTGAAGTGGTATGACGAGCCGGTGCGCAAGCGGCTGACCAAGCATTTCCTCAAGAAAAAATAAGATACCCCAAGGAACATGATGCAAAGAGGCGCGGACTTCGCAAAAATCCGCGCCTCTTGTTTATCCGGCTTTCTGATACAGAAATTTATTTCTGTATCAACGCATCCAGTGCGGAAGCGGCGGCCACCAGTCCTGCGCTCCAGTTGATGGCGATTTCATTGGAAGCGTATGAACCTTGCTCGTCCACGTAAGACTCATCCGGCAGATTGGAAGGATAAGTCACAAACTGGGCATCCTGTTGCCCGGCGTTCGGTCCGCCCACCAGGAAGCCCGGTATAGGCGCCTCAATGCCGTCCGATGCGGAGAGGCGGTGGTGCGGGTGCATCGGGCTCTTGGTGCCCAGCCCCGTCACGTAGCAATAGCCCAGCGGATTGCGGCCCAGGATATAGTCCATGTTGCGGTAAGCATTGGTCAGGAAGTTGGCGTTGTCGCTCAACAGGTAGGCATAAACCAACGTGGTGGCTTGACTGGCGCACTGCTCGGACAGGCATCCCCAGAAGAAGTCAGCCTCCTCATCCCCGTAGGGAGCGTGGAAAGCGGCCTGGTTGGCTCCTTTGACAATGTTGGTGGCATAGGAAGACAGGTAGCTCTTCAAGGTTCCTTCCATGGCTTCCTCCGTCACGCCCTTCAGCTCACGGCCGGGCTGCAGCCACGCAAAGACGCCGAGGGCCGACACATTCCCCCACGAAGGCGGCAAATAGGACCGGGGCGAAGACTTGACCGCCTTGACCATATAAGCCTGCTTGCCCGTGGCAAAGAACAGTTCGGAAGCCGCCCAGAAGAACTCGTCCGTGGCATCCATGTCGCCATACTCGCCCGTGGTGATGTCGGGGTCGTATTTCTCGTTCAGCACGTCCTGCTTGTAGAGGGCATCGGGATTCTTCTCAGCCCAGGCGTAGGCACGCTCGGCAGCCCGCAGGGCCTTGGCGGAGAAGCCGGGATAATCCTTCTGGTAGGCCTTGAAAATCACGGAAGCCTGTGCCATGGCGGCGGCAAAGTCCAACGCAGCCGTCACGGACTTCTGCACCACATAGCGTTGCTGCTTGCAGTCCGTCGGCTTGATAAAAGCCTCGAAGCTCGGGGTAGTCAGCTTATGGTAAACGCCACCGTCGGCGGGGTCTTGCATCGTCAGCATCCACTCCAGGTTGTAATAAATCTCGTCCAGCAGGTCGGGCGTGCTGTTGCCGCTCTCGGGGATATTCACGTTCTGCTTGGCGAAGTAGTCCGGGAAGAGGCGGTAAACGGCCTGCATCAGTCCGATGCTGTAGGCTGAGTTGACGATGTACTTGTTGTAGTCGCCCGCATCATACCAGCCCTTCGGCGAGGAAATGACGTCGCCCGCCTTGCGCGTGGGGCCTGCGGCACTGGGGTGAACCTGCACGTTGGTGTCGGGATGTCCTGCCGGACGGCTCCACTGGCCAGCATACTGCTCCTCGATGGGCATCGCCGTGCGCTGGTAATAGAAAGACTTCAGAGCCGCATCGGCCACGGGAGCCAACGGGCGGTCCTTGATTTCAAACGTCGCCGTGTCGCCGCCGGCCAGCAGCCAGTAGGTGCCGGGCTGCGTGAGGGGGCTGAAGTCCATCGTGGAACGTGCCGTTTGCGACCACGGGTTGGGCGTGGTCACTGCCGTGGCCCCTTTCAACACTTCCTCGCCCGTGGCCGCATTGACCACAGTGAAGTCTGTCACTCCCGCCGTGTTTGCCACGGCCACTTTTTCCTGCGAGGGGAAATAGCCCATCTGGTTCAGACGGATCACATCAGCGGCAGGCTGGCTGCATGCAGCCAGTCCACCCGCCAAAATGCCAAAACTAATCAGTTTGCTTTTCATAAACACTTGTTACTTTATTAGATGAAAACTGTTCTCACTCAGCCAAGACATCAACAGAGACTTGCAGTTCCTTATCCACCAGCGTGCCATCGGGGTTGTATCCTTCGAAGACAATGGTCACAACACCCGTACGCTTCACATTATAGGTGTCCGTCGGCTTGCGCGAAATGACCGAACCGTCCAACAGCCAACGCGACAGGATGGGCGAATTGTTCTGCAACTGGATGTTGCTGGTATTTTGTCCGTTCACCTGTACGGGCGTTGCCGAAACATTCAGTTCGTCAGCCGTAAGAATCGGACCGCCCATGCCTTGACGGTCAACGGAAGGATCGCAAGCATACATCAATGCGGCGACACAAAGTAACAATATAATTCTGAGTTTATTCATATTTCCAGTCATAAAATAACATTAAACAACTATTACCATCCCCAATACTCACAATCTTCAGTGTCCCAACCCGGATTTTGCGTCAAGACTCCATTGGACAAGTCTATCTGCGTACGCGGAATCTGCCAAAAGCCACCCGTCTGCTCGTAACGCTTGCAATAACCTACACCGAAGTCCTTCATCTGCGCAGGTTCTTCCATGCTGATAATGGGCGAGCCCACCTGTGCCTCAAGCGCGTCTGCCGCATCATGCCAGCGCATCAGATCGAACCAACGGATACCCTCAAAGGCCAATTCATAACGACGCTCCTTTTTCAAAGCTTCCAACGAATAGGAAACAGGGGACATTCTTCACGCGAATGGCCTCCAGCCAGTTGGTGCCTTGCCACGAACCGTCCATAATGGCATTGTACAAATAGGCGGGCAATTCTTCCGAGAAATCGTACAACGCATTGTCATCATTGAAACGTCCTTCGTTGACAATGGCCATATATTCGCGCGCATTGACAATAGGCAACATCTTGGCCACATTTTGGATGCCATAGAATCGCCCACCGTGCCCAAACCTCTGACCGTCACCTTGAAGCCTGCGCCCGGTTCGCCGGTATTCTGCGTGATATTCACGCCTGGTGTCTGGCTCTGCAAGACTCCCAGCGGCGAGGTGGCATTCATCTTCATCAAATCGTCATTGCTGACTTGGACAGTGGCACCCGTCAACAAGTAGAAAAGAATATCGCAAAGTTAAAAATCAGCCGTCTACAAGCCGCAACAAATTGATGCCAATTACGGCTTTGAATGTGTACGCCCCACATTTACCCAAAAAAGACAAAGAATGGAAACAAAAGACACATAAGACACAAAAGACAAAACGCCCCATACCCATTTTGACACGCATTACAAACCAAACCAGGGAGCTATATCCGAAAGAATGTCCCTACCTTTGAAACGCATTTCAATCAAACACCAAACACCATGAGAAAAAGACATTATCTGGCAACTGCCATGGCCGCTTTGCTTTGGGCAGGCGGCACGCAAGCACAAGACTTCAAGCTGACGCCTTCGGGGTACTTCCAGAACCAAGGCGTGGACGTGATGGCTTTTGACGACATCTATCCGGAAGAACACCAAGGAGGCGTATGCCTCATCATGAACGGGCACCGCGTGGCCACCAACGGCGACATCCGGCTGGAGGCAACGCCCGGACAGTGGCAACCCGTCTCCAAACAACTGGAGCGTAAGATAGAGGGCAACAGCATCACCGCCACCCTGTGCTACCCCGACTCGTCACGCCACCTCACCGGCTTCAACCCAATGATTTACCCCGACCTGCAATTCAACTACCAGGTACGTGTGGAAGGGAAAGGCAACGGCATCGAAATCACCGTGGATCTGGACCGCCCCATCCCGGAGGAATTCATCGGCAAAGTAGGCTTCAACTTCGAGTTCTTCCCCGGATCCCTCTTCGGGAAACCTTGGCTGATGGACGGAAAGAACGGCATCTATCCCCAACAGCCCAACGGGCCGGTGGAAGCCACCACGCCCAACTACCTGCACACGGGCAATTACCACGACGGCAAACAACCACTGGCCGACTTCAAACAACTTATAAATAAAGGATACAGCCCCATCGTGGCCGATGACATCATTGCCGCCCCCTACGCCGTGGGACGCAAATTCACCTCCCGCCCGGATGACCCTTATAACAAGGTGACCATTGAATCGCTGACGGGCGACCTGAAACTTTATGACGGTCGCATGAACCACAACAACGGCTGGTTCGTGCTGCGCTCCACCATTGCCCCGGGCGTGACGAAAGGAGCTGTCCGCTGGGTCATTACCCCCAACGTGGTGCCTGGCTGGCGCTATCCTGCCGTGGTGCAGACCTCGCAAGTGGGCTATCATCCCCTGCAACAAAAGGTGGCCATCATAGAGACAGACGCACGCGACACCCCGGACGGAACCGCCACCCTCGTACGCTTTGATGCCGACGGCGAACATACGGTAAAAAGCCTGTCGCCCGCCCCATGGGGACACTTCCTGCGCTACAATTACCTGACAGCCGACTTCAGCGACGTGGAGGAAGAAGGGCTCTACCAAGTGCGCTACGGCCAATCCGCTTCGCCCGTCTTCCGCATCGCCCGCGACGTCTACGACCGTGGCGTATGGCAACCCGTATTGGAATATTTCCTGCCCGTACAGATGTGCCACATGCGCGTGAACGAGAAATACCGCGTCTGGCACGACGCCTGCCACATGGACGATGCCCAGATGGCCCCGGCCTACAACCACATTGACGGCTATGACCAGCAGCCCGGCTTGTCGAAATACCAACCCGGCGAAGAAGTGCCCGGCGTCAACATCGGAGGCTGGCATGACGCGGGCGACTTTGACCTGCGCGTGGAGTCGCAGGCAGGCGAATCGTACATCCTGGCCCTGACCTACGAAGCCTTCCACCCGGAGATAGACGTGACCTCCATTGACCAGGTGAACCGCGTGACCGAGATCCACCAGCCCGACGGCAAGAACGACCTGCTGCAACAAGTGGAGAACGGCGCCCTCAGCGTGGTGAACAGCTACCTGCCCTTGGGACGCCTCTACCGCGGCATCATCGCCCGCAGCCTGCGTCAATACGCCATGCTGGGTGATGCCGCCGCCATGACCGACGGACAGAAAGGCAACGATGACAGCCGCTGGATATTCACCGAGGACAACCCGTCGCGCGAACTGAGCACCGCCGCCCAGCTGGCTGGCATCTCGCGCGTGCTGAAAGGATTCAACGACACCCTGTCCGTACACTGCCTCGACATTGCCCGCACGGTGTATGACGACACCCCCGCCGACAACCGCCGCGTCTTGTCCGCCAAGCTGCAGGCCGCTGTCGAGCTTTACCTCACCACGGGCGAGGATTCCTACAAAGATTTCATCCTGGACAACACAAACAACACCATAGAAATGATTGCGCAGACGGGCTGGTTTACCGCCCGTGTGGAACAGCAATTCGCACAAATGAAGGACAAACGCGCCCGGACCTTCTCGAAAGCCTTCCGCCGGGCATTGGCCGCCTACAGCGAGGAGCTGAACAAGCAAGCTGCCGAGACGCCCTACGGCGTGCCCTACCGCCCGCAAATCTGGGGCGCGGGCTGGAGCATCCAGAGCTTCGGGTTCCGCCAGTACTTCCTGGCCTCGGCCTATCCCGATATCTTCCCGAAAGCCCCGGTGTTCAGCGCGCTCAACTTCATCCTGGGCTGCCACCCCGGCTCCAACCAAGCTTCCTTCGCCTCGGGCGTGGGTGCCGAATCGGCCACGGTGGGCTATGGGTTGAACCGTGCGGACTGGTCGTACATCCCAGGCGGAGTCATTTCGGGCACGGCGCTCATCCGACCCGACTTCCCCGAACTGCTCCGCTTCCCCTTCTTGTGGCAACAGACGGAATATGTATTGGGCGGCGGCTCGTCCCACTATATGTTTTTGGTGCTGGCCGCCAAGCAGTTCCTGCAAGAATAAAGCTGCAAATATAAGATAAAGAACGCCCTGCCGTGTTTGTGAAAATGCGGCAGGGCTTTTTAATGGGAACAAGGCAACCGTTATTCCCAGTCGTCCGTGCGAAACGGAATGGTGGGCAACTCGTTGCCGCCAATCATTGTGCCGGGCATGAAGTCCCCAAAGCCATAGCGCACAGCCACGGGATGGGCCACCTTCTCCGAGGAAATGACCATCTCATTGGTCTGCCAATGCAGCCAGACCTTGTCCGCAGGATAGAACACGCGGTCCTCGCCCGCCACCTCGAAGCCCCGCAGGTCATAGTTGCGACAGATGCCCATTTGGAGGTTGTCGAAAGTCACCCAAGCCTCATTGCCCTTCGCCTGCCACGACTTGTATTGCGGGCCGAAGCAGTTGATTTGTTTCAGGCCATACGTCAGGTTCAAGGCCAGATAGCTGAGCCGGTGCCCCACCACGTCCTTGTTGCGCGGGTGGATATTGTGCCGCTCGTAGGTTTCCACGGCATCGTTGGTCGAGACCATCGCGCTGTTGGGAATCAGTGCCTGTGCCTTGAACTGGGCTTCGCGCAGATAGGCGCCCTTCCCGTCCTGCACGGGACTGTCGTAGTCGTAGGGGGCGATTTCTGCAAAATAGAACGGTATTTCGCCCAAGCCAAAGTCGCCGCGCCACAAGTTGACCATGTCGGCCAGCCGCTGGGCATAGGTCTTGTGGGTACCGACGTTGCTCTCGCCTTGATACCAGATGATGCCCTTGAACGTGTAGTTCCTGACGGGGCAGATCATGGCGTTGTACATCAGCAGGGGACGTTCGTAGGCAGGCTCGTAGCTGTCGATGGCCTCGCGGCTGAGGTCCACGTCGGGATAACCTTCCAGCACCTCGCGGCTGAGCCAGCTCTCGACGCGCGTTCCCCCGAAGGCGGACACAATGATGCCCACAGGCACGCGCAGGGCCTTCTGCAAGGAGGTGGCGAAGAACCACGCCGTGGCGCTGAACCCGGCAGCCGTATGCACGGAAGGGATGGCCCAAGCAGCCTGGCAGTCATCCTTCGGCTCGTGGGACATATTCAAGGGCACGGTAAAGAAGCGGATTTCGGGATAATCTGCCGCACGGATGATTTCATCCACGCCGTTCTTCACGCAGCAACCTCCGAAGCCCCGCAGCGGCATTTCCATGTTGCTCTGTCCCGAAGCCAGCCAGACTTCGCCTATCAACACGCCTTTCAGCGTCAACGGCTCGCCGTCGTCAAAGGTGATTTCGTAGGGGGTGTAGCCTGCGGCAGGCGTCTGCACGCTCACCAGCCAGCGGCCTTCGGCATCAGCCTGGGCGGTGACGGTCTGTTGGTTCCATGAGGGAGTGACACGCACCGTCGCTCCCGGCTCCGCCCACCCCCACAGGCGGGCGTCCGTCTGCTGCTGCAACACCATGTTGTCGCCCACGAGGGCTGGCAATTTCACTTTCGCGCCCACGTCAAGGGCACTCCACAAAAGAAGGAGGGTAAAAAGAAGTTTCTTCATAACGGTAATTTTTTAGTAGTTTGTCGGTGCAAATTTAATGATTTCACGCCAAAAGCGTACCGCAATTCCTGAAAAAATCCTCCTCATTTCCAGGCTTTAGGCGCAGGTACGGGTAAGCACAGGCGCAAGAGCGGGTAAGCGCGGGCGCAGGTACAGGTAAGCACGGACGGGGATACGGGCAAGCACAGACGGCAATGCAGAGGGGTCCCAATGTCCCGATCCTGAACGGTAAAAAACTTAACCTATACTAATTATCAGCCAAATTGCCGCGCCTTTCCGGCAAATTGCTTATCTTTGCCCCCTCAAAAACAACTGATACGACTGAATGAAACAGTACAGAACCGTCAACAACCTGATGGGTTGGATTACTTTCCTCATTGCGGCCACGGTCTATTGCCTGACCATCGAACCGACCGCAAGCTTCTGGGATTGCCCCGAGTTCATCACGACAGGATACAAGCTGGAGGTGGGACACCCGCCCGGCGCACCTTTCTTCATGCTGGTGGCCAACCTGTTCTCGCAGTTTGCCTCCGATCCCTCGGAGGTGGCGAAGATGGTGAACTACATGAGCGCGCTGATGAGCGGCGCGTGCATCCTCTTCCTCTTCTGGACCATCACGCACTTGGTGCGCAAGCTGGTCATCAAGGACGAGGAGCACATCACGACCGCCCAACTCATCACCGTGATGGGAAGCGGACTGGTGGGCGCCCTGGCCTACACGTTCAGCGACACGTTCTGGTTCTCGGCCGTCGAGGGCGAAGTCTATGCCTTCTCGTCGCTGTTCACCGCCGTGGTGTTCTGGCTCATCCTGAAGTGGGAAGACGTGGCCGACCAGCCGCATAGCGACCGCTGGCTGGTGCTCATCGCCTACTTGACGGGCCTCTCCATCGGCGTGCACCTGCTCAACCTGCTGTGCCTGCCTGCCATCGTGCTGATATACTATTATAAAAAGGTGCCCAATGCCAACGCCAAAGGTTCGCTCTTGGCCTTGCTGGGTTCGGCGGTGCTGGTGGCCGTGGTGCTCTACGGCATGGTACCAGGCATCGTGAAGGTGGGCGGATGGTTCGAGCTGCTGTTTGTCAACACCTTGGGCATGCCGTTCAACACGGGCGTGCTGGTCTATGTCCTCGCTCTGGCCGCCGTACTGATATGGGGCGTGTACGAGAGTTACCAAGACCGCAACAAACTGCGCATGGCCCTCTCCTTCATCCTGAGCATCGCCATGCTGGGCATCCCGTTCTACGGACACGGGGCAGGCGCCGTCGTCATCGGCCTCATCGTCATTGCCCTGTTGTGGCTCTACCTGCGCCCGCAGACACAGGCCGCGCTGAAAGAGAAATACCGCGTCAGCGCCCGTGCGCTGAACACGGCTCTCCTCTGCACGCTGCTCATCGTGGTGGGCTATTCGTCCTACGCACTGATTGTCATCCGCTCCACGGCCAACACGCCGATGGACCAGAACTCGCCGGAAGACATCTTCACGCTGGGCGAATACCTGGGACGTGAGCAATATGGCACGCGCCCGCTGTTCTATGGGCAGGCCTTCTCCTCGCAGGTGGCCCTCGACCCGACAGACGACGGCTATTGCGAGCCGCGCATCGCCAGCGAAAGCACCAAGTTCGTGCGCAAGGAAAAATCCTCGCCCGACGAGAAGGACAGCTACGTGGAAATCCCCGGACGCATCGAATACGAGTACGCGCAGAACATGCTCTTCCCCCGCATGTACAGCAGCGCGCATACGGATTACTACAAGGCGTGGATGGACATCAAAGGACGCGACGTGGCCTACGACCGCTGCGGCGAAATGATGATGGTGAACATCCCCACGCAGTGGGAGAACATCAAGTTCTTCTTCTCCTACCAGCTCAACTGGATGTACTGGCGCTACTTCCTGTGGAACTTCGCCGGCCGCCAGAATGACATCCAAGGCCACGGCGAGATAGAACATGGCAACTGGATAACGGGCATCTCCTTCATAGACAACTGGCTGATAGGCGACCAGACCTACCTGCCCACGGAGCTGAAGGAGAACAAGGGACGCAACGTCTTCTACTGCCTGCCCCTGCTGCTGGGCATCATCGGCCTGTTGTGGCAAGCCTACCGCGGACAGAAGGGCGTGCAGCAATTCTGGGTGGTGTTCTTCCTGTTCTTCATGACGGGCATCGCCATCGTGCTCTACCTGAACCAGACGCCGATGCAGCCGCGCGAGCGTGACTATGCCTACGCCGGCTCGTTCTACGCCTTCGCCATCTGGATTGGCATGGGCGTGGCGGGACTGACGCACGCCTTGTCGCGCAAAGGACGGGAGGCAAGCCCCGCACTGGCGGGAATCGTCAGCCTGGTGTGCCTGCTGGTGCCCGTGCAGATGGCCAGCCAGACGTGGGACGACCACGACCGCAGCGGACGCTACATGGCACGCGACTTCGGCGAGAACTACCTGATGTCCTTGCAGGAGAGCGGTGACCCCATCATCTTCACCAACGGAGACAACGACACCTTCCCCTTGTGGTACGGCCAGGAGACCGAAGGTTTCCGCCCCGACGCCCGCACGTGCAACCTCAGCTACCTGCAGACGGACTGGTACATCGACCAGATGAAGCGTCCGGCCTACGACAGCCCCTCGGTGCCCATCACGTGGAACCGCAGCGACTATGTGGAAGGCAACAACGAATACATCCCCGTGCATCCCGAAGTGGCCAAGAGCATTGACCAGCTCTATGCCGAAGCCGAGAAAGAAGCCTTGGCCGGCAACCCGGAAGTGAAGATAAACATCCAGAAGCAATGGGGCGAGAATCCCTACGAGCTGAAGAACATCCTGGAGCACTGGGTGCGCAACCCCAACAACAAGGACCTGAACATCATCCCCACGGACAGCGTAGTCATCAAGGTGGACAAGGAAGCCGTACGCCGCAGCGGGATGCTGATTCCCGGCGACAGCATACCGGACTACATGTCCATCAAGCTGCGCACCAAGGATGCATACGGCAACTACCATCCCAAACGCGGACTGTACAAGAACGAGCTGATGATGCTGGAGATGCTGGCTGAAACCAACTGGGAGCGGCCGCTCTACATCGCCATCAGCGTGGGCACGGACAACCAGCTGGGCATGGACAACTTCTTCGTGCAAGAGGGACTGGCCTACCGCTTCACGCCCTTCGACAACACGAAGACGGGCGTCATGCTGGACTCGGAAAAGATGTACGACAACCTGATGCACAAGTTCAAGTTCGGCGGCATCGACCAGCCGGGCATCTACATCGACGAGAACGCCCTGCGCATGTGCTACTCCCACCGCCGCATCTTCGCGCAACTGGTGCAGCAACTGATGAAGGAAGGCAAGAAGGACAAGGCCAAGGCCGCCCTGGACTATGCGGAGCAGATGATTCCCGCCGTCAACGTGCCTTACGACTTCCAGAACGGGGCCTTGCAGATGGCCGAAGCCTACTATCAACTGGGCGAGACGGAGAAAGCCGATGCCATTGTGAAAGCCCTGGCCGACAAAGCCGTGGAATACGCCACATGGTACCTCAGCCTGGATGACAACCGTTTCCTGGTTTCGAACAAGGAATGCCAATATCATCTCTCCCTGCTGGATGCCGAAGTAAAGCAAATGCGGAAGTACAACTCCCAACTGACCGAGACCTACGAGGAACAATTGGGCAGCCTGTATCACCACTACATGGAACGTATAGGCTATACAGAATAACAAATGCCGTGTTCATAGAGCAACCTCCTGACATAGCACGCAAGCTTTATCCCAGCGCCCTCTGGCGGATGGACCCCACGGAGAAGAAAGTCTACCTGACCTTCGACGACGGTCCCATCCCCGAGGTGACGCCGTGGGTATTGGACCTGCTGGACCGATACGGCATCAAGGCCACCTTCTTCCTGGTGGGCGACAACATCCGCAAGCACCCGGACGTGTTCAAGCAAGTGGTGGAGCACGGGCACCGCATCGGCAACCACACCTTCAACCACCTCCGGGGCTTCGAACACGCCTCCTACCCTTACCTGGACAACGTGAAGCGTGCCCACGAGTTCATGATTGCCACCTGCGAGGAAGGACCGGACGATGCGCTGGTGGAGCAGGCCCTGTTCCCCCTGCTCTTCCGTCCACCCCACGGGCACATGACGTGGGGGCAATACATGGTGCTACGCAAGCACTACCGGATTGTCATGTGGGACCTCGTGACGCGCGACTACTCCAAGAAGCTCCGCCCGCCCCAGGTCCTGGCCAACGTGATGCGCTATGCCCGCAACGGCTCCATCATCACCTTCCACGACTCCTTGAAGTCCTGGAACAATGGGAATCTGCAATATGCCCTGCCGCGCGCTATTGAGTTCTTGAAGGAGGAGGGGTATGGGTTTGGGGTGTTGTAAGGGAAGCATCCTGCATTGTTAAATGATGCAAAGTTCTTTCGTTAAATATACTACAATCAGGAACAACAACAACATAAAATCACTTACTTTGCAAGACAAGCATTCCGCGATATGAAAGTTGCAATTAAAAATATCCTATTGTCCATGAGAGGGGTATTCCTCCCGTATCGTGGGGACAACTCACTGATACCTGGAGGAAGAGTGCGCTTAGATGACATGTCTTATTACGGAATATATGGTGATAAAAGACGCATGAGGGGAGACTTTTCACGATTCGCCCATAATTTCAGCGAAGCCGCAAACGAAGCTAAGGAAACATTCAAAAATCAACAATAGCAGATGGCAAAAAAGGCGGAACAAAATACATTAAGCGATCATCGAGGTCTCACTTTCGAGCAAAGGACAGTCGTTGATGACAACTTACTTCCTCCCGCTGAGGAATTAGCCAAGTTAAATGACATCTCAAAAGAGATCTTACCTTGGATAATGAGCCGTACCGAAAAGGAACAAGATGCCCGCATTTCGTTTAATGAGAACAGAATGCGGTTGTCTGAAAAAGACCTTAATTTTGCTCATAGGTACAATATGATTGCCTTAATCATGGCTTTTGTGATAGTCATACTGTTTCTTGCTGCATCTTTTTATCTGATCATATCAGGAAAAGAAGTTTTGGGCACCCTGTTTGCAGGAGGTACGATTGTCGGAATAATATCTTATTTCCTAAACAGCAAGAAAAAATAATCCATTATTTAGCAGTGCACTTCTCCCAAGCCACCGCTTTTTCTATGTCAAATATCCGTTAACAGACGTTTCTTTATATAATGTCGATTTGACTTGGCACACAAAACAAATACAAGGATGATACAGAATGATAACGGACAAGTTAAAGCCCCAAAGACTGCAGCGCCCATCATTCACGATTATCCTTCATCGCAAATCGGAAAACAAACAAAGCTATACTAACCCGCCCTCCACAGTATATCTTCGTCTGGCAACCCTATGCGTTTTACCGCAAAAGTACCGACTGAAACACCGCAAAAGTACCGACTGAAATGCCACAAAAATGCCGATTGGCATTGCTGGCTTGCCTGAAAGACTGACATTGCTATCCTCTATCCGCCCCGCTTCTTCACCCTTGATTCTCCTATTCCGAAAGAGAGAGATAAGAGAGGGATAACGGAGGGATAAGAGAGGGATTGCGGAAGAAACTGTGCAAACAACCGTTAACAGACCTTTCCTATTGTAATAAAGCATCACCCGAAAGGGTGATTTTTAGGGGAAAAACTGCAAATAGTTAAACAGAAATATCGAGAGCTAAAGAAATCTTGTATAACTTTGAGGCAAACACCTAAAAGGATTGCCTTATGAAACAGATTCTTTACCTCCTGATTTGCCTCTCCGTCCTCGCTTGGACGGCGCAAGGTTGCAGTGACGACAACAAGAGCGAAACCCCTCCGGCACCGGAGGAACCCGCCATCACCTTCCCCACAGGAAGCGACACCCAGCCCGTGTTCACCACCGAAGGCGGCACGTCTACCCTGACCTTCACCGCCACGGAAGCTTGGACTGCCAGCGTGGGCGAGGCCGATACCCGTGCCATAGACTGGCTCACCGTGTCGCCCACCAGCGGGCAGGCCGGTACAGCCACCCTGACCATCACCACCGAACCCAACAACACGTATGACGAGCGCAACGCCGCCATCACCCTGACCAGCGGCGGCACACGCAAGACCCTGACCGTCACCCAGAAGCAACGGGACGCCCTGACCGTCACATCAAACAAGGTGGAACTGGAGGCCACGGGCGGGGACTTCGCCATCGAGCTGCAAGCCAACGTATCGGTATCCTACGAGATAGAAGAGAGCGCCAAGGCGTGGCTTACCCTCACCTCGGACACCCGCGCCCTCACCACCACGACCTTGCACTTCCAGGCCGCGGCAAACGAAGACCTGCAACCCCGCCAAGGCACCATCACCCTGAACGGGGGCAACGGCCTCACTGAGGATGTAACCGTCTACCAACTCGGCAGCAGCCCCGTCCTCATCCTGACGCAAGACGAATACCTCGTGGGCAGCAACGGCGAGACCATCAAAGTGGAACTGAAAAGCAATAATACATATCAGATAGAGATGCCTTCCGTGGATTGGATCACGGAGGCCGACACCCGCGCCCTGTCCACCTACACGCATTACTTCACCGTCGCGCCCAACGATACGTATGACGCGCGCGAGGCGGTAATCCGGTTCGTGGACGAGGAGAACGGGTTGAAACAGACTGTAAGCATCCAACAGATGCAACGGGATGCCATTGTAGTGGCGCAAAGCATTTATGAAATCGGCGCGGAAGGCGGTGCCCTCGACTTCGCCGTGCAGGCCAATGTGGACTTCACCGTCAGCACGGATGCCGACTGGATTACCCAAATTGAGACGCGCGGACTGACGGAACGGGTGCTGCACTTCGACGTGGCGGCGAATGAGAGTGAGGAGGCAAGAGAGGCGACGATAATCCTGTCATCTGAAAGTGCCGGGATGGAACAAATGATGAAAGTGTACCAAGCCGGGAAAGTAAATACGCCCTTCCTGCAATTATCTCCCTACGAATACACCATCAATGCCCAAGGAGGTACATTTGAAGTAAGCGTGCAGAGCAACGTGGAATATCAAGTAACGCCCGAATATGACTGGGTAGTGGAAATCGCCAAAGAAGGGACAACGCACCGCTTTCAGGTGATGCCTAATGATTCGTATGATCCACGATATTGCCCGATTCGTTTCTCCAACGAGGAAACCGGACTGATAGAATACTTCAGATTAATGCAAGAACAAATTGATGTGATTTTTGTCGAGCAAGAATCCTTTGAAGTGTCACCCAAAGGAGCTACTTTGAGTTTCCCTGTATGGACAAATGTGAATTTTGACATCACCATAAATGCCGACTGGATTACCCAAACAAATACCCGCCTTGTAGAGGAAACGCTGCAATTCAGCATAAAAGAAAACCCGACCGAAACTCCGCGAGAGGCAATAATTACGCTATCGCACGAAGATTTGGTTCAGAACATCAAGGTCACACAAGCCGAAGCAAGCAATACAGGGGGTGACATTGAAGATATGCCCATCCAACCTTGGTAAAACTTTAAATAATAAGAATCATGAAACTAAAGAAGATAGTATACGCCCTCCTTGCAACCTGCACATTATGGAGCTGCCAAGATGATGAATTTTCCGGATATGAGCACGATGGACTGCGCATTGTCGCCAGCTTTGCAGAAACACGCCTGGCTCATTCAGAATCAGAGAATATCAATTATTCCATTTGGGAGGAAAACGACCAAATAGGGCTCTTCACGGATAAACAAGGCAACTTTCCTTATTATGCCATATCCACAGGAAAATCCACAGAATTCAGCCCGCTTACCCAACAAAACAAATTGGAGATTAAAGATGGGACAAAGGTATATGCCTATTATCCTTATACGGAAGACACAAAGGACAATACGGTTTTGATTACCCCAAATGAAACACAAGAGTATAGCGACTCCATCACTAACGATTTTCTTTATGCAGAGGGAACCGTACAGGATAATGTGCTTTCGCTGAAGTTCAAACACGTATTTGCCTACCTCAAAATAACAATGCCTACCGAGATATTGAAAGGGGTAGCTGGAATTAGAATCGAATCAAAAGAACACCTCGGAGGGGGCACAACATACCAGCCAAACTACTTTGACCCAATAAGTCAAGAAGTCATCGAATACGAGACAAATAACCCCGACATAGACGTTATATATAATGACGGGGTAAATTATGCCATCCCGGAAGATACCATCAATAACAGGGAAAGCATAACGTGTTATGTAGCCATATACCCACAATCAGGACATTCAGTTCTCTCCATTAAAACATACAACCTTGACAACATTACTAACCATACATTATTGACCAAAAGAGCACCGGAAGGTGGCTTCCAAGCAGGAAACATCTACACACTAAGCATAAATGAGGACAATAACGCAGAAATCTTGGCGCGTGAACGCGAGGCACTCATTGCTTTTTATAATGCCATGAATGGGGACAACTGGATACGCAATGATAACTGGTGTAGCGACAAGCCTGTATCAGAATGGTATGGAGTAACTCTTTGGCCGGAAGATGACCGGGTAAGAGGATTACATCTAGCCTACAATAATTTATGCGGTACTCTTCCGCCGAAATTGACCCAATTGGAAGAACTCAATACTATATATCTTCCTGGCAACAAATTCTATGGAGAAATACCTGAAAATTATATCAACTTCCCGTTATTGGTAGAATTCAATGTATCCAAAGACCAATTTGATAACGAATCCCGCAAGATGACAGGCGAAGTTCCAGACTTTGCTTCGCACTGCCCCTATCTAAGAGAACTATATCTTGATTATAATGCATTTACCGGTTCATTGCCTGAAAGCCATAAAGATGGCATCAGTATAGGAATGGTAGAGAATCAGTTTACCGGCACCATACCCGAATCTTATGCTTATATCATGGACGCGGGGCGATATCTGAAAATCTCGTATAATAACCTAAGTGGGAAAATACCAGATGCCATATCCAAACATCCGAATTTCCATGTGTATTGGTGGGATATGCTGTTTCAGAATGATGGCTATGTATTCGACAAGGTAGACATCCCATCGCATACCAACACTGTAAAATGCTATGACGGTTCGTTCGTCAATTTAGGTGAAGAGTATAAGAAAAACAAATATACTATGTTCTTCACGTGGAACACTCGAATGGACGAGACAGCCACTCAACTGATGCGGGCGGTTTCACACTTGTATGACAAATACAAAGACCAAGGGTTGGGCGTGATTGGGATGACAACGGTTAAATATGACAATGAAGAAATCACGACCCAACTCGCCTGTATGCCCAATATGAAACATTTTTGGGGTGCAATGGCCGGAAATGCGGGTGCGCAGGATGAAACCTACGATAACTACCCATGGTCAAGCATGACAAATGGTTTTTACTTGTTCCGTCAACCATTTGCCCCATTCTTCCATATTGCCGATAACCAAGGCAATATCATCTATTGGGGATATGGGTATGAATGCGCCTGCCAAACCGATGATTCTTATCCGCTTAACAATGAAAACATCTTCAAGTTCACGGGAGCACTCTTTGGCAATCCCAATGAAGACGGAAGTTTTGAGGATGAAGATTTCGATGTAGACTATTCGCGGGATGGCGAAGTGGTGCAACTGCAATCCGCATCCATAGGAAATGGCGTGGATTTAGTGTTCATGGGCGACTTCTTTACAGACAAAGAAATGGACTTGTATGACGAAAAGATGCGTGATGCCATGGATCAACTTTTTGCCATAGAACCGTACAAATCACTACGCGACCGTTTCAATGTGTATTCGGTAAAAGTCGTATCCCAAGCAAACTTCATCGGTGCACTCAATGCAAATGATGCAAAATGCTTTGAATATGCCGCTAAAGTGTCCGGTATCAATACGGATAAGTTGATGGTGACTGTCGTATATAATACAGCCTACGATTCCGGACGAAGCTATACAGTCATGTATACTGACGGTTCTTTCGTGGCGTATATCATGCAATATATTGACGAAGTGTTGAATCATGAAACAGGTGGACACGGCATTGCCAACTTGTCTGATGAATATGTAGAAACCGGTTACTGGAATGAGACCTTGCCCGAATCCGAGAAAGAACTCATGGACTACCAATGGGAAAACCTCGGTTGGGGTGCCAACGTAGATTGGCGCAACGACCCGTCTACTGTCAGATGGTCGCACTTCTTGCAAGACAGCCGTTACGACAACGAAGGATTGGGTCTTTACGAGGGGGCAAATTACTATGGATTAGGTGCCTATCGTCCTACCGAGAACAGCATGATGCGCTACAACGACAGCCCGTTCAACTCTCCCAGCCGCGAACAAATCTACAAACGCGTCATGCAGATGTCCGAAGGCAGTTCGTGGACTTACGACTACGAAGACTTTGTAGAGTTCGATGCCCCAAGCCGGAATGCCGCTACCACACGAAGCTTGCGCCAAGCACCGTCTGCCGCACAGGTGGAGAAGTGGAAGAAGAGCCATCGCCCGCCTGTACGAGTGAAAGGCACGTGGCGCGATGCCCGGAAGAACAGCATCGTTGTGCCCTACAGATAATCCTATCATTAATAAACTATAAACACAATTACTATGAAACTGAAACAACTGATTTTAGGCTCTGCCGCCATCGTGGCCGGAGCATGGGCTTTGACCTCCTGTGGAGGCGGAAACACAACAGACACATCATCCGATGCGGAGAAGGAAGGCCTATTCGGCAAAATCCCGTCACTCTATGAAGAACCGGAACGAAAGATGATGAAAGAAATGAAAGGCTTGGACGAGAAAGAAGTCATGAAAGCCTTAGAGGAAATAATGCCCAAAATGGAAGACGAATACAAGAAGATGATGGAAAAAGCGCAAGGCCTGGCAGATAAAATGACAGGAAGAAAAGTAGCCTACAGCATGGCGGACAGCCTGCCTTACCGGATCGTCTCGGGCATCATTGTAGAGTCGGTAAACTTGGGCGGAGGCAAGGATCTGAAACTGAACTTAACCTTCGATGCTGTGTTGACGCAGGACCTAGACAAGCCGCTAATCATCTATTCCTTCGTGCAGAGTGATGACCAGCCAATCTGTCTTAGCAGTACGTCAAAACTGAACAAACAGACTGCCGGCGATACTTTGCATGTGAAGCATGCGCTCCATGCTCCCCAAATCCCGGCCAAGTATGCGGAACGCTGCAACAACCTGCGGTTCATTTCGGAACAGACCTTCCAAGCACAACGGAGTACCATTCAGGAACAATTACGGGAATGGTATAACGAAGGCGAAAGAGAAAAGAAAGCGCTGATGGAATAATAATCCAACAACAGCCTCTATTCAAGAAAATCAGGTCACGGGCACGCTATTCAAAGAAAAAGCATTAACTTTGCCCCGAATCCATTACAAACAAAATGAATAGCATCAATGTACGTCTCTTGTCCGTTCTCCTTTTCTGGTCGGCATGTGCCGTTGCCCAGACAAGGGGAACGGACAGGGACACCTTGCTGACCTGCCTCTACGACCGCGCCGCCACCCTGATGGGAGAAGGGGAACTGGAGGCCGCGCAACAGTGTTTTGACAGTGCATTTGCCATGCCGGATGTGGAACAATCGCCCGTCTACCCCACCCTGCTGAATGAACAGGCCACCCTCTACGTCTACCAAGGCGACGAGCGGCGGGGATTGGAGGGCAAGAAAAGCGTCCTGCCCCACCTGCACCGGACAAAGGACTTGGAAACCCATCTCAGCGTCTACAACGACCTGGGCATCCTCTACCGCCGCGCCCACGAGCCGGATTCTGCCTTGCTCTACTACAACAAGGCGTTGGAGGCCGCCCTGCAATACGGGGACGAAAGTTGGCTGGCGCACCTCAACATGAACCTGGCCGTATTCCACTACAACCTGAAGCACTTCGCCGAGGCGGAGCAATACATCGACCGGGCGTGGGCACACGCGCTGAAGACGGACGAACGCCTGGCCGCGTTCAACGCCTTGCAGGTGGGCGCCAACATCAAGCTGGCGGCAGGACACGCCGAAGAGGCCGGACGCTCCATCCGCCAGGCGTGGCAAATGGCCTGCGAGGAGGACAACGCGGAATGGAAACTCCGTTGCATGAGCGGATTCCTGGCCTGCTTCGGAGACAATCACCAGACCGATTCCCTGAAACAATACCTCCGCATGGGCAACCGCCTGCTGCACCAAGTGACACCCGGCACCATTGCCGCGCGGGGATACCTCCAAGCCAGGGCAAAAGCCCTGCTGATGCTGGAGCAATATGCCGCAGCCCTGCAAGACTTCCGCCACCTGCAGCAAGAGGGGACGGGAACGGACCGGCATACGCTCTACGCCGACATGGCCCGGTGTTACCAGGCACTGGGAGACCACAAACGCGCCTTTGCCTGCATGGACAGCGCCCGCCTGTGGACGGACACATTGGCCCGCCGGGAACTGACCGACGAAATGGCCCGGCTCAACATCAAGTACCACACCAAGGAGCAAGAGTTGCAAAACGCCCGCCTCAACGAACAGTTGCTGCAAAAAGAAGCCGCCCAGCTGCGAACCGTGGTGGCCGCCCTCTGCATCCTGTTTGCGGCTGTCTTGGCGCTCGCCTACTTCCGCCATAAGCAGAAAGCCACCGAACGCCGCCTGCAACACGTGCAGCAAGAAAAAGAACGGGAAGCCGCCCGGCGCTACACCGAGGGGCTGGAAGAGGAATGCAAGCACCTGGCCAAGGAACTGCACGACGGCATAGCCAACGAGCTGCTGGCCCTGCAAATGCGCATCGAGACGGCGGGAAACCACCATCCGCAAGCGTGGAAGGAAATCAGCGAAACCGTAAACGGGCTGAAACAAGAGATAAGGGCCATATCGCACGAACTGATGCCTCCGGACTTCGAGCGCATCGGCCTGGACGAGCTGCTGGCACGCTACGCCTCTTTCATGTCCGGCAACAGCCAGGCGGACATCACTTACCACCCAAGCGGACACAACGAGCGACTGGACAAGGAAACGGCGCGGGACATTTACCGCATCACGCAGGAAACCGTGTCCAACTGCCTGAAGCACGCGCAAGCCACCTGCATCACGCTGGCATTAGAGACAGACGAGACGGGACGCTGCACCCTGACCATCACCGACAACGGGAACGCCTTCACCCTTCCCGACAATCCGGAAGGCATCGGGCTGCGCACCGTGGAAGAACGGGCCAAATCCCTGAAAGCCACCCTTTCCAGGGAGCGGGAAAAAGACCAGAACCGATTCACCCTAACCTTTCCAATCCGACAGCAACATGACTGAGAACAACTACCGCATACTCGCCATAGACGACCACCCCATCGTGCTGCAAGGCATACAGGCCCTCGCCACGGAGCTGCACAACGTGTCCTGCACCACCAAGACCGACATCCGGCTGGAAGACCTGCCGGAAGACTCCGCGTTCGACCTTTGCATCCTCGATTTGGGACTATGCGGAAAGCAGAGCGGCGACTTCATCGCCCGGCTGCGCACCCGGATGCCGTCCTGCCGCATCCTGGTCTACACCATGCATGAAGAACCTTGGATTGCCGACGAGCTGGTCGGGCTCGACGTGGAAGGGGCCGTTTCCAAAAATTCCCCCCTCGATGAGTTGCAACAGGCCATCAGACACCTGCGTTGCGGCTTGTCGTACTATGACCCCGTGTTCACGCGGCTGATGCGCCCGAAGGCACTGAACCGGCTCACCTTGAAAGAGGCGCAAGTGCTGAAACATATCATGAATGGCTTGAGCAACGCCCAGATTGCCCAAGCCATGAGCCTCAGCATCAATACCGTCAAGACCCACCGGCGGAGAATCATGAAGAAATTCGAGGTCTACAACGTCACGCAACTGGTGGGCAAAATCAGTCTGTAAAATCCAGCACCACCTCCACCGGGCAATGATCCGACCCGTAAATCTCCGTATGTATGCCCGCGCTGACCAGTTTCTCGTCCAGACGCTTGGACACGAGGAAGTAGTCGATGCGCCAGCCCGCGTTCTTCTCGCGTGCCCGGAAGCGGTAGGACCACCAGGAATAGATGTCCTTTTGGTCCGGATGGAAATAACGGAAAGTATCCGTGAAGCCGGCTGCCAGCAGCTCACTGAACTTGCCGCGCTCCTCGTCCGTGAAGCCGGCGTTGCGGCGGTTGGTCTTGGGATTCTTCAGGTCTATTTCCTGATGAGCCACGTTGAGGTCGCCGCAGACAATGACCGGCTTGCGGGCATCCAGCGAAAGCAGGTAGGCGCGGAAATCGTCCTCCCACGTCATGCGGTAGTCCAGTCGGCGCAGTTCGTCCTGCGAGTTGGGCACATAGACCGTGACGAGGAAGAAGTCCGGCATTTCGAGCGTGATGACTCGCCCCTCCTTGTCGTGATGCTCGATGCCGATGCCGTAGGTCACGTCCAGCGGCTTGTGGCGGGTATAAATGGCCGTGCCCGAATAGCCTTTCTTCTCGGCGTAGTTCCAATAGGACTCATAGCCCTCGAAAGCCAAATCCAATTGCCCGGCCTGCATCTTGGTCTCTTGCAGGCAGAAGAAGTCGGCGTCCAACTGCTTGAACGCATCCATAAAGCCCTTGTCCTTGCAGGCACGCAGGCCGTTTACATTCCAGGAAATGAATTTCATGCTGTTATAGAATTTAAATGATAATTTATCGTTGTAGGGGCGGGGCTTGCCCCCGCCCTGAATAGGGGCGACCGCAAGGGTCGCCCCTACACGTTTAACATTGCGGGCAAAGCCCGCTAAATTCCTATTTATCGTATCCAAAAACTTACCTAAAAAGCCGCGGCGCAAAGAGCAACAGGTATTGGCGCCAGTTGAACCAAAGGTGCCCGCGCGAGGATTCGTGATATTCATAATCAAACTTCAGCCCGTCCAGGCGCTTGCAGAAATCCAGGTTGGCCTGATAGAGGAAATCCTCGTTGCCGATAGCCACCCAGAACAGCTTGTAGCCCGCCTCTTGCAAGGCTTTCAGTTTCCCGTCGAGGTTGCCGTACGCCGGTTGGGAGACATCCACGTTGCTCATGTCCAACCCTGCGGAGAAGAGGCCGATGTAATCGAAATACGCAGGATGGTTGACCGAGATATAGAGGGTATGGAACCCGCCCATCGACAGTCCGGCCAAGGCGCGGTGGTCTTTGTCGGCGATGGTCCGGTAGCGGTGGTCTATGAAGTTGACAATCTCAGGAAAAGCCGTCTCATACTTGCCGTTCTTGTAGGAACCGGGGATAAGGTTGGTCATGGCAGGCTTGTAGGACAGGTTTTCGCTGGTCTCGCCCGGAGCGGCCTGCTTGCTGGAGTTGCCGTTGGGCATCACCACAATCATCGGCTCCACCTTGCCCTCGGCAATCAGGTTGTCCATGATGCGTGCCACGTGTCCCAGTTCCACCCAAGCGTTCTCATCGCCCCCGCTGCCGTGCAGCAGATAGAGCACGGGGAAACGCCGTTCCGGCTCGGCGTCATACATGGGCGGCGTATAGACAGACAAACGGCGGTTGGCGCCCAGTTGCCCGGACGGGTACCACACAGCCGACACAGTTCCATGTGGAACATCGCGTACCTGGTAATAGTCGGCACAACCTCCACCGACATAGAAAATGCTGAACACATTGCCCACATCGCGCCGCGTAAACGGATTGGACGGATCCAGCCCTGCCACGCCGTCGATGAGGAAACGGTACGTGTACATCTCGGAAGGCAAGGCGGGCGTCGTATAGGTCCACACGCCGTCGGCACCCTTCGTCAGGGCGCCAAAGCCCTTGTTGGCTGCCCAGTCGCCCAACACCATCACGTTTTCCGCCTGCGGGGCACGGACACGGAACGTCACGCTATGGTCTTCATTCACTTGTGGCGAAACCACGTTCCCTTCTCTGAACGATACGTTCTGCTGGGCGTATGCCCATCCTGCCAGCACCAGCAGGCAAAGCAGCCCAATGCTTCTTTTCATCATGATAGGATATGTCTAAAGTTTTTGCAGCTACAAATATATCGGCTTTCGGCGAATCAAGAAAGCGGTTGCCCCGTTAATTTCAGGACAACCGCTGTTTTTCCACGGAAACCCGGTCAATTTCCTGCCGAAGGAATCAAACCGTTCAAGGGCAGATCCGTGGCTTGACGGTCGCGAATGTCTGACTCGGTGGCCGTGCGCACCTTCTGTTTGGGCTTCAGGTCGCCCAGGCGGAAACTGATGCCTACCACAAAGGCCCGCATCGGCAGCCGGATGTGCGTGCGATTGGTGAAGCCGTTGCCATTCACATCCGTATCCATACGGACGCTGCGGCAAAAAGGGTTTACAGCGGTCAAGCTGATATTCAGACGCTCACCTTTCAGAAAAGACTGGCTCAATCCCAAGGTATGCATCCCGAAACCGCCCGTCTTGCCTTGCAGGGTGATGCTCTCCGTATTGCCGAAATAGTTGGCACTGAATTTCAGCTTGAAAGGGAAGGTGTGCTGTACTCCGGCCATCAGCGACTGTTGCCAGCCGTGGTTGCAATAACCCAATGACGGGGAACGCAAATCCACATAACCTGTTGTAGAGTTGACAGTCAACCGCGTGGCCGAGGTAATGCTCCAGTTGAGGAAAAGGCTCAGCTCGGTGGTACGCCTGCGGCCGATATTGCCGTAGGTGGTGTAGAGCACCTGCTCCTCAGTACGCGTATATTCCTCCAAGGTGTTGTTCATCAAGGTGTGGCGCAAGGCGGCATTGAGCATGAAGCGTGTGCTGAACAGGCTGTAGTTCAGGCTGAAGTTATGCGCCTTCTCCGGCCGCAAGGCAGGATTGCCGTAGGTGATATGCGTAGGGTCCTGGTCGTTGACATACGGATTGAGGAAACCGATGCCGGGGCGCGAGATGCGCAGGTTGTAGCCCGCACCCAACTGCTGCCCGTGGCCGAAGCTGTAGCTGGCGGACAAGGACGGCACCCAGTTATCATACTTCAAGTCGAAGTCCTCCCCGTCTCCTTGGAGGAAACGCACACGCTGGCCGGTATGCTCGTAGCGCAATCCGGTTTTCAAGCCGAATGCTCCGGCACGCAAGCTGTAGCTGCCATAGACGGCGGCAATGTCGCTGCGATGCCGGTAGCGGGTATCGTCGTTATCACTGCAGCTGCGACGGATGACGTACTTCGCTCCCGCCTCTATGCCGTGGCCATGACCGAGAGGACGGGCATAGTCGGCTTGGAAGGTGTGTTCCAACATGTTGTTGCGGTCGGTGGAATAGCGGTCGGCCAACCCGGCTGCCCACGCATCTTCAGCGCTTCCGTCGATGCTGAACAGGCTGACGGCCTCCGTCTTCTTGGGCTGGGTACTGACGCGGTAGGCCAGCATCAAGGTATGCGCGGGATTGTCGCGGAAGGTGTGCCGATAGTCCAGACTACCGTTGACGGACAGGCTCTTGACGCGGTTGTCCGTATGCGTGTCGTAGCCGAACAGCGTCTGTCCGCCGCGGATCAGCCACGTAGAGCCATCGCCATACGTGTGCTGGGGCATCCCGAAGAGGCTGACGGAAGCGGACAACGTGTTGAGCGTATCCAGTTCGTATGTGGCGCCGAAATTGCCGAAAACCAAGTTCATGTTGGTGGAAGTCCGGCTGTCATATTCCAAATCCGTATGCTCCAGCAAGTCCTCGCGCACGCCCTCGATGTCCATCTCCGGTGCCCAGACGTGTGTGGCATTCACGTTGGCCGAAAGAGTAAGCTTGTTCTTCTGCACCATCGCATAGACTCCACCGCCTTGGGTCAGATTGCCGGCCATCGCATTCAAGCTCAAGGAATACCCCTCCAGGCCGCTGTTGTCCTCCATCGTGATATTGAGGATGCCGCCCACTCCCTCCGCATCGTATTTGGCGCCGGGATTGGTCTGCACCTCTATGGACTTGACCGCCGAGGCAGGCAGGACCTTCAGTGTCTGGCTGGGATTAGCGCTCATCATCGCGCTGGGCTTGCCGTTGACATAAATCTGGAAACTGCTGCTGCCGTTCACCTTCACATTGTCCTGGCCGTCCACAGTCACCATCGGCACCTTGCGCAACATCTCCAGTACGTTGGTGGTCTTCGCATCGGGGTCTTCCGCCACGCTGTAGGAGATTTCGTCGATGTCCATCTTCACCAGCGGCTTCTGGGCCACCACCTCCACGCCTTGCAGCATCTCGGCCGACTCCGTGACACAGAGCGTGCCCAAATCCACTTCCGTACTTCCCCGACCAGCGGTAAACACACGCTCCAGTGGCTTGCGACCCACGGACGTCACACTGAGCCTGAACGTGCCATAGCGGGGCAGTGACAGACAGAAACGACCGTCTATGTCGGTGACGCCCATGACCAGCGGTTTCTCCGCAGCATCGGGCAGAAAAACGCGCAGGTTGGCAAAAGGTTCGCCTTCGCGGGTCAGTGAATCCACGACAACACCCTTCACACAAATGGATGCGGCCACCGGACGGGCGGCTTGCGACCACTGGCATAAGGCCAGCAGCATCCACGCAATCATACACAACTTTCTCATAATCTTCAACTGGTTTTCTCGATTTGTACCTGCAAAATAAAGGCAGGACGGAAGGGCAGACAAATCTCTCCGACCAAGGCCGGGATTCCGTTCGACCAACGGGGCATTTCGTCCGACATAATTCCCGCCTTTGCTTACCCATGCCTGCGCCCGCGCTTACCCGTACCCCCGCCCATGCTTACCCGTACCTCCGCCCGCGCTTACCCGTACCTCCGCCTAAGGGCTGGGAATCAATACCTTCAGAACATGTGTTTTGGGGGCGTTGGAGAGCAGATTGAAAGAAATTTGCTATATTTGCCCCATGAAAACCTTGAAAAGCCATATCGATCTCCTTGTCCAAGCCGTCTTGTGGGGGCTGATGCTGCTCATTCCCTTCTTGTCCGCATTGTCCAGCGGGGCGACGTGGAAAGATTCACTATGGGTTGTCATCTACAGCGTGCCCTATTTCCTCATCTATGTCATCATCTTCTATGCCAACTACCTGTGGTTCATCCCGCGCTTCCTCTTCCGCAAACGCTATTGGCAGATGGTGGTTGCCAATGTCGCCTTGGGGATTCTGCTGAACGCCCAATTCATCGTTTATACCTCATGGCACGAGAGCCTGTCCCAAGTGCCCATAGGCATGCGCGCGATCATGGGCCTCGCCATAGGCATCATCACCATCCTGTTCATCCTGGCCGCCATCGGCCTCCGCGTGCAGAAGCGCAACGCCCAACTGGAGCTGGAAGCCACCGTGGCCGAACGGGAGCGGCTGAAGAACCAGCTGAACCCGCACTTCCTGTTCAACACGCTGAACAACATCTCCTCCCTGGCTGCCTTCGACCCCGACGCCACCCAGACAGCCATCGCCCGCCTGAGCGACATGCTGCGCTACGTGCTCTACGAGGGCAGCAAACCCCTGACGCCCATAACTGATGAACTAAGATTCATGGAGGACTACGTGGAGCTGATGCGCCTGCGCTATGCCGACACGTTGCACATCCACCTGGATTTCAATGAAGTGGAAGGAGAAGTGCCTCCCCTGCTCTACATCTCGCTGCTGGAGAACGCCTTCAAACATGGGGCCAGCAGCCGCCATCCCTGCCACATCGCCGCTTCCTTCACGGCTGAAGGCGAATGGCTATGTTTCGCCGTGGCCAATTCTTTGCCAAACAATGACGTCCCCTCGTCGAAAGAAAGTGGAGGCGTAGGCATCGAGAACCTGCGACGCCGGCTCTCCCTGCTCTATCCCCCCGCCGACTACGTGCTGGACATCCGCGAAAAAGCCTCCCGAAGCTTCGGGGAAGGCATGCCGGAGCAACCAGCCTACACCGCAACCCTTCAAATCAAACGGAAAAAGAAATGAAAGAAACCCTGACTTGCCTCATTGTGGACGATGAACCATTGGCCATCAAGCTGTTGGCCAACTTTGTGGAGCGAACGCCCTTCCTGCGCCTGGCAGGCACCTTCCTCGACCCGCTGGAAGCCCTGCAGGCTCTCACGCCGGACATCGACCTGCTCTTCCTGGACATCCAGATGCCCGGCTTGACAGGGATGAAATTGTCCCGCCTGGTGCAACCGCCAACACGCATCATTTTCACCACCGCCTACAAGGAATATGCCTTCGACAGCTATGAGGTACACGCCTTGGACTACTTGCTGAAACCCGTCAGCTATCCCGCCTTCCTGAAAGCCGCCACCCATGCCCGCACCGTGCTGGATGCCGACTCCTCCCACGCCTCGGACCCCCCGGCGGAAAACTACCTGTTCGTCAAGAGCGACACCCGGCTGGTGCGCGTGGATTTCGACTGCATCCTGTACGTCAGCGGGCTGAAAGACTACGTCCGCTTCCACCTGACTGATGCGGCGCGCCCGATCATCGCCCTCAGCACGATGAAGGCCGTGGAAGAGAAGTTGCCACCATCACGCTTCTGCCGCATCCACCGTTCGTACATCGTCGCGCTGGACAAGATAGAAAGCGTGGAGCACAACCGTGTCCGCATTGGCGGGGAACTGCTGCCGGTCTCGCCGGGATATCAGGAAAGGTTCATGAAGAAAATCGGAGGATAGAGGAAGATATCGGCGAGAATGCTTATTCGGCCACCTTCTGCCGTCCCGCCCAATACACCCCGCCCAAAATGAGCACCACGCCCACCCAGGCCATCGGCGTCAGCCGCTCGTCCAGCACCAGCGCCGAACCGACGAGGGTGAACACGGGATTCAGGTAGATGTAGTTGGAGGCCGACACGGTGCCCAGCCGCTTCAGCACTACATTCCACACGGCAAAGCAGACCAAAGACGCCAACACGCCGAGGAAAAGCAGGTGGAAAAGTACCGCGGTGTCCAGCAGGCGCGCCGCCTCGAATTGCCAAGGCCGGAAGAGGAAGACAGGGAGGATGGTCAGCACGCCGTAGAAGAATATCTTGCGCGTGATGAAGGTGACGTCGTAGCGGTCGGCCATGCGCCGCATGACCAGGCTGTAGACCGCCCACGACAGGGAAGCCAGCAGGGAAAGCAAATCGCCCACGGGCGACAGCCGGAGCACGAAATGGCCGTTGCACACCACCAGCGCCACGCCCGCCAACGCCACCAGCGAGCCGCCAATCAGCCCGCGCGTGGCCTTCACATTTTTATATAGGGCCAGCGAGAGCAGGGTGGTCAGCAGAGGCGTGGTGCAAACCAGGAAAGCCACGTTGGTGGCCAGCGTGTACTCCAACGCCGTGTTCTCCGTCAGGAAATAGAACGAGCCGCCCGTCACGCCGCCCAAGAGCAGCCACAGTTCGTCCCGCCAACTGTCCGCCCGCAAGCGGCGGGGAGCCAGGAACCAGATGCCCGCATAGGCCACCAGGAAGCGCAGCAGGAAAATCTCGTGCGGAGACATCCCCTGCCCTATCAACAGCTTGGTGGAAATGAAGGTCAGCCCCCATATCCCCACAACGACGACCGCCACCAGGTGGAAGGCCGCCAAGCCCCGTGTAGTATGTCGGAAAGCACTCATAAGCGCGCAAAGGTACGCATAAGCGGGCAAATACGAAGGAAAAAACGGACAATTCGCCGCTTTTTTCGACTAATATTTTGTAGCCGAACAGATTATTACTATCTTTGCAGCGGAATGGATGAAAGGTGAGGGGCAATCAAGCTCCTCTTTTTTGTTCCTAATGGTTGTTAATCTATGATAGAAAAGAAAACTGTTTGCCAAATCGTTGACGAATGGCTGGAAGGCAAGGACTACTTCCTGGTGGAGGTCAACATCAGTCCTGAGGACAAAATCGTGGTGGAAATAGACCACAAGGAGGGTGTCTGGATAGAAGATTGCGTGGACTTGAGCCGCTACATCGAATCCAGGCTGGACCGTGAACAAGAGGATTATGAACTGGAAGTAGGCTCGGCTGGCATCGGGCAACCGTTCAAGGTGCTGCAACAATACCTGGCCCACACGGGCGAGGAGGTGGAGGTGCTGACCAAGGACCACCGCAAGCTGCAGGGCATCCTGAAAGAAGCGGACGAGGACCACTTCACGCTGACCGTCCTGAAGAAAGTGAAAGAAGAAGGTGCCAAACGCCCCAAGATGGTGAATGAGGACCTGAATTTTTCTTATAATGACATAATTTATACTAAATACTTAATCTCTTTTAAATAAGAAGCATGGCCAAGAAAGAAGAAACAGTAAGCCTGGTGGATACCTTTGCGGAGTTCAAGGAACTGAAGAACATCAACCGTACCACGATGGTGAGCGTGCTGGAAGAATCATTCCGAAGCGTGATTGCAAAGATGTTCGGCACGGACGAGAACTATGACGTGATTGTGAACCCGGACAAGGGCGACTTCGAAATCTGGCGCAACCGCGAGGTGGTGGCAGACGAGGACCTGACGAACCCCAACCTGCAGATTCCACTGAGCGAAGCACAGAAGATAGACGCCTCCTACGAGGTGGGCGAGGAAGTGACCGACGAAGTGAACTTCGCCAGCTTCGGCCGCCGCGCCATCCTGAACCTGAGACAGACGCTGGCCTCCAAGATACTGGAGCTGGAGAAGGATACCCTCTACAACAAATACATCGACAAGGTGGGCACCATCATCAGCGCCGAGGTCTACCAGATCTGGAAGAAGGAAATGCTGCTGATGGACGACGAGCAGAACGAACTGCTGCTGCCCAAGAGCGAGCAGATTCCCACCGACTTCTACCACAAGGGCGAGACGGTGCGCGCCGTGGTGGACCGCGTGGAGAACAAGAACAACAACCCGAAAATCATCCTGAGCCGCACGTCGCCCGTCTTCCTGCAACGCCTCTTCGAGCTGGAGGTGCCCGAAATCAACGACGGCCTCATCACCATCAAGAAGATTGCCCGCATCCCCGGCGAACGCGCCAAGATTGCCGTCGAGAGCTACGATGACCGCATCGACCCGGTGGGCGCCTGCGTGGGCGTCAAGGGCAGCCGCATCCACGGCATCGTCCGCGAACTGCGCAACGAAAACATCGACGTCATCAACTACACCAGCAACACGTCGCTGTTCATCCAGCGCGCCCTGAGCCCCGCCCACATCTCGTCCATCAAGCTGAACGAGGAGGAGCGCAAGGCAGAAGTCTTCCTGAAACCCGAGGAAGTGTCCCTGGCCATCGGCAAGGGCGGACTCAACATCAAGCTGGCCAGCATGCTGACGGAATACACCATCGACGTCTTCCGCGAAGTGGACGAGAACACGCCGCAGGAGGACGAGGACATCTACCTGGACGAGTTCCGCGACGAGATTGAGGGATGGGTCATCGACGCCATCAAGGGCATCGGCATCGAGACGGCCAAGGCCGTGCTGAACGCCCCGCGCGAAATGCTCATCGAACAGGCCGACCTGGAAGAGGAAACCGTGGACGAAGTCATCCGCATCCTGAAGAAAGAATTTGAAGAAGAATAAGTGTAATAGGGTTAAGGTGCCAAAAATTTATATATGACGATAAGGTTAAACAAAGTAACGAGAGATTTGAATGTGGGAATCACGACCGCCGTCGAATTCCTGCAAAAGAAGGGATTTACCGTGGAGGCAAACCCCAACACGAAGATTACGGACGAGCAGTTCGAGATGCTCAAGAAAGAATTCAGTACGGACAAAGACCTTAAAATTAAATCGGAACGCTTCAGCCAGGAGCGGCAAAACTACAAGGAACGCAACAAAGCCGCTACCCGCCCTGCCCCGAACGAAAACGGAGCGCAGGAAAAAGAGAAACCGGCGGAGGAAATCAAAGCCGTCGTGCCGGGAGACAATCTGCCCAAATTCAAGCCGATAGGCAAGGTTGACCTGGAAAGCCTGAAACATCCCAAGCAGGCCGTACCCGTTTCCCAGACTCCGGAACCCGAGCCGGAGCCGGAACCGATGCCGGAACCCGAACCCGTAGAGGCACCGCAACCCGAACCGGAAACCATAGAACCGGAACCGGCACAAGAGCCTGAGCCGGAACCGGAACCGCAAGCCGAGGAGAAACCCGCCGAGGAAGAACCGGCCGCCAGCCAGGAAGAACCGGAAGCCCCGGCCGCCGAAGAAGAAGAACCCCAGCCGACAGAAGAACAACCCGCCAAGCAAGAAGAAGAGGTCTTCAAGATACACCACGAAGGCCTGGGCACCAAGATCAACATCATCGGCCAGATTGACCTGGCTGCGCTGAACCAGTCCACACGCCCCCGCAAGAAGTCGAAGGAAGAGAAACGCCGCGAGCGCGAGGAGAAGGAGAAGCAACGCCAGGACCAGCGCAAGCAGATGAAGGAAGCCATCATCAAAGAAATACGCCGCGACGACAAGGGCGGAAAGGATGCCAAGGACGGGGACTCCAAGAAGAAGCGCGCCCGCATCAACAAGGAGAAGGTGGACATCAACAACGTCTCCAACTTCCCGAAAGGCGGAGGCGGCGACCAGCCGAAAGGCGGCAAAGACGCCCAAGGCGGCGGCAAGAAGAACAAAGACCGCTTCAAGAAACCTGTCATCAAGCAGGAGGTGAGCGAGGAAGACGTGGCCAAGCAGGTGAAGGAAACCTTGGCACGCCTCACCGCCAAGGGCAAGAACAAAGCCGCGAAGTACCGCAAGGAGAAACGCGAGCTGGACGCCGAACGTCGCCAGGAACTGGAGAACCAGGAGCAGGCAGAAAGCAAGGTGCTGAAGCTGACGGAGTTCGTGACGGCCAACGAACTGGCCAGCATGATGAACGTCCCCGTCACGCAGGTCATCGGCACGTGCATGAGCGTGGGCATCATGGTGTCCATCAACCAGCGCCTGGACGCTGAAACCATCAACCTCGTGGCCGAGGAGTTCGGCTTCAAGACGGAATACATCAGCGCCGAGGTGGCACAGGCCATCGTCGAGGAGGCGGACAAGGAAGAAGACCTCCAGCCGCGCGCCCCGATTGTGACGGTGATGGGCCACGTGGACCACGGTAAGACATCCTTGCTGGACTACATCCGCAAGTCCAACGTCATTGCAGGCGAAGCCGGCGGCATCACGCAGCACATCGGCGCCTACCACGTGACGCTGGAAGACGGCCGCCAGATTACCTTCCTCGACACGCCGGGCCACGAAGCCTTCACCGCCATGCGTGCCCGTGGCGCCAAGGTGACGGACGTGGTCATCGTCATCGTGGCAGCCGACGACAACGTCATGCCGCAGACCAAGGAGGCCATCAACCATGCCATGGCTGCAGGCGTGCCCATCGTGTTCGCCATCAACAAGATAGACAAGCCGGCCGCCAACCCGGACAAAATCAAGGAAGAGCTGGCCAACATGAACTACCTCATTGAGGAATGGGGCGGCAAGTACCAGTCGCAGGACATCTCCGCCAAGAAGGGCATCGGTGTCAACGAACTGCTGGAGAAGGTGCTGCTGGAGGCCGAGATGCTCGACCTGAAGGCCAACCCCAACCGCCGCGCCACGGGTTCCATCATCGAGTCGTCCCTGGACAAGGGTCGTGGCTATGTGGCCACGGTGCTCGTATCCAACGGCACGCTCCGGGTGGGCGACATCGTCTTGGCAGGCACGCACTACGGCAAGGTGAAGGCCATGTTCAACGAACGCAACCAGCGCATGAAGGAGGCCGGACCGTCCGAACCCGCCCTCATCCTGGGCCTGAACGGCGCGCCCGCCGCCGGTGACACCTTCCACGTCATCGAGACGGAGCAGGAGGCACGCGAGATTGCCAACAAGCGCGAACAACTGCAACGCGAACAGGGCCTGCGCACGCAGAAGATGCTGACGCTGGACGAAGTGGGCCGCCGACTGGCCCTGGGCGACTTCCACGAGCTGAACATCATCGTCAAGGGCGACGTGGACGGTTCGGTGGAGGCGTTGAGCGACTCGCTCATCAAGCTTTCCACGGAGCAGATACAGGTGAACGTCATCCACAAGGGCGTGGGACAGATTTCGGAGTCCGACGTGTCGCTGGCCGCCGCGTCCGACGCCATCATCGTGGGCTTCCAGGTGCGCCCGTCGAGCAGCGCCGCCAAGCTGGCCGAGCAGGAAGGCGTGGACATCCGCAAGTATTCCATCATCTACGACGCCATCGAGGAGGTGAAGGCCGCCATGGAGGGCATGCTTGCCCCGACGCTGAAGGAGCAGGTGACTGCCACCATCGAGGTGCGCGAGGTGTTCAACATCAGCAAGGTGGGCCAGGTGGCCGGTGCCATGGTGAAGACGGGCAAGGTGAAACGCACCGACAAGGCACGCCTCATCCGCGACGGCATCGTGGTCTACACCGGCGCCATCAACGCCCTGAAGCGCTTCAAGGATGACGTGAAGGAAGTCGGCACCAACTTCGAGTGCGGCATCAGCCTGACCAACTGCAACGACATCAAGGTGGGCGACGTCATCGAGACCTACGAAGAGGTGGAGGTGAAGCAGACGCTGTAAAGATACATAAGGAGAATAGACCATGACGGAACTGATTGTGAAAGTAGACGACGCCAGCTTGTTGCCCGACTTGAAGCGGGCCATCAAGCTGCTGCGGGGGGTTGTTTCCGTTACTGTAAAGAAAGAGAAGCCTGCTTCCAGCCGTAACAAGGTGATATAACCTCGCATGACGACCCTCGACATCATCCTCCTCGTCATCCTGGGCCTGGGCGTCCTGCTGGGTCTCGTCAAGGGCGCGCTGAAGCAACTGGCGGGGCTGCTGGGCCTGGTCGTGGGACTGCTGGCCGCCAAGGCGCTCTATGCCACCGTGGCGCAGGAGGTGTTCAGCCGCGTGACGGACAACATGACCGTGGCGCAGGTGCTGGCGTTCGCAGCCATCTGGGTGGTGGTGCCGCTGCTGTTCTGGGCCGTGGCCTGCCTGCTGACCAAGGCGATGGACGCCGTCTGCCTGGGCTGGGTGAACCGCCTGCTGGGCGGCGTGCTGGGCGGCGTGGTCCATGCCCTGCTGGCCAGCATCCTGATATGCGTGCTGGAGGCGGTGGACACGCACGGCGACCTCATCAGCCGCAACCAGAAGCAGCAGTCCGTCCTCTACTACCGCATGAAGCCGCTGGCCGGCCTCTTCTTCCCCGCCGCCAAGACGCTGACGGAGCAGATTTACGACGGGATAAACGAGGCGGCGAAACGCATCTGACCGCACAATACAGAAAAGGCGCGGATTACGCGGATTGCACGGAGATAAGTAAGCAGTAACACCATAAAGCTTATAATCCGTGAAATCCGCGTAATCCGCGCCTGATGTTTTTGTCTCAGTACTCCTGCATCGCAGCCTCGAAGTCGACGAATGATAGGATGGCGGTACAGCCTACATTGCGCAGCGACAGCAAGTCGTTGTCGCCACTGACCAAGTAATCGGCTCGGGCGGCCATGGCCGTGTAGAGCAGGTAATCGTCCTTGGGGTCACGGCAGAGCGGCGGACCTTGCTCCGGCCTTACGAACAAAACGACCTCGCAAAGCAGTTCGAGAAACTCCTCCGCTTGTTCGGCGGGGATGTATTTGCGAATGCGGGGACGGGCCAGCACGTCGGACAGCTCGCGCAGTTGCGCCTCACAGGTCACCACCTCCACCCGTCCGCTGTCAATATGTCGGTGCAACCCTGCCAGCCGTTTTCCTATCAGAAAGGATATCCAGATATTGGTATCGATGACCACGCGCCTCGGCTCATTGCTTCCCTTCTTCATAATGCGCTTGTCTTACGGCTTCCACTTCGCTGGTGATGTCGTCCATGCTCAGTTTGTCGGTACGGACGGAGCGCAGCAGTCGGTCGAAACGGCTTACGAACAACGACTTGCGCAGGCTGTCGAACACTTCCAGCCGGTCTTGCTCGGGCATGGCCTGCAGCATTCCGAAGAATTGCTGCTTGCTGATGTTCAGTTGAATGGTATCCATACGGTTCCTCCTTTTATAGATTGATTATCCGATGGCAAAGATAGCGTTTTCTCCGGGAAACAGAAATACTATCCGGCATGAAATAAAATTAGGGAAGCGCCCGTCCGCGCTTCCCTTTTCGTCTTTTCATCCGCCGGGACATCTCAGCCGAAGCTGCCGTCGTCGCCCGATGCCGGCCCGTCGTCGGGGTCGTTGGTGTCGTCCGGCATGAGGTCGGCGTCGTCGCCCTTCCACTTGCTGAAGGAGAGGCCGTCCACCAGGGCGCGGGTATAGCCGCCGCCCATGTTGCGCTCGCGTTCGGGGGTGAACTGCACGCGCACGCCGGTGATTTGCTGGGCATTGACTTCCTCCTCGGTATCCACGCCCGTGCCGGTGGCCTGGCAGGTGAAGCGGAACCACCCGAAGCCCTCGAGGTGGACGGGGCGGCCGTCGCGCAGGTAGTCCGTCATGATGGGCACCATGGTGCGGATGACGTTGTGCACGTCGCCCGGCGACATGCTGCTCTCGCGCGCCACGCGCTCCGCCAGCTCCTGCGTCTCGACGGGGTCGTTCACCGTGACGAGCACGGGATACCACTTCTTTGTCAATTTTTGATACATTGATTTGAAAAACAACATACGCATTCATTGTTTAGGCTCCTCACGCCCCTGCGGCCCGGTTTTGTCGAGGGTGAGCCTCGAGGGTGCCGAGGGTGACCCTAAAGGGTGTCGAGGGTGAGCCTCGACCCTCCCGAGGGTGAGCCTCGGCTTCCGGTGCTGCCGCGGACGGGGGTAGGCAGGCAGGGGTTTGTAAGGAGTTTTCCCGGCACCGTCTCCCGCCGGGATTGGGAGTTTATTGGGGGGTCTTGTCTTATTTCTTTGTGCCGACACCTTGGTCATTGTATTCCATGGTCATGTCCGATCTATAGGTATCTCTGGTATGGCAATACACCGTGCTGCTCTTAATGCTGCCGCCCGTGCCGGGATTGACTTCGGAAGAAGCCGAATCTAACGTCCATCCTGCTCTGCCGATATAATCGGCAACCACTCCTCCACGAACGGCATGGATGGTGGAATGGGTTATTTCAATCTTGGGTATGGCACCAATTTCCGCAGAAAAATTATGCATACCGGAACCTATTCCAGGAGCAGCCAAGTCGTCATTCCCTGTTCCATAGGCATAAACCACAGCGTCTTCGATGATGATGCCCTCGCAAGAACAGTTTTGCGACGGTCCTATTCCCGGCGCACAGCCATTACTTGCATCTCCATACGCATGAACGGTTACATTCTTTATGTGGATTGTTCCGCAATCGCCCGATTCGTTTCCTCCGATACCTGGGTAACCGTTCGGCGAATTGAACTTTCCACGGACGGTGATTACATTGTCAGTGTTTTCGGAAGTGATGATCAGCGTGCTTCCCTTTTCCACCAGGATGCCTGTCCCGCTGGTGGAGGTCACGGCACTATTGCCGCCTGTCACGTGTATGGTGGCGGTGCTGTTTCCTGTGATGTGGATAGGGGTTGGGGCGGAGATGTTGGCATTCTCCAGATAGATGGTAGGGCGACAGCCGGATGATATAGTCAATGAATTTCCCGCTGAGCCACGCACCACATAGTCACCATTCATGCTGATGGTCTTCGAGCCGCTAGCAAGGTCTATCACCTCAGCATCGGCAGGCACGGGCGAGGTCTCTTCGAGCTGGGCATCGCCGCTGATGTCATTGCCCGTGCCGTCCCACGTATTGATGGAGGCGCTACCCTCCAGCCCGGTCTTCTTTACGGTGATGGTGTAAGTGTATTGGCAGCCT
This sequence comes from uncultured Bacteroides sp., assembly GCA_949292025.1. GTDB lineage: Bacteria > Bacteroidota > Bacteroidia > Bacteroidales > Bacteroidaceae > Bacteroides. Next base: position 2,974 of record CASEYC010000104.1, on the reverse strand, counting down.
TCCTGCAGGGTGACGGCCTTGTCGGGGCGGTAGCTGTAGGTGGCGCCGCCCTTGAGGGTGACTTGGATGAAAGGCTTGTCCTGGGCGATATCCTGCGGGGGCAGCAGGGCAAGATGGTTGTTGCCGTCGTCGTAGGGGGTGACGGTGTTGCCGTCAGCAGGGTTGCCGGTAGATACTCCTACGAGGGTTATCGTGGCGTCGGTCAGTTCATCCGCGCTGACGCCACTGCCTGCCTCGAGGGGCTTGACCACGACCTTGGCGGTGCGGTGGGTAAACTGGAGGGTGTTGTTACCACCAAACTTCATCGTGCCGGTCGCGCTGATGTAGTCGCTCTGCTGGTAGTTATCTCCTTCGTTTTGGTTGGGCTTCACTACTACCTGAGGCTTGACGTCGCCGGTGGGATACCAGGCGGTGACTTCCACCTGTTCGGCGGTGTTCTGCCAGTAGAAGGGGGCTTGGGAGGTGAGGGTGGCGGTCTGATAACTGTCGGCAGAGGTGGACTGGACGTCGTAGGTCTTCACTTCGCTGCCTACTTGTACGGATACTTGGGCGACATCCTGCCAGTTGTTGTCCGTCGTGGCTTTGGTCTCCACGTTGAGGGCGATGCCTGTGGCCGTGAAGGTCATGGGGTGCTCGCCGGGGGGCAGGGGTTGGCCTGCGGGGTCGTCGTCGTTGTAGCAGGCTGCCAGCAGGAGGGCGGCGAGGAGGGACAATGCGTTAATCTTTCTTAAAAAAATGGGGGGGTAAATCGGCCCCTTGCGGTTGGTGTTGTCATACGTTTTTAGGGTTTATAGTTAGTAAATTGGGTTAGTTATTCCAGGTTGGCGGTTTGGGCGCGTGGCTCGCGGCGGGTGTCCCAGAGGGCGGCGATGTACAGGGTGTCGCCTTCGGCATAGTAGACCAGCTTGCAGTATCTGTGTACCACCACGCTGCGGTATTCCCGTTTCAAGCCTTGCAGCAAGGGTTCTTTGGGTCCCATTGCCGGGTTCATAGCGATGAGATTTTCCCATTGGGCTATGTTTGCTTCAAACTTCCGCACCGCCTTCTTGCCAAACTCGTAAGCGATGTAGCGGATTGTATTCCGGAAGTTCTTTCTTGCTTCGTCAGACCACTCCACCTTGCTCATAATGACTCAATATATTCCCGCATTTGGCGGTGCACTTCCTCTGACGAATAGGTTCTGCCTGCGGCAATGTCTTCTTCCGAACGACGTATCCGCTCGTATATTTCTTCCATCGTATAGGGCGTGAGGTCTTCTTCCTCTCCCTCATACACGTTCAGCTTGTCCTGCAGCCAGTGTCGGTCGCAGGCGGGGAGCGCGAGTATCTGGCTCCACAGGTCTTGTACGGATAGGGTTGCGTTCATTGTCGGTTCCTCCTTATTCGGTTATTATATTATTTCAGGTTGTCTGCTTGGGCGCGTGGCTCGCGGCGGGTGTCCCAGAGGGCGGCGATGCGGAGGGTTTCCGCTGTCTCGTCATAGTGGTAGATCAGCTTGTAGTGCTCGTGAATGACGAGGCTACGGAACTGAAGGCTACGCCCTTGCAACAGGGGTTCCACCTTGCCGATGAGGGGAAACTTGGCCAGCCGCTCCACTTCGGCCTTGATGTGCAGGCGCATCTTCCGTGCAGCGTCTCTACCCCATGTCTGGGTGCCGTATGCCAGTATGTCCCGCTGGTTTTGGCGGGCCAGTTCGTCCCAAGTCACTTTAGCCATGGCATTTCCTCCAGCAGTTCTTTTTCCACTTCCTCATTGCTGAAGCCAGGGTCGCCTTGCAGTATGCGTGCCTCCACTTGTTGCAGGCCTTGTTGCATTTCTTCTATGGTGTATTGGCAGGGCGCACCCTTCCTGCTCCCTTCAATCAGCTTTTCGCCCAGCCAGCGTTCGTTGTCGCTGCCCAGCGAGAGCGATTTCAGGAAGGTGTAAAGGGCATCCATGGAAACTGTTGCGTTCATTGTCGGTTCCTCCTTATTCGGTTATTCCGCTGCAAATATAAGGCTTTGCGCATGAAAGACAAAGGAAAACGGCGGGATATTAGGCAAAACGATGTATCTTTGTGCGCGAGAAACAGAGAACGTATGTATGACCACCTATACGAGATAAACGATGCAACCCAACGAATCTGACAAGAGCAAAGATAACAACGAGCTGGTGCGCCGCCTGGCCGAAGAGAAATACAAGTACGGCTTCACCACCGACGTGCACACCGACATCATCGACCGCGGCCTGACCGAAGACACCGTGCGACTCATCTCCCGGAAGAAGGGCGAACCCGCCTGGCTCCTGGAGTTCCGCCTCAAGGCCTACCGCCACTGGCTGACGATGGAGATGCCCACGTGGGCACACCTCCGCATCCCGGAGATAGACTACCAGGCCATCTCCTACTACGCCGACCCCACCGCGCAGAAGAAGGACGCGCCCAAGAGCCTGGACGACGTGGACCCCGAACTCATCAAGACCTTCAACAAGCTGGGCATCCCCCTGGAAGAGCAGATGGCCCTGAGCGGAATGGCCGTGGACGCCGTGATGGACTCCGTGTCCGTCAAGACCACCTTCAAGGAGACGCTGATGGAGAAGGGCATCATCTTCTGCTCCATCAGCGAGGCCGTGCGCGAGCATCCGGACCTGGTGCAACGATACCTGGGCTCGGTGGTGCCCTACCGCGACAACTTCTTCGCCGCGCTCAACTCCGCCGTCTTCTCCGACGGGTCGTTCGTCTACATCCCCAAGGGCGTGCGCTGCCCGATGGAGCTGAGCACCTACTTCCGCATCAACGCGCGAAACACGGGCCAGTTCGAGCGCACCCTCATCGTGGCGGACGATGACTCTTACGTCTCCTACCTGGAGGGCTGCACCGCCCCGATGCGCGACGAGAACCAGCTGCACGCCGCCATCGTGGAAATCGTGGTGCACGACCGTGCCGAGGTGAAGTACAGCACCGTGCAGAACTGGTACCCCGGCGACGCCGAGGGCCG
>CASEYC010000103.1 GCA_949292025.1 uncultured Bacteroides sp. | reverse complement strand
TGTAATTAGTTGTTAATAAATATATTAGCTGAAACGGCCGTTTAGATTGTGGTTCTGAATGTCGTGGGTTCGAGTCCCACTAGTCACCCAACAGCAAAGAGGGATTTCAGCGATGATTTCCCTCTTTTTTAATGGGTTACAGACCTATCCTCCACCCGTCATCCAGAACACGCAAAAGAATGTACCGTTACTTTTGCCGTTTTTGAGGCAAAGTAAGGCGAAAATGTTTTAGCAAGGTTTAAACATGAATTGATATGGCGACATTCAAACCGATAATATTCAAGGAGCGTCAACGCGAAGACAAGACATGGACGGTGTTCATCCGGTTCACGCACGAAAGGAAAGTGAGATACATTGCCACCACGATGTACGTGGGAAAAAAGGAAATCACGGCAAGCGGGAAAATAAAGAGCCAGCATATCCTTGACCGCTGCGAGGAGCTAATAAGGATGTTCCGCGAAAAGATAAGCGGACTATTCCTTGAAGTGAACCGAATGGACATTGACAGCATTGTCCAGTACATGAAGACACCAACAGACAAATCCGGGATAGATTTTGCGGAGTTCGCCCGTGGGTGGTGCTTTCGGAACAAGGAATTGAAAGGCATACGCAATTACATGTCCGCCATCAATTCCTTCTGCACGTTCTTCGGACGGGACAGCATCATGTGCGGAGAAGTGACGGCAAAGAAGATGAAGGAGTACGAGGAATGGCTTTCGGGGAAGCCGCGGGCGCAATCCCTCTACACGTCCGCAATCGTCAGGTTGTTCAATGAAGCCAGGGATTATTACAACGACGAGGACAACGGAATCATCCGCATAACGCATTCCCTGAACAAGTACAAGCCGAAGCAACAGAACGTGGCGGAGAAACGTGCGTTGTCTGTGGAACAGATACGGGGGATATTCTCCCTTCACCATTCCGGCAAGTTAGTCAGGGGAATCCAATGCCGCCGCGATTTGGCGTTGGACTGTTTCAAATTGTCCTTCTGCCTGCTTGGAATGAACTCTGCCGACCTGTACAACGCCACGGAATACGATGGTGAATACATCACATATTTCCGTACTAAGACGAAGGACAGGCGCAATGACAAGGCGAAGATGGTGGTCAGGGTGCATCCGGTAATCAAGGAGATTGTGGAGAGATACAAGGGAAAGGAAAAGGTGTTCAATTTCTCCGAGAGGTTTTCTTCCATGTCGGACTTGAACCGCTCCATCAATATCGGGCTGAAAGAGATAGGGAAGGAAATCGGAATGGACAACCTACAGCTATATTCCGCCCGGCATAGCATGGCCACCATCGCGGCCAACGATGCCGGGATAGACCGCTGGACGGTGAACCTCATGCTAAACCACACAGACCAGTCCATGCGGGTGACGGAGCTGTACATCAAGCGGGATTTCATGCCCATCAATGAAGCCAACGACAGATTGCTGAATTTCATTTTTGGTTTGTAAGATATTATTAATCCGGGGTAAATCTCCGGATTTTCTGTTTTATAGCGTTTTACCATTGCAATATCCGGAAAGAATGTTATATTTGCATTGGTAAAAAGATTGTTTCACTAAATAAAAAAGGAGACCAGCCCAAGGCGGGCCAATCCCCATACACACGATTATGGTGCAAATTTACGAATTTAATTTGGGGAATGGCTATGACAAGGGAATTTTCTTCGATTTCGGAGCTGAAATCCATCAGGGAACAAAAGTCAAGGTTGTCGGAGCGGGAAAGGGAGCTTTCGTCCCCCGTCCTACATGATGTTTCTTTGATACCGGAAATTTACGGATGGTTCAAGGAAATACTGACCGAAAGGTGTTGCCCGTCATGCGTTGACAGCGTATTGCAAAGGAAGAAGTTCCTGTTCATCGTGCTGTTTCTTTTTTCACCAAGCGTGTTAGCCGGGGGCAGGCTTCCGAAAGGTATCCGGCATGAGCTGTCACGCGTGTTTCCTAAACTTTCTCCGTGCGTCATATCCAACAACATTTCGGATGTCGTGTTCTTGTATCAAAACTACAAGGATTTCAGGAGAGATATCGATTACCTCTACTCAGGAATCGTTTGCAGGATAAATGAATCCCGAAATCAAAACGGAAGCGTCCCATAATTCAACCATCCGCCTTTTCGGAACATTTGCCGTATTGTTTGGTTTCCATAGTTTTAAAATTATCTTTTCGCTCGTCAGTTTCCTAATTTTGCCAGTATGGAAAGAAAGCATATTGACATACGCAAGGTCTTCGCCAACGAGGGGCAAATAGAAGGGCTTCCGGCCAATCCGCGCCTTATCAAGGACGAGAAATTTAGGAAGCTGATGAAGTCCATCAAGGACTTGCCGGAGATGACCGAGGCTCGTGACCTTCTCGTTTATCCGCACAATGGCGAATATATCGTTATCGGAGGCAACATGCGGCTGCGTGCCTATCAGGAGCTTGGATGGAAGGAGGTGCCGTGCTGTGTCCTTCCGGAGAATATGCCGGCGAGTAAGCTGCGAGAGATTGTCATTCAGGACAACAATCCGTTCGGAGAAACCGACTGGAACATGATAGCTAACGAATGGGACGTTGAAGAGTTGAAAGACTGGGGCGTGGACTTGCCTGCGGACTGGGATACATCAGAGGCAGAAGAACAGAAGGAAGCAGAAGAGGATGATTTCTCTGATGAGGATGCAGAGAAAGCCGAACCTCGCGTAAAACTCGGTGAGATATGGCAGCTTGGTGAGCACAGGTTGATGTGCGCTGATTGCACCTACAAGGAAATGTTAAACAAATTAACAAATGGGTGGGTGAAATGATTGATTTGTATTTGACTGACCCTCCGTATAATGTAGGCTATGGCATGGAGGATTCGGCCATGATGAGCAAAAGAAAGCATCGTACTGACGGTCTTGTAGTACTCAATGACAGGCAGAGGGATAGTGATTTCCATACTTTCCTTGTGAAGGCGTATCAAGGAGCCGAAAGCGTAATGAAGAAGGGTGCATCTTTCTACATCTTCCACGCAGACAACGAAGGATATAATTTCAGAGGAGCCTTACGTGAAACTGACTCGCTGGAGCTCAAGCAGACGTTGATATGGCGCAAAGACAGCCTTTGCTTGGGTCGTCAGGATTATCAGTGGATTCATGAGCCATGCCTGTACGGATGGAAGAAGGGAGCTGCCCACATGTGGTTTTCGGACAGGAAGCAAGTGACCGTTATAGACTTCAATCGCCCGAAGAAGAGTGAGGAACATCCCACCATGAAGCCTGTCGGTCTTTTCGCCTACCTCATACAGAACAGCACGAAAGAAGGAGATTCCGTACTTGACACATTCGGAGGAAGCGGAACGACCCTCATCGCCTGCGAACAACTGAACCGCCGATGCTACATGATGGAGCTCGACCCCCACTATTGTGATGTCATAATAGCACGTTGGGAGAAGCTGACCGGTAAGGAGGCGGTAAAGGTATATGGCTAAATACAACAAGGAAATGATTGCAGCTTGCGCCGATTGGGTTCGCGAGAACGGGCTGATAGACCACGGAGGGGCGACACTTACGGACTTTTGTAGGGCTATGGGCATTGACGACATGAGTTACTACAACTGGATGAAGCGTTCGGAGTTTTCGGAATCAATAAAAAAGGCTAAGGAAGCGTTCCGTGAAAGCCTTGAAAAGGACATCGTGAAGTCGCTTGCCAACGCTGCCAAGGGTTATGAATATACCCAGACAACCACTGAATACACGGACGTGAACGGCAAGCCGAGGGTAAAGAAACAAGTGAAGAAGAACATACGTGTAGAGCCGAATGTTGCCGCTTCCATATTCCTGCTCACGAACATCGCTCCGGAACGATGGAAGAACAGACAAGACACGAAGACGGACTTGACCACCAACGGCAAGGACATCGGCCAACAAATCATTTTCTCGCCCACTCCATTGACGGAGCAGGATATTAAGGAAATAAAGGAGATGCAACATGGAAACGAAGAAAATAGCGTTGACACCGGTATATCAGAAGCTTGATACGGCGTACCGTTCCGGGAAGTACAATGTGTACGTGCTGGAAGGAGGAAGTCGAAGCAGCAAGACGTATTCCATCATCCAGTTTTGGGTGCGCTACGCCTTGGAGCACCAAGACCGCGAGAGGCGCGTCATCGTCTCCCGACTGAAAGCCACGTGGATAACCGCCACCGTGCTGAAAGACTTCATGGACGTGCTGAAGGACTACGGCCTTTACAACCCCAAGCAGCACAACAAGTCCGTGGGGGCGGGCGTGTACAAGCTCTACACTACCGAGTTCTGGTTTTTGGGGCTGGATGACGAGCAGCGCATCCACGGAATGAAGTCGGACGCATTTTGGATTAACGAGGCGGTGGAAGCCAGCTTCGACGATTACGCCCAGCTGATGCAGCGTTGCTCCGGCTTCGCCATACTGGACTATAACCCAAGCTATGACGAACATTGGATATACGACAAGATATGCAAGCGCGAGCGCACAAGGTACATGCACTCCACGATGCTGGACAACCCGCTCATCCCGGACAACGCCAAGGAGCAGATTCTTTCCTACGAGCCTACGCCCTACAACATCGAACACGGAACGGCGGACAAGCGCAAGTGGCAGATATACGGGCTGGGCAAGCGGGCATCATTAGAGGGGCTGATATACGAGAAATGGGGGTATTGCAAGGAAATACCGCCACACATAAAGAAACGGGGATACGGCATGGACTTCGGTTTCAGCCTTGACCCTACGGCCATCGTGGACTGCGCCTATGATAAGACAACCAACACGCTCTACTTGGACGAGGTGTGCTACCGTACGCACATGGAGTCGGCGGACATCATCAAGTTCTACAAGGCTATCCCAAGGATGAAAATCATGTCGGAGAGTGCGGACCCTCGCCTGATTTCCGAGATACGCAACTCCGGCGCGTTGATATACGCAGTTTCCAAGGGGGCGGGCAGCATTGAGGCTTCCATATCCGTGATACAAGGCTACCGAATACTCGTCACCGAGCGAAGCGTGAACCTTATCAAGGAACTGAAGAACTATACGTGGGAGTTTGACGAGAAAGCGAAACGATTCATCAACCACCCAGCCAAAGGACAGGCGGACCACATTTTAGATGCCGCCCGCTATTGGGTGATGGGAGAGATAATGGGAAGAATAATTGTTACTAAGAACTACAGCAAGGAGGATTTGGGCTTATGAACCTGATAGAAGAGATATTCAACGCCATCCGCAACAAGACGCTCAACTCGCTGGGCGCGGAGCGTGACCTGATGAAACTGATTCAGGACAAGGACATCAGCCGCGCGGAATCGCTGATGCAAAACCGCGACAAGGAAGTGTGCGAGGCCATGCAGGAGTACAACCCGGACACGCACAAGGTAAGGAGACGAAGGGACAAGATGCGAAAGAACCGCGAGCCGTACAAGGTGGAGAAACTTCCACGCACGAGGCAACGGTACATCAACGAGGTGGAACTGTTTTTTCTTCTTGCCAATCCGATTCTTTGGAAGAACAAGGACAGCGCATCAGACAACGCTTTCGAGGCGTTCAACGACTTTTTGCAAGCCACACGTTTTAATTCGACAATGAGGCAAGCGAAGCGTCTTGCGGGTGCGGAGACGGAAAGCGCGAAAGTGTACCACATCTACCAAGAAGATGGAGTGGCTCGCGTCAAGGTGCTTGTCATATCCAAATCCAAGGGCTATACGTTGCGCCCGTTGTTCGACCAATACGAGAACCTCATCGCATTCGGTTACGGCTACTACCTGAAAGAGGGAGACCGCAGCATCGAACATTTCGACATCCACACTCCGGAATACATCTACCGCTGCCGCCATGGCCTGATTGGCTGGGAAGTGGATGCTATCCCCAATCCTACGGGAAAGATAAACGTAATCTACTACCGTCAACGGAAAGCGTGGGACGGGTTGCAGCCGCGCATTGACCGTGAGGAGCACATTGATTCAAAGGCGGCGGATACCAACAACTATTTCGCCGACCCGAAACTGAAAGCTACGGCGGACGTGATTGAATCACTGGCAGACCCAGCTACGGTTGGCGAGGTAATACAGCTTTCGGGGGCGGACAGTTCCATCGATTACCTTGCCCCTCCCGAATACTCCAGCATGAAGGACAGCGAGAAGAAGGACTTGCACGATTCCATCCTGTTCGACACCTTCACGCCCGATTTCAGTTACGAGAACATGAAGGGAATGGGAACGTTGTCCGGAGAGGCGTTGAAAAGGGCGTTGATTCTCGGATACATCAAGCGCGACAACCTGAAAGAGGTGTATGATGAGATGGTTGACCGGGAAAAGAACCTCATCATCGCCATCATGGCCAACGTGACGCATCCGGAATTGTCCGGGGAACTTTCACGAATGGAGATAGAACATTCCTTTGCCGAGCCTTTCAATGAGGACAAGGACAAGCAGTGGTCGGCCATCACGAGCCTATATCGTGGCGGGCTGCTTTCGCTTGACACCGCCGTCACCCTGCTTGCCGTCACGGACGCTCCGCAGGAGGAGATAGAGAAAATCAAGGCGGACAAGCAGGAGAACATGGAGAATACTATCAAAATGCAACAAAAAACACGGCAAAATGATGGTAACTCCAGCGGTGAATAAAAGCAGAATGTCACAACGAGCATGTTTATTCAAGCGTGAATCCGAAAGGTTTCGCGCTTTATTTTTTCCCAAAAAGATAATAGTGCAAACATTTGGCTAATTGTTTCGTTTAGAAAGGGAAAATCTTTCTTTCATGGGATTAAACCGCATAACTTAGCGTGTAGTTTTCAGAATAACACTTTTTTGACATGAAAGAGAAAATCTACAATCAGCTGAAACAGGAATACGCGAAACTGGGTCTGTCTGACGAGCTTTTGCAATCCGTGGCGGCATCGCTTGAAGCCACCGGGTTGGTGACCGACGAGAACCTTGCGAACATCGTCAAGGGGCAGGAAAACATGCTGAAATCCTACCAAAGCACTTTCGACAAGCTGCGCACGGAGGGCGCGGGCTACAAGAAGGAGCTGGAGGAGCTAAAAGCGAAAGGAGGCCAAGGGGGCGCACCTCAACCAAAGCCGCAACCGGATGAAATTCCCGAATGGTTCACGAAGTACAAGGCGGAACAGGACAAGAAGATGGGGGAACTTATAGCCGAGAACGAAAAGTTCAAGGCGGAGAAAGCCCGTGGCGAACGCAATGCCATGATTCTTGCCAAGGCCAAGGAACTCAAAATCTCGAAGTCGAGAATCGAAGAGGGCTTTGCCATTTCCGACGATATGGACGAGGCGGGAATAGCCACCTATCTCTCCAAGGTGAAGAAGAACGAGGTGGCAAAGGGATTGGAGGACAGAAGTTCGGCGTTCTCACTTTCCACGCCCGAAGACCAGGGCAAGGAACTGGCAAAGGAATGGGCAAAGTCGTTGCCGGACGCATAATTAATTTGAAACAAAAAGAAAAATTATGGGAATCAAAGCAAAAACAGCGAAAATCAAGGGTGGATTCCCCGTTTTTTGGAGCAGGTGTTCCACCCTTCCCGGTGACTTCAAGGTGACGAATGTCCCCGCAGATGTCATCATCCCGAAAGGAACGCCCATCAAGCTGGACTTTGACAGGATGGAATGCAAGGTTTGCCGCGCGATTGAGGTTACCGGTGGCACCACCACCAAACCGCAAATCAAGAAGGGCAGCTTCATCACGACCAGCGACACGGTGGGCGAACAGACCATCTCTGCCATTGACACCAGCAATGCCGACTATGACGAGCTGACATTGGCCGCTGCGGAGGCTTCCGCGACAAAAGGGGCAATCATCGCCATTGACGAGGATTTGCCCGATGCCGTGGTGGAGCGCACAATCAAGCATGAGACCGACCAGACTTTCAACACGGTGTCTGCCGGATACGATGTCGTGATTCTGAAAGCGGTGGCCTATCCCGTCCCGGCGGATTGGCTGACAGGTTTCAGTATGAAGAACAACCCGAGTATCAAGTACATTAAACAGTAAGGAGGTGCGTTATGGCTAACGAATTATTCTATTCTTCCATTTTCGGCGAACTGACCAAACAGGTTCAGGTTCGCATCGACGCGGCTTCCGAGTTGCGCAAGAGGCTGTTCGACCAGAACATCTATGAGAGGTACTTGGATTGGGACACGCCGACCATCGGTCTGAACTTCGAGGAAATCGTGGGTCAGTACAATCTTAGCGTTGCAGCCGCCACGCTGGATTCCAGCGGCAAATCCCCGTTGATGGGTACGGACGGGCTGGAGACGGTGAAGAACAAGGTTCTCAACCATCAGATGGCCTATTCCATGCCGATTGAGGATTACCGCAAAATCTTGCAAATCCTTGATTCGAGGATGCTGACCGACCGCCAGAAGTCCCAACAGCTCATCGATCTGATGTGGGGCAACGTGCGCAAGGTGGTGAACTCCGTGCAGTCTAAGATTGACATCATCTTCTTGGGTGCGCTGTCCAACAAGGGCGTTTTCACGTTTGACGCGAATAATAACCCGGAAGGCGGTGTGCGTGGCACGATTGACTACAAGATGCCGGAAGAGAACCAATTGGAAGTTACATTGGATTGGACGGACGGCAACAAGGCCAACGTGGACTGTTTCGAGGACATTCAGGCCGTTGTGGATGCCGCGCAGGACAAGGTCACTTTCGAGAAAATCCTGATGTCCCCGGCACGGCTTTCCTACATGTTGAAGAACAAGAAGCTGAAACAGGCCGTGTTCGGCACGGACAAGTCCGGCACTCCGCTCCTGATGAACTCATTGAACGAGTTCCTCCGTGCGAACGAGATGCCCGCCGTGGAAACAGTAAGGCGTATCACGAGAATCCAAAACAACGGCACGTTGACGGAATACAAACCGTGGAACGACAAGAACATCGTGTTCGTTCCGTCAGGCCGTCTTGGGTTAATCAAGAACGCATACGCGGACAACGAGTTGCGCCAAGAGCCGGGAGTGACCTATTCCAACTACGGGCGTATCCGTATCTCGCAGTGGGGTGTTGGAGAGACGCAGAACGCCAACGGCGTTGAGTTCACAAAGGCTCAATCGCTGTCGCTCCCGGTAATCACCGAGATTAACGGTATTTACTCGTTAACTGTTGAAAGTGCATAATGAACACGCTGGACTACATAAGGCAGAGGTTTTCCTACATCGGTTCAATAACCGATGCGGGAGCCTCCGACTTCGCCCTTGACTTCGGTATAGAGATAAAGGAGGATATTTCGGATGATGAAATGAAGGCCATCGCCAGCGCGGTGGATTCTTTCGTGGACAAGAACATCCTTCATCCTACATCTGTCGATGAAAACGGATTCTCCGTGTCGTGGAGCGCGGATGCCGCCAAGGCTTTCGTGAAGATGGCACTACGGAAGTACGGGATAGAGCCGGACGGGGACACTTCCGCCTTGGTGGGTCTCAGTGTAATAAAGGACGCATCTGAACTCTGGTAATGTTGTACGCACCACACATATTGCAGTTGAAGGTTGTCACGCCACCGGAGAAGGACGAATACAACCGTCCGGTCGAAGGGACGGGCGGCGAAAGCTGGGAGACCGTGTGCAAGTGCAAATGCTACGATGATGCCACTCAGGAACTTGTTTCCCCAAACGCGGATGTCTATCATTCCCGATACCGCATTGTCTGCGAACCGAAACCTCTCCTGAAAGAGGGGGACGAAGTGCGGGTATTGAAAGACGGCAACATACGTGCTTGCGGAATCATCGGACGGTGTTCATACAACGATTATCTGCCCTATAACCAGTATTGGCTATGATAGTGACGACGGACATATACAAGATACTGTTCGACAAGGTGAAGGACTTCGGGATAAAGGACGTTTATGACGGCTGGAATCCCATCAAGTCACACTTGAAGGAAAAGGCAATTGTCATTGTCACTTCCACGCCGATAGAGCCTGACACCTATTGGGAACGCGCATACGCTCATGTGAACATCTGTGTGCCTGACTACCTTGGCGAGGCCAACACGCAAGGGCTGGGCGAGCTGGAGAGGCTGGCCAACCTTTGGATTTGTGACGGCATAGTAGGCGAATATGACGGAAGCGCGTACCGGATAAGCAAGGACAGCCTGGGAATAGAGAGGGACGATGCACTGAAATGCAGCTATGTGAATTTGGTTTTATTGTTTGAAATTTTAAATGTGAGATAATTATGGCAGGAACAGTTCAAATATCGGCTATTGACATCAAAAAGCTGTGGTATGCCGATTCGGATGCCATCACGGCGGATTTGACGGGCACGGCCTTGTACACGCTTATCAGCGGGGACGATGTGACGGAAATCACCAATGTGCATCAGGACACGTGGACGATTGACGAGACGGAACCCACACAGGATTCTTACCGCAACCAGCTTACGGGGAACATCTACCGTTTCGGCGCGAAACAGATGGGCGAGGTGACGTTCAACTTCACCATCGGGCGTTACGACTATCCGACGAAGGCGGCTTTGCTCGGCGGCGAAGCCATCAGCACGGACAAGGGTTGGAAACGCGCAAGGGGTGTCGTTGACATCAAGAAGTGCCTTATCGCGTTGACGGAAGACGACCAATATTGCGTGTTGCCGTATGCCAACGTGGTCGCACGTGAGGCAAGTACAGACGGCGCGGTGGGATTGGCCGTCATAGGTACGGCGATGGAACCGGACAACGAGGCCATCAGGCCGGAGTACTGGTTTGACGCGAGCGAAGTGAAGTCAGGCGTATAATAGTAAAAAGATTGTTTTCAGGAGGCGGCGGGTGGTGATTCCCACCGCCTTTTCCAATTTATTCAGACATGAACAAGGGCGCGAAGGTAATATCAGAAGCGGTATTGGGACGTGACTTCCGCACCGTGGTTGTCGCTGGAAAGGCATACACCGTCCATCCGCCTACCATTGAGCGGTTGTGCGGGGCGATAAGCCATCTTTCGGAGGTGAAAGAAGCGGACACCATCAAGGAAGTGCTGTTGTCGCTTGGTGAAATGGACAAGCTGTCAAAGGCGTTGTCATGGTTCATAGAGGGGGACGAATCCTTGTCCGGGGAGCTGTCCAAGGGTACATTGGAAGAGGTCGTTGACGCGATAGACACCGCTTCCGGGATGATTGAGATAAAGGTTTTTCTTCGTGCTGCCAGCTTGGCGAAGAGCGTAAGCCTTCTGGCAGCAAAACCGAGGTAGCAGGGAATGACACGCTTATTGGGCAGATAGCCTCTTTCATGGAGAACTTGCATTTGAGCTATGAAGAGGTGGTGCGCAAGATTCCCTACCGGAACTTGGTGCTGATGCAGAAGGACAAGCTGCATGAAGTGCATGGCACTAAGGTGAACAGGACAACGGGGAAAGAAATGGCCAAACGGAGACGCAGGAACAAATGATAGTCAAGGGCGACATTTCGGGGCTGGAAGAGATGGAAAAACAGATTGAGGATGCCTATTTCAACAAGCTGATTGAGATAGGACGGGATGCCGTGAGGTTCGCTCAAAACAACGGTTCTTACAAGAACCACACCTTCAATTTGCGCAACGCTCCCGGTTTCTGCATCGTTCGTGGAGGGAAGGTCGTGCATGTGGAAGTGGGCGACGACGGCGGACATCCGGAAGCGAAGAAGAACACGGAAAACCTCCTTATCTACTCCGAACACCCGCAGGACGGTCTTTATTTGGCCGACGGAATGTTCTACGCATCATTTGTTGAGAGCAAGGGATATGACGTGTTGAGGAACGCGATACTTTATGCCGGAAGGCAGGTTAATAAAAAGATTTTTAAGTGAAAACTTTCGTATTACGGCAGCATATACTCAAAAGTTAATAACAGCAAAAATAGATTATAATTGTGCGATTTACTTGCTTTGTAGTAACTTTATTGTTACCTTTGCATTGTCAAAACGACGAAGTGCTCTCTAAAATATTGATGACAAGTGATGAAGTACAATGAGTTGTACAAGAAGTTGAGAGAAACGGGATGTTTCCTACTTCGCCATGGTAAGCGTCACGACATTTGGATAAATCCGGAAACGGGTGCTATTGCCGAATTGCCGCGACATGGTACTGAAGAAGTGCCAAAAGGCACTTTGAAATCTATCTGTCGGAGGCTCGGACTTTAGTCCGGGCTTCTTTACTATGGAATCATTGTTGTTAAATGTTTTTAGAGGCACTTTGTTTAAATGCGATAGATATGAAAGTTAAAGTGATAGTGGAAACCGGGAAGGATTTGTTTTCCTGCTTTATGTCGGGAGCTGACAATTTGGATTTTTCCATAATCGGAACAGGGAAGACTGCAAGGAAATCCATAGAGGATTTCAAACTTGCATTGGGTGAGATGAAATCATATTACGAAGAAATAGGTAAGGATTTTCCCGAAATGGAATTTGAGTATGTCTTTGACGTAGGAGCATTTTTCAACTATTACCCACTGAACGTGACGGCTTTTGCGGAGTATGTGGGGATGAATGCTTCCTTGCTACGTCAATACGTTAGTGGATTGAAAACCCCATCAGAAAAGACATTGAAGAAGATTAAGGATGGAATAAATAAAGTATCTTTTGATATTGGGAACGGCCTCCTGACAGATAGGCCTGTTATACAATATGTTTAGAGAGCAATGTGAAGCCCTGTCCGAGAGGATGGGGCTTTTTTATTTTGTACGGATTAAAAACCGCAAGTGTTTCGACATTCAGATTGAATAGTTAAAAAACGGGCGTGTTTTAGTTAAATATCATGTTTAGATATTTTACATTTGGCGTTTTTGCATCAAAGTAAGCACATTTTGTTTTACCTTAAAAAACAGCTGTTTGCGTGTAATAGCATTTAAATATAATTTTGCGGTGAGAAAATCATGTATGCGCTTCGTGGCAGTTGCGTATGAGATAAGATATTGGGGACATTTCTTTCAAGGGGTAAACTGCCACATTAGACCTCTTTTAAGATTTGTCCCTATATTATAAATATAACGTGTGCGGTAGTACCAGTACCGCACACCATAAAACGACTTAGTTATGAACAACCCAATCGTTTACGACTACAAAGGTAATGAAATTATGCCTACGTTGGTATATGAGAATGAAAAAGGTGTGGATATTACCACAAGTTTGATTGTAGCGCAAGTGTTCGGCAAAGAACATAAGCATGTTCTAAGAGATATTGATTCTCTTTCATGCTCTGAACTCTTTCGACAGTCCAATTTTGGTCTTTCGTTCAAAAACAGAGAGTTACCCAATGGTGGTGGCACATGGATGCACGAAGATGAGGGAAATAAATTATTGTTTTCTATTGCATATTTGAAAAAACTTCGTAACTTTGCGGTGTCCTACATTATCGAAGGCAAGCGGAAGCCTGCCAAATATGAAACAGCAGGCATTTTTTATGCTTGTAAGTTCGTTGCTATAAAAATAGCGGCTGTCACCCCCGTGTGGAACTATAATGGAACCACTGCCTTCGATAGGTGTAGGACAACGGGAAAGGACAGCCGTTTTTCTGTCTATAACGCCTAAACGTCCTACGATATGGCAACAAACATTCAAATCTTCAACAATCCCGAATTTGGGGATGTACGTACTATCATCAAGGAAGATGGTACATTGTTATTTGTGGCAAGCGATGTCGCAAAGTCTCTCGGATATGCAGTCCCGCAAAAGGCTGTCATAGACCACTGCAAGCACTGTTCCAAAATGGAACACCCTTCAAACAAAGGAACTTACATCAATCTGATTCCTGAATCGGACTTGTATCGGCTTACAATGAAATCGAAATTGCCACGTGCTGAGAAGTTCCAAGATTGGGTGTGCGAAGAAGTAATACCTTCCATCCGCAAAACAGGAAGCTACTCAGTCCGGCGGCTTTCACGCGAATGCAAGGTTATGGAACAAAAAGTAGGATGCGAAGAAAAATATTTCTCCAGATTCATTGTAGTTTTGGAAAAACTCCATATCTTTGCAACGGTTACAGATGGTAATTGCATTTACCCCGTAGGGCAAGCGGTTAAGTTGCTCATGTCATATATGGGCTTTTTTTATGCCCATACATTCAGATATTGGCGGTTGCCTATACGTAGATATTGGGGGTCAGCGGATATTCCCGGTTGGTA
>CASEYC010000102.1 GCA_949292025.1 uncultured Bacteroides sp. | reverse complement strand
CACGGCGGCGGGTTATGGCGACTTCCGCCATCAGTTGGAGCACAATCCGCGGGGCTATGCCTTCCAGGTGACCCTCTTTGCCGCCGCCATGCAGGGCGACCGTGTGGAGGCATCCATTCTCGAGGCGCTGGATGCCATCAACAGCCGGGTGGAGCAGTTCGATGTGGTGGTCATCATCCGTGGTGGAGGCGCCACGTCCGACCTCTCGTGCTTCGATACCTACCTGCTGGCCGCCGCCTGCGCCCAGTTTCCCCTGCCCATCATCACCGGCATCGGGCACGAACGCGACGACACCGTGCTCGACTCCGTGGCCCACGTTCGTGTGAAGACCCCGACCGCCGCCGCCGAATACCTCATCGTCCGTATGGATGAGGCTGCCGACCGCCTGAACGACTTGGTTGTCCGTCTGCACGAAGGTGTGACCGCCCGCCTGGAGCAGGAGCGCCGGTGTCTGTACCAATGCCGCAACCGCATCCCCGCGTCGGCCGTCCGCCGCGTGTCGTCCGCCCAGCTGGAGCTGCTCACTGCCCGCAAAAACCTGCACCGCTCCGTGGAGACTCTGCTGGCACGCCACCGCCATCGGCTGGAGCTGCTCCGCCAACGCCTGGCTGACGCTTCGCCCGAGAAACTCCTGGCCCGTGGCTACAGCCTGACGCTGAAGGACGGGCGTGCCGTGAAGGACGCCTCCCGGCTGCACGAGGGCGACGTGCTGGTGACGCAGGTTCATAAGGGAACACTTACTTCCATTGTAAAAAACATCAAATAGCAATCAAGATATGCCCGTACCCAAGAAAAAAGAAACCTATTCGCAGGCTATGGCCCGCTTGGAAAAGATTGTCAACCAGATTGACAACAACGAACTGGAGATAGACCAGCTGGCCGAAAAAATCAAGGAAGCCAACGAAATCATCGCCTTCTGCGAGAGCAAACTGACGAAAGCCGACCGGGAAATCGAAAAAATACTGGCCGAAAAGCAAGAAAGTGAAGAATAAAGAGTATTTTTGTTGCAAGTTGTACTATAGGAATACTCAAAATACAAACGATATGAAAGAAATTGATTGGTCAAATCTGTCCTTCGGATACATGAAGACAGACTACAACGTGAGAATTTACCATCGTAACGGTCAGTGGGGTGAGCTGGAAGTATGCAGCGAGGAAACCATCCCCATGCACATGGCAGCCACCTGTCTGCACTACGGACAGGAAGCCTTCGAGGGCCTGAAAGCCTTCCGTGGCAAGGACGGCAAGGTGCGCATCTTCCGCCTGGAGGAGAACGCCGCCCGTCTGCAGTCTACCTGCCGCGGCATCCT
Organism: uncultured Bacteroides sp.; assembly: GCA_949292025.1. Taxonomy (GTDB): domain Bacteria; phylum Bacteroidota; class Bacteroidia; order Bacteroidales; family Bacteroidaceae; genus Bacteroides. The sequence continues at coordinate 850 of CASEYC010000102.1, read as the reverse complement.
GATGCCCGAACTCTCGACCGAACGCTTCCGCGAAGCTGTGCTCAAGGTTGTGAAGCTGAACGAACGCTTCATCCCGCCCTACGAGAGCGGCGCGTCGCTCTACATCCGTCCGCTGCTGGTGGGCACCGGCGCTCAGGTAGGCGTGAAACCCGCCAATGAATACCTGTTCCTGATCTTCGTCACGCCCGTAGGCCCGTACTTCAAGGGCGGATTTGCCACCACTCCCTACGTCATCACGCGCAAGTACGACCGTGCGGCTCCGCTCGGTACCGGTACGTTCAAGGTGGGTGGCAACTACGCAGCCAGCCTCCGTGCCAGCAAGGAAGCCCACGAGGGCGGCTACTCTGCCGAGTTCTACCTCGACGCCAAGGAGAAGAAATACATGGACGAATGTGGTGCCGCCAACTTCTTCGGCATCAAGAACAACACCTACATCACGCCGCTGTCCACCTCCATCCTGCCCAGCATCACCAACAAGAGCCTGATGCAGCTGGCTGAGGACATGGGCCTGAAGGTAGAACGCCGTCCCATCCCCGAAGAAGAGCTGGCTACGTTTGAGGAAGCCGGTGCCTGCGGTACGGCTGCTGTCATCAGTCCCATCCAGCGCATCGATGACCCCGAGAACAACCGTTCCTACGTCATCTCGAAGGACGGCAAGCCGGGTGAAATCAGCTCCAAGCTCTATCACAAGCTGCGCGCCATTCAGTATGGCGACGAGCCCGACGTACACGGCTGGGTAACCATCGTAGAATGACAGGCGTGAACGGAGACATCCAGATAACGACCCTCGTCGAGAACGTTGTTTACGGCAAGGGATTGCAGGGAGAGCACGGGCTTTCCCTGCTTGTTG
>CASEYC010000101.1 GCA_949292025.1 uncultured Bacteroides sp. | reverse complement strand
GCTTTGTCATGATAGGGCAGCAATGGGTAGAAAATCTTTGAGAGGTGCTTATTGTGCAAGCAAGTGCAAAGAATGAAACCTAATGAAAAGAAAAAAATACAGAATCGCTAAAAAGTACATTTTTGCTCCTGTTTTGTTCCTCAAAAATGATATTACTTTTACAATTTATTGAATATAAGTGTGTTATGAATTATATTCTGAAATTTACCAGGCTTCGTCGTTGTCTTCGGACTGCCCGGGGTCTATGGTGACGCCCTGCGTGTCGTCGCGCGGCGGGCAGAAGTCCTGCGGCTTGCCGGGTTCGGGCTGCGGGCCGGCGGCCGGTTCGTCCACGCCGTAGAAGTCGTCCTGCGGCTGGTCCACGGTGTCGGTCTCCATCTGCGTGCCGCGTCCGATGCGCACCTTGGGGTAGGTCTTGAAGGCGTGCTTGATGCACTTGGCCATCAGGAAGCCGGGGTCGATGCCGCCGTTCTGCGAGGAGTAGAGGGCGTTGGGCGCGCCTTCCTCGTACCGCCGGGCCTGGCTGTTCCACTTTCGGTTCTGCCGGGCGGAGTAGCCGGAGAGGCGCGTCCAGTCTTCCTCGAACATGACGGCGTAGTCCACGGAGTTGTCCGTTCGGACTATCTTCATGAAGCAGGCGACGATGTGGCGGCTCCGGTGCGGCAGGTTGCAGGTGTACTTCACGGACTTGCGGCCGTCGTTGTCGCTGAAGGAGAAGCTGTCCTCCTCGTAGACGATGACGGGGTTGTCGGCGTACTTGATTTGGCCTGCCCTGGCGCGCATCACCAGTTCTCCGTAGCCGGAGACGGTCAGCGTCAGGCGGTTCTCGTAGATGTTGTCTCCCCGTTCGTTCTTGCCGACGACGATGCTGCGCGGTTGCAGGTAGCAGAGGGCGCGGACGCCCGGCTCGACGGAGAGGCCGCAGACGGCCAGGTCGATGAAGGTGGTGAAGATGGAGAAGCGGGTGGCCTTGGCGGCGGTCTGCGCGTTGTCCTTCAGCCAATGGTTGAAGTAGACCAGCTCGCGTTCGTAGGCGGCCTCGCCCTTGCCTTCGCCCCAGAGGGTGTCCCAAATCTGGATGAACTTGTCCCTGACCGGCTCGTGGGTCAGGATGTCGGCGGGCTGCAGCTTCTGGAGCTCGTCGACGGTCAGCGTGATGTTGCTCATAAGTCGTTAATTTTTTAATGGTGAATGATAAATGATAGATGGTTATTATGTGTCGTGCGTGCCTTGTCTTCATGGCCGGGGCCATCCCAACCCGTGGGTCGGCCCCTTCAGTCAAACACCTCTAAAAAAACCATGAAAAACAAACACGCATGTCGCGTCATTGTCAAAAAAAGCGGGACGGCCTACCCGTCGCAGGCGGGACGTCCCTGAAAAGTTTTCTGATGTGCAAAATAGAAATCTTTCCTTTCCCCATCTTCACAGACAGGTCGGGCAATAAACATTGTTAAACATTATATATATGATCGTTATGGATGTTCCCCGCCTCCTCATCAAAGGGAAGGCTCGTGGCCGGGCGGGGAAGAGTATATCGTAAAGGGGTGCCACTACAGCCAAGAGGTGTTTACAGGCGGCCTACGCCCACCCCGATGTGATACAAGTAGGTATATTATCGTGCGATTCGTCCGGTGCGCCTTGCGCTCCCTTGCCGGATTCTTTTCGCGCGCCCTTTCAGCTACTCCGTCGGTACTTCGTTTCGCCCTTCGGGGAAAAGGGTAACCCCAGTTTATAGTCCTTGCGGTTGCCAGCCTTCGGACTTTCCAGCGATGTCAAAGGTCGCTTGTCGTTGTGTGCTCCCCACGGAGGATTCGAACCTCCGTCCCTTCGCGCCGTCATCCTGAAAACACTACCTATTGAAAACTCGTTGCCGTTATGACTGATTCAATCACTTTGTGTGGTAGTTGTAGTGTGTCGCGCGACGTCCGCCAATGCCGGAGGGGAAGAGCGGGTCGGGAAACCCGGTCAGGTTTTCGACCTTCGGATGATGAGGTCGATGTTCTCTTTGTTGTACAGCACGACCCGGTCGCTCATCCTGTACATGTCCACCCGCGGGTTGGTGTTGATGTTCATCTCGATGTAGCGTGTGGTCACGCCCAGGTAGGCTGCCAGTTCCTTCTTGCTGAGCCACACCTTCTGCACGGGGACAATCTTTCCTATGTTCCTTGTGCGTCCCATGGCCTTATCCCCTTCCCTGTTCTGATTGTCTGTCACACTGCCAGGCGAGGATGCCGAGGCAAACTAAGCCGGCCACGTATCCTGCCATGCTCCATGCGAAGAGCAGGTAGTGGGTCATGACGATGCTGGCGATGAGCAGCACCAAGCTGAGGATGGCGAAAATGAATGTCTTCATGTCTGTATGGTTTTTAGTTGTTTCTATTGTTCCCTCCGGCGAATCCGGTCCGCAGCATCGCGCCGTTTCGGAGGGATTTCTTAACTTTGCGCTGTGAAACCCAAATTAAGAACTATGTTGTATCAACCTTCTGATGAGGAGCTCCGCAAGCTGGAGGAAGCCGTGGCTTCGGAGCCTTGCCCGCATTGCGGACGGTCTTGCAAGCCTTCCATTGCCCTTTCCCAGCGTTCAAACTCGGGCGACGTCTTGTCGTTCCGTATCGCTTGCTGCTGCGAACGCCGGAAGAGCGACTTGCTCTCGTTCCTAAAGAACTGGACGGACAGCCGCAGGATGCCCCGGATGCCCCTATAGCGGGGACAGGCAAATCCTTTGCGGAACAGCAACAGGCGGTAGACTGACATGCGTTCCGCGAACGTGAGCTTCCGCGTGACTTCGTGCCTGTAGAAGCTTAACGGGTCGTTGTAGTCGATGACTATGACTGAGTTTTCTTTTTTCATTTTTCAATGTCTTTTAGTTTGTTCCCGCCCCGGTAAACTCACCCGGGCATTGAAAGGCCGTCTTTGCGGGAGAATCATTAACTTTGTAGCGCCAACTTCAAAAATTAATGATTATGGATTTATCTGAACTCATCAAATGCTACTCTATGGAGCATAAGTCTTTGTTCACTGTGTTCGTCATCATGCTTCCGGTCTTATTTACAGTCCTGTATCTGTATGTTCCGGAGTTCCGTGACTTGGATTTCCATGTGCAATCCATCTTCGTAGGCGCGGCTTCCATACTTGGCGTGTCTGCTTCGTACCTTGGCGTGCTCGCCTGTTGCATGATGATGGATGCCGGGGTGAAGCCCACAATGTTCTACTTGCTTATACCTTTGCTGATCCCTTCTTCGATCCTTCTTCTTTTTCCGGATGATTATGGGCTTGGGTATGGTCAGGTAGTATATGTCTTCTCCCACATGGAGCTCTATGTCTTCGCTTTTTGGTTTGGCTTCTCTTCCATTCTTCGTATTGTCAGACTTTTTGCAAAAAACACACTCGACAATATAAAGAGCGAAAAAAAGGAAAACGGAAAAATAGATTAAGATAAGGCAGGCTTTATCCATATTGCTTGTTGCATATTAATGCCCTTTGAGGAGGTGATGAAACTACTTGAGGAGTGACCTCACTCTTTTGTAGATTGGGATATTGAACAGCCGGACTGTGACAATGTGTTGTTCAATTCCCAATTCTTGTGGAAATCCTTCGTAAGAACGATATTCTTCATTCTTCTTTATTTCAACCGTCTTTGTAAGTATTGCTTTCATATTCTTGCTTTTACGTTTTTATTTGTTTCGTTCCCGGAGGCCGATTCGATCCGGCCGCTCGCGCTCTTCTCCGGGATTTCGCTATCTTTGCAGCGTCTAACTAATAAATGATAGCGATATGAATAGCATTAATGCCAAAAAACTCGAGGAGTACCTAAGCTCCTTGGAATGTCCGGTGTGCCACAAGCGCACTCAGTTTACCATCACCCTTAGTTCCAATTATCGTCCTTGCCTGAAGGCTCGCCCGTCCTGCTGCTGCGATTATTGGAGGAGTTGCATCCAAGACATCGTAGCGAGGGAAGCCACGCGGATAGAGAATTGCGAACTGACCGGAACGCCTTACATAGTTCGTGTCTGATGTAGATGTAAAGTTCCTTTGGGTACATTCGGAGGGGAAGTCTTTTTTCTTCCCTTCCTTTCCACAAGTAGCAGTTCCACGGCCAAGGCTTTCCATTGATGAAGATGAATTCCTTCATATCTTTAATTTTTAATTGTTCATTATCTGTTCAACTTCTCGCTTTATTCTCAAATCGTCATCGTACGCCCAGTAGGGTATTTTTATTGAAATAAATAATCATCCCTAAACATGCGGATGTAAATATGATCATTAGCAAGTGACATAGAATCTCCTTGTCTGATGATGAATTAGACTTGATATATCTACATGAAATAATATCAAATCTTATGACACCCCATATCATGTCATGTCCGACTTGGATGTGATATCCACCTATCCCACTTTGTATAGCTGGGAAGTATCTAGACTCAACTGTGAATTTTCGAATTTCACTTTTCCCATCTAAGTAATGTAACTTTAATCTGTATTCTATATATCCGTTATTCTTGACATAATAAGAATTCAGGGAGAATGCGATATTAATGATGATGAAAAAGACTAATCCGATAATACCGCCGTAAACTAAGAATCTATAGCCAAGTTCATTTCCTTTATCCATTGTATTCATCTGGTTACACGCCGAATAATTGGTTGTCCAAATTCATATTGTTTATGTGATTGAAGAATAGTTCCAGTTGTCCGGGCTTGAATTTCCCTTGGAAATCATCAACGGATGATTCGAGCAACATTTCCAATTCTTCTTCCGTTCGCCGGAGCACATCGGCATATTTGTCTTCATCTTTGTGCATCTTTTTGATGATTCTCATGTTGTAATGGAGTGTCGCTTTCAGGCGTTCAAAACTACGTTCCGCTTCGCTATGCGACGGGAGCATTATCGAATCTCCCTCATTAAGAACTCTCGTTATCACATCTTCTTTCTCATACATTATGATGGTTGAGAAAGGGAAGTGAAAGGTCGAATCCAAGAAGAGCGCGGTCTGACGTTCTTGCTCCAGGCGGGTTATTCCGACTATTACGTGCAGTACATTATGTTCAGAATCGTCACGTTCATCGTCACTCAGCGTTCTTTTGACGAAGATGAAATCACCAATTTCAAGGTCTGATACTCTTATATGATTGCCTCTGTACTTCATAGCTTTATCTGTTTTTTTCGCATATAAAGTCAAATACACCTACAGTTGTTCCAATCAAGATTGCATATGAGATGTACATGCTAATTCCGAGTTCGAAATTCTTGTCATAATGGAATAATACGGTAATCCCTGCCGAGAAAGTCGCCAATATTATCCACATAATCATCAAGCAAATTGTCTTTTCTTTGTATGTCATATTTACTTTATGTCAATCAATAACTTCTTTAACGCTTCTCTCGCCTCGTTGATACGCTTGATTGTTACGGGGCCGATATTCCTGTAGGTCAGCAGTTCCGCGTCCATCATGTTGACCAGCTTGTCAATGTCGATGGTTATGCGGTCATGCTCACATAAATCGAAATCTATGATGCCGGTTAACCGTAGGTTATACGCAACTGTGGTGAATTGGTAAAACTTTTTTCGTCTCATACTCATTCCACTCTTGTTACGATGATCACTGGCCTTTCCAGTTTCGTCCTGAACCGCCTTCCAGTGGTTACCTGCACCTGGCATATCACTGACTTGACAGCGTTCATGCGAAAGCATGGATAGCTGTACGATTCCCCTATCTCCATACGTTTGAGTATGGGCATTATTGGGCTTTTGCTTTCTTGCTGATTAACTTTATCCATATTATTTTCGTTTTCTCTGAGTTTCTTGCTAACTTTATGGTGCAAATGTAGTGTTTAGTGGGCTTGTATGCAAGTTTTTTGGACATTTTATTTGTTAAACAATGCAACTTTATTGAACATACAGTATTAGTTATATGAATATCAGGAAATTAAATGAATTACTTAGTACAAGTAAATTGAACAAAGTCCAGATAGCTGAGCGTTGTGGGGTATCAAGGACTACATTAGATAATGTACTTGCTGGTGCTGATGCAAAAATTAGTACCATTGAATCTTTAGCCAAAGTTCTCGGAGTGAGCGTAGGTTGTTTGTTTGACGAAGAACAGCCAAAACTAAACTTTACCGGGAATGAAGAATTGGACTATTATAAGAGAGAAGTAGAACGGTTGCAAAGTTTACTGAACAATAGAAGGTCGACTAAAGTATTGGTTGAGCTTGATGTGGACGATGATGAGTTTATCAAGATGGGATTGAAAGATAAGGTGATACAGATATTGAACAAATAAAATGTAACGAGCCATGGAATACATACATTATTATACAAATGCGGCGACTTTATTTCGCATTTTGGATGGGATGAGAATAAAACTTTCATATCTTTCAAAATCAACAGATTTGGTTGAAAGAAAGTATTATATGAATATTTTCGATCCGCAAAATGGGGTTGGAGAAAGTGAAGCTATTAGTGAAGCGGATCAATTTAGATATGTTTGTTTTTGCCAAGAATCTTCTAATAATTCATATTTTAGTAAAGATGGAGCTTCTTATATAAATATGTGGGATTATTATGCTGATAGACACAAGGGTGCTTGCATACGAATTGATTATAAGAAATTTATTCAAAAGAATAATTTTCTTATGGAAATTCCTATTGATTATTCTTATTCAAAGGACGAATATTTTCAAAAAGGATTATCAATACAGGAACTTATGTCTTTCAAAGATAAGATATGGAGTGGTGAGAATGAAATTAGGTTTATAAGAAAGCGTGGAAACCTCGAAGATTATTGCACTATACGAGGGTGTATAGACAAAATCTTTCTTGGCGTGGATTTCGATAAAGAATATGGCTTTAATGATGTGAAGATTAATAACCTAAAGACATTGTGTGATTTAGTAAAACGAAAAAAGGATATTGATCCACATTGGTTTTCCAAGCTAATGCTTCTTGAAAATGGAAATCTTTTCCTTTCAGATAATGGAGCTTTGTTATGGCATAAAATGATGAAATTAGGTGTAGATATGTAAAAAGTATTAATAAGGTTGCTTAATATGATACTCTGTAATTTTTTTGCTTCTTTGATACGCTATGTGTCAAATCACAAGCTATTGTCTTTTGTGCTTGTACTTTCTCTAATAAATTTCATCTTATTCTGTGATTCAAGTGTGAGATGGGAAAGTTATATTATATCAAGAGAAGATGCGATGACTTGGACTATGGCTATATTGTCTTTGCTTGTCGCATTATTAATCGGTTGGAATATTTATAATGCATTGGATTTGAACAAACGTGTTAAACACATTGAAGAAGAAAATATTCGTATTATTAATAATACAGAAAGAGCTTTAGTTGATATACAGATTAGAGCAAATGATGCTCTTAACAAACAAGACAGAAATAGAATTCAGACAGAAGAATATTGTATGGGTATCGTCGATTTCCTACAAGGATTTTCTATTATCGGTGAAAATGGCAATTACATGCAAGCTTATCGGATATTCGTTTCTTCAATATTGCATTTCACAAGGTGCAATAATAAAGTGCATTCAAATATTGATGCCTCATTAAATAATATGGAAGTCTGTTTGAATGAAGCATACCAATCCGATTATGATAATATTGGTAATTTGTTAGATTTTGAATTTGCAATAAATGAAATAATTCAGAGTTCTTCTGCCGAGTTTACTGCAAATCAAAAAGAGCGATTTATTTTATTGGAAAATAGAAGAAAATCAAGTATCCATGAAGATAAACTATAAATGTACCTTCGTCATCCCCGGTTCAGGTTTGGAGTATATCAATATGAAATCCGCTACTTTTCAGTTTCAGCACGGCGAGAGCGAGCAGGTACAGCAGTATCGTGAACGTGGCACCTCCAAGGATCTTGGCGGCAATGGGATGTTTCTCTTCCATGTTGCAGAAGATTGAAACGAGGCCGGCAACCGGGACTAAGAAAGAAACTACTGCGGCGAGAACCAGGAATGCTACCAAATAAATGCTCATAATAAATACCTATTGATTAATCACTTACAAATGTATGGGAATTAATTGATATTACCAAATTAAAAAAGAAATTTTATGGAAGATAGAAAAAAGGCCGACAGATTTATAGACATCGTGGACCGCATAGTCATGGACGCTTATTCAGACGGAGTGTCCGTACTTCATCACAAGTATGCCGACAGGATTGACGTGCGAGGACGGCTGTCTGTGTATGGCTACGAGGATGACGGGAAGTATTACCTGAACGCCCTTGGTGTGGAATATGCCATGAAAGGTTGCAGCGCGGGCATAGAGAACCGGTTGCGGCTGGAACGTGAGGACGGACAGCTGGAACGTGAGGAAAGGAGGCTGAACATAGAATGTTCGCGACAGTCTATCAGGGATGCACGGTGTTCCAAAAGGATATCCATCCTTTCCCTCATTGCTGCGTTGGTTTCGGCTTTTATCAGTTTGCTGTCTTTGTTGTTGGGTTGATTGAAATCACCGGTGTTGAGCCGGAGTATGAAGCGGTGTGAACGCCAACTGGTACAGAATCGCAAAAGCAGAGTTGTTATGAACGAGAAGAAAATGAAAGAGCAACATAAAAATAAATAATATGGGTAAGATAGGGACTTATACATGGACAGGTGCCAGTGGGCGGAAATATGAAATGGATGCTTATACGCTTGACACCAAGTTTATAGAAGGCGTTGAAGGCAACTACGTTTTTGCCAAGCCAGGGAACAATGAGGGGCATATAGATGCCGTTTACATTGGCGAAGGAAAATTGAAAGACAGGATTGAGTTTCGCATCAATGACGGCTGTGTATTGAGGAAAGGAGCGGATCGCGTATGCATAAGGGTGGAGGGCAACGAGCAAATCCGGAAGTCCATTGAGGATGATTTGCTCGAAGCCAATACTTGCGCTTATGTACCTATCGGCTGTAATGTAAAGGTTGGAGGCTAACTTTCTTCCTCTACATACGAGGGCGTCTCATACTCCAGTTTTCCCGCGCAGGCGGTCAACCAGATAATCTTTCCGCAGTCCTTGCACATGCCGGCATATCTGTTTGTGTACACGGTGAAGCCCATAAGTTTCAAAATCCGGCAGGCGAGTTTGTTCTTGAAGAACTGCCAACGGGTGAGGCGGGGTATTTTGAACTCGTTCATAGTGGTTTTGTATTATAACGATTTCCTGTCAGTCATGCCTAAAGTACGTTGTGCGTCCGCAATTTCTGTATGGCGAAGACACTGACCAATCATAAAATCCGACAGGATGCCGCAGGTTTCTTTGGCATTCTCTGAGAAGAACTCAAAGATGGCTTTCTCTCTATCAGTCGGATTGCTGTTGGCCATGAATTCTGCATAGGCATCTTGTCTGCAAGATTGCAGCCTTGCATGAATGGAAGAAAATTCCATCATGCGTTGGATGAGGTCGGAGGCTTGTTTTTCCGTCAGTTTTCCGAAATGTGGGATAAGGATTGCCATAGTCTTGTTTTTCCGCAAAGGTATGAGGATGTTCGTGAGTGCTGGCGATAAAAAGTGCTTTTGCCGCCATGATAGGAACTACCCGTAAGTTATTCTTCGATTACCTACGGGTAGTTTTTGAATTACCTATAGGTAGTTGATGGATTGCCTATAGGTAATTTAGGCCTGTTTCTTTACATTAATAAACTTTATCTATGACGAGCAGTTCATTGAAGTAAAAGAAAGTCTATCACCTTCCTGTTCGCCTGATCCACCTTCTCGCGGTTGAAGTTGATGTATATGGACGTGGTGGAACTTCCGTACTCGTGCCCCAAGGCTTCGGATATGACATCTTTGGGCGTGTCTAGCTGTGCGGCAAGGGTGGCCCAGGTATGCCGGCTCCAATAAGAAGATAAGTCGGGAAACAGTGGTGTACGTTCTTTCTTCCCGCCAAGCCCTTTCCGCTCCACTTCGCCAATCTGACGGAGGCCGAGGTTCATGCGGTGCAGGAAGTCTTTGTAGTTGGCATAGGTGTCCATCACATTCAACAGATATTCTCCCTCGCCGGCATACTTATCGATGATGGCCTGAGCCTCCGGTTGTATCAGGACGGAATAAAGTTTGCCCGTCTTGGCACGTTGGTATTCCAGCCGTCCGTTCACCACGTCTTTCTTCCGCGCCAAGAAGAGGTCGGCGGCGTTGATGCCTATCAGGTAGAACATCAGCATGAAGATGTCCCTGTACTTTTCTTGGTATTCTTCGCAGGGATAATCACGCAGGGTGCGCAACTGTTCTACGGTCAAGCTGCGCTTGCGGGTTTCCTCTTTCTTGATGGAGAACCGGCGGAAAGGATAGAGCGTGGTATATTCTTCATCAATGGCATAGTTAAACACGGCGCGGATGTTGCGTAGGTGGATGGCAACGGCGTTTGTCTTCATGCCACTTGCTTTCAGCCATTCCTCGAAGCGCATCAGCCATTTCTTGTCCATGCTCTTGAAGGTGCAATGTGGGTCGAACATTTCTATTTTTCCTCGCGTCATACTGTAGACTTCGATGGTGCCTTTCTTGTCTTTGTAGGAGATGAATTCATCCAGGCAATCCAGAAAGGTCTTTTCTTTTTTCTTCTCTTCGCCGGATACGATTTCAGAAAGCTTTTTGCGCATTTCGCTATCGGTGAGTTCTTGCTCTTCATCTTCCAGTTGCAGGATGAACCTCTCCACACGGTTGAGCATGTCACGCAGGATAATGTTTTTCCGCTGGTGGTTGCTTTCCGCTCGGGTGAATGCTCCGTTCTTCCAGTTCTCCGGCAAAGAGGAATAGGGGGTTGCGATTCGTATTTTGTCTTTGTTGCGCACCTCTATCACGACGGGATATGTGCCGTCTTTCTTGCTTCTTCTTGTGTCTATGACTATCTTTGCTTTCATAAGATGTTGGGGCGGGTCAAATTTGACCCGTAATTTGACCCATTTTTGATGTTGTTATTGTCCCCAAATGTAGCTTATTTCGCAATATTATGCAAGAGTTGTCACAAAAAAAGGAGCCACATTATCTGTAACTCCTTGATTTCCAATCGTCGGGGTGAAAGGATTCGAACCTTCGACCCCCTGCTCCCAAAGCAGGTGCGCTAACCGGACTGCGCTACACCCCGTCCTCTTGTCTCAAACCGGGCGCAAAGGTAAAGACTTTCTTTGATTTGGGCAAGCGTTTCCGGGCTTTTCTTTGCAGCGCGGATGAATTGGCTCACCGCAAAGTGCCCAGTTGAAGCTGGTAGCTCAGGCAGTCTTCTCCGAAATCATGGGCAGGCCATTCGCAGTCGCCATTGAACAAGCCGTAGACGGACGAACCGGAGCCGCTCATCGAAGCGTAGAGGGCCCCCATCTGGTACATCTCTTCCTTGATTTCCGCGATGCGGGGGAAGCGGGGGAAAACGCTTTCCTCGAAGTCGTTGGTCAGACAATGGCGCCACTCTGCCAAGGGGAGGCTCACGCTTTCTTTCGGCGAGACCTCGGTTGGGCGAGGACGAACCTGGGCGAAGGCATCGCGTGTGGAGACGAAGACATCGGGCTTCACCACCCAAAGCTTGTAGCCTTCCAACGAGAGAGGGATGGGCGTGAACAGGTTTCCGATGCCTTCGGCGTAGACGGGCTTGTTGCGGATGAAAAAGGCGCAGTCGGCTCCGAGGCGGGCAGCGTATGCTTCCAATTTCTCTTTCGTCAATCCGATGGTGTAAAGCTCGTTCAGCATCTTCAGCATGAAAGCCGCGTCTGCCGAGCCACCCCCCAATCCTGCCCCCGACGGGATGTGCTTGAAGAGGTGGATGTCAGTGGGAGGCAGGTCGAAGTCTTGGTCGAGCATCCGGTAGGCCCTCACCACCAAGTTGTCTTCCGGGTTGCCTGCTACCTCGTCGCCATGGAGGTGAAGGGCATATTTTTGCGTGGCGGATGCCTTCAGGGGGGCGATTTCCAGCGCGTCCTCCAGTGGGATGGGGTAGAAGACCGTTTCCAAGTCATGGTAGCCGTCCGGCCTGCGCCGGGTGATGTTCAGCCCCAAGTTTATCTTCGCGTTCGGGAATGTCAGCATGGGCATTCAATTATGTACCACCGTCCCGATTTTCTCTCCGCTGATGACTTTCTTCAGGTTTCCCGGCGTGTCCATGTCGAAGACGATGATGGGCAGGTTGTTCTCCTTGCACATGCAGGTGGCGGTGAGGTCCATGACGCGCAGGTTGCGGCTGAGGACTTCATCGTAGGTGATGTCGTCGAACTTCGTGGCCGTGGGGTCCTTCTCCGGGTCGGCGGTGTAGACGCCGTCCACGCGGGTTCCCTTCAGCATGACGTCCGCCTCGATCTCGATGCCGCGCAGCGAGGAGCCGGTGTCCGTGGTGAAGAAGGGGTTGCCCGTCCCGGCGGACATGATGACCACCTCGCCCGCCTCCAGGCACTCGATGGCGCGCCACTTGTTGTAGAACTCGCCGATGGGCTCCATGCGCACGGCGGTCAGCACGCGGGCCTTGACGCCCTGTGCGGTGAGTGCCGAGCTGAGGGCCAGGCTGTTGATGACCGTGGCCAGCATGCCCATCTGGTCGCCTTTGACACGGTCGAAGCCCTTCATGGCGCCCTTCAGCCCGCGGAAGATGTTGCCTCCGCCGATGACGATGCCCACTTGCACGCCCATGTCGCGTATTTCCTTGATTTGTTCGGCGTATTGCACCAGCCGCTGGTCGTCGAAGATGCCCGGCTGGTCACCCTTCAGGCTCTCGCCGCTGAGCTTGAGGAGGATGCGTTTGTAAGGTGTTGCCATATTCTGTCGATATATTAGTTGGTTTCACGATTGACGATGCAAAGATAAGGTTTGCCCGTCAAATTTCCAGTTTTTTTCTGCCTTTTGTCCTTTTTTTATCGGTACTCAGGCGGGAGGTTTGCAGGCTTTCCGCCTCAAAATCCCGCAGGTGTTTGGCCGATTCAAATAAATTTCGTTACTTCGCTTCCGATTTAACGAAATGGTTGTATGGGATTTTTGCCTCTTTTGAAGATTTGCCTTGCGGTGTGCATGTGGATGTGTGCGTTGTGGCCGGCATCTGCCCGTGCGGAGGAGCAGCCTGCCTTGCCGTCTGATTACGAAGGCTTGCGCGAGGCCGGCATCCGTTTCCTCAACCAAGGCGACCTTTCCCTGGCCCGGCAATGCGGGGAACGTCTCCTGCAATTGGAAGGGCCGGAGGGGGGGCGGTATCCGGCTGCCTTGTATGGCCACTTGTTGCTGGGGTTGGCAAACACGGAGTCCGGGTCTGATTCCGCCTGCTATGTCCATCTGGAGACGGCGCGTGCAGGGGCCGAGCGTCATCGGGATTATGAAGCCTTGATGATGGTCCTGAACGGTTTCGGCAACTATTCAATGTTCGACAATAACGATGTCTATACGGCCCTTTCTTATTATTTCCAGGCCTTGGAGGAAGGGAAGCGGGTGGACAACCGCCGCCTGTATGCCATGGTCCTCTCCAACATATCCGGTGCTTACTTCATGCGTGGCGACTTCTCCGGTCTTCGTTATGCCGACGAGGCGATACGCATTGCCCGTGAAGAGGAAGAACCGGTGCCCTTGTTCTATGCCACGATGAACAGGGCGCTCTATTGCCTGGCTGCCGACAGCCTGCTTCCTCAGGCGGGCGTGGCCATTGACGCGCTGGGGCAGATGCACGAAGCCTATGGGTTCGGCACCGAGTCCGACCTCTGTTTGCTTCGGGCACAGCTTCATGCCAGGCGGGGCGAGACGGACGGGGCTTATCGGTATTTTGCCCAAGCCATGGAGAATTTTCCCACCGCGTCGGCTTCTACCATCACGATGGTCTATATAGAATACGCCAAACTTCTCCGTACCGACCATCGGGCAGCCTCCGCCATCCGGGTGTTGGAGCATGGATTGGAGCATATTGACAGCAGCGGCGTGCCCATCCACAAAGCGCGTCTGCTGAAGGAGCTGGCCTTGAGTTACAGCGAAGCCGGACAAACGGGCAAGGCGCTGGAGTGTACCCTTGAATATATGGAATATCAGGACCGCCTGTTCGACGAAGTGCGCGAGCGTGCCACCCAGGAGGCGCGCATCAAGCACGACATTTATGCCCGCGAACAACAAATCAGCGAACAGCAGGTGGAAATCCTGGGCAACCGCTACAAGATAGCCGTGCTGACAGGGCTCATGCTGGTGCTGGCCGTGGCCGTGGTGCTCATCTATGTGTTCTATCGGAAAAAGAATCGCTTGTATCATGCCATCGTGTCCCAAAATCGGGAATACATGCAGCGCGAGCAGTTGTTGCTGGATCAGATAGGGCAACTGCGGAAAACCGCTTCGCCTTCGCCTGTTGCCACGGACAAGTTGCAAGACCTGATGACGCGCTTCACCACCTTGATGATGGAGGAAAAGGCGTTCACGGATTCCACCCTGACCGTTTCCTCCATGGCCGAACGCTTGGACACCAATCGTACGTATTTGTCCAAAGCCATCAATGAAAACACGGGGAAGACCTTCACGCAGTTGGTGAACGAATACCGCATCCGGCAGGCCATTTCGGAAATATCCGACCTTTCCGCCGACAAGCCCTTGAAGCAGATTGCCGCCGAGGTGGGATTCAGCTCCCTCTCCACCTTCTATGCCACCTTCCAATCCATCACAGGCATGACTCCGGCCCGTTATCGTTCGCAGCTGAAGGGGTTGTGAGGCGTTTATCTTTTCCATATCCGACAAATTGACGAATCAAGAAAAGACAAGCAATTGATTTTGCGGGATTTTTCTTTTCCTTTGTGCGGAAAAAATAATCTCTTAAAAACAATTGCGTATGCACAGAATCTTTGTCTTTTGCCTAAGTCCGGCCCTCCTTTTAGTATGGTCGGCATTGGTTTTCCAAGCTTGTTCTTCCAAGGCGGATGCTCCTCTGTTGGAGGGCAAGTTGGACGTGACCGAACCCACCGAAGTGGCCATTGTCTATGACCACGAAGGCGACAATTATGTGGAAGAACTGACCACCGACTCCACCGGCGCGTTCACCTATAATCCCGAATTGGCAGGAGAAGAGGCCGACCTCATTGTCTATGTCGGGCAAGACCTTTATGGAGCTTATGTGCGGAAAGGCAGTACCGTCCGCATGGACATCCGGGGCACCGAAGCGACCTTCACCGGCGACCATGCCGACCGTTGCGTGTTCAACAATGTCCTTTACCACGCCTTCTCCCCATGGGCTTTCAAGCCTACCCCTGACCATCCTTTCGATTTGGCCGAGTGGACAGCCAAGCTCGAACAAGGGCGCACGGAGACGGGGAAGGCCATTGATGCCATCGGGGATGCCGAAGCACGCGCACGCTATCAGCGTCTGGCCGATGCCGTCTGCAAATACTATCTCTTGCAGACGCTGTCGCTGGATCAGATGATGAACCAGGCCGACCACGCCACGCAGGTGGACTCCTTGGTGGCCTCCATCGACCCCAATGCGGACGAGAGCCGACTGAGCGGGCTCATCAATTATTGGTACAACGACTCCGAACTGCACCGCACGGCGGGAAGCACGCCCGACCTGACTTCTTATTTCATCGGCCAAATCCATGCCATAGACTCCGTGCTGACCAATGAGGGGAACAAGAAAAGCCTGACGAACACCCTTTGCAACCTGTTCTTCATGTACCAGCCTTCGGACAGTGCCATCACAGTCTTTCGTCAGGGCATTGCTCCCCAGCTGGCCAAGGCGCCGCGCATCGTCCAGAACATCGAACAAATGCTGGCCGAACGCTCCAAGCAAATCAAAGACGGCGATGCCTTGCCGTCCGACCCCATCCTCATTGCCCGTGACGGTAGCCGCACCACCCTTTCAGAGGTCATCCGGGGCAAGGTGGCATACATAGACTTCTGGGCCACGTGGTGTGCCCCTTGTTGCCGAGAGATTCCTTATTTTGAGAAAGTGCGGCAGCAATACAAGGACAATGACCAAATCGTTTTTGTGAGTGTATCCCAAGACGACAATGCCAAGGCCTGGGAGAAGAAAATGGATGCTGACCATCCGCAATGGCCCAACTATATCTTCGACAAGATCACCGGCAGGCAATTCCTGGAGGCAATGGGCATCAATGCCATTCCCCGGTTCATCATCGTGGGACGCGATGGGCGCATCATTTCCGTGGATGCCGTCCGTCCGTCGGACAAGGAGGTGGTGGCCGCATTGGACGCCGCCCTTGCCCGTTGAGCTTGTCTCCTCAATTACCTAAATACGAACTCATACTTGATTACATCATGAAGAAAACATTCGCTTATTTCCTGTTCGGCTTTTCAGCCGTTGCAGGATGCCTTCCGCTTGCGGCTCAACAGAAGGACACCGGGATTCCGGTGCAGCAAGTGGTGCAGGATATCGAGAAAAAGACTTTGGTGGGCACCGTCCTCGATGAGAACGGAGAACCGTTGCCTGGTGCTTCCGTGCGCATTGAAGACACGAAAATGGGTGTCATCACGGACATGGATGGCAATTTCTCCATTCTGGTGGAGAAAAGCAATCCGGTACTGGTCATATCCTACATCGGCATGAAGACCAACCGGACTCCCCTGACGCCGGATGCCAAATACGTGCGCATCACGCTGCAGGCCGATGCCAATCTGATGGACGAAGTCATCGTGACGGGCTACCAGAACATCAAGCGCGAGAATGCGACGGGTGCTTTCCAGAGCCTGACGTCGAAAGATATGGACAAGCGATATACGGGCGACATCACCGCCAACCTAGAGGGCAAGATTCCCGGCCTGGTGACGGTGACGGACAATCCCAACATCACCGGCGAGGATGCCATCACCATCCGCGGCACGGGCACCTTCAACGCCCGCACCAGTCCGTTGATCGTGGTGGACGGGTTGCCCATCGAAGGGGGCATCGAGAGCGTCAATCCCTATGACATTGACAACATCACCGTGCTGAAAGACGCGGCTGCGGCCGCCATTTACGGTGCCCGTGCCTCGAACGGCGTGATTGTCATCTCGACCAAGCGTGCCAAGGAGGACCGCCTCTCCATTGATTTCAATGCCGACTTGGTCATCAGCGAGCGGCAGGACTACAGCAACTATAACTGGGCATCGGCCGCAGACATCATCGCGCTGGAGAAATATAACTTCAATGCCATGCTGCAGGCTGACCCCAATCTGATACAGGACCAGATAGAAGCGGCTGCCGGGGGACGGATTTTTACCCAGTCGCACGTCATGCGTCTGCTGCTTCAGAACTACCAAGGCTTGCTGAGCGATGCGGACCTGGACGCCACGTTGAGCCGCTGGAGCCGCAATGATTACCGCAGCGAATGGCGGGATGCCCACGACCGCACGCACATCAGCCACCAGTACAACCTGGGCATACGTGCCAAGGGGAAGCACCTCAGTTCAAGCATCGTCGTGAACTATATGGGCGACAATCGGGGTGCCAAGAGGGAAAATGAAAGTTCCTTGTCGTTCAGCTACAACGGGGACCTGAAGGTGAACCGCTGGTGGGACATGTCGTTTGGAGTCAATGTGCTTAACAATCGTGCGAAGTATCATGCCACCGGCTCTTACGATAACATCAATTCCTTCATGGCCTACGAAAGCATGTACAACGACGACGGCACTCCGGCCCGCATGGAGGCCGATGTCTATCCGGGAGAAGCGGCTTTCGGCGTGGCGGATTATGCGCTGAAGGATCCTACCTACAACTTCCAGGAGGAGATGGGATATAACTTCAACAAGTACCGTTATACCAATGTGCGTACCCATGTGAAGACCTTGTTCCGGCTTCCGGTGGAGGGATGGACGGCACAGGCACAGTTCCAATACGAAGACATCAACAGCCGTTCCCAGACCCGCTATAACAAGGAATCGCATTTCATGCGCAGCCTTTACAACCTGTACACCACGGCCCAGACCATCACGGAGTGGGTGCTTGACCCCGACTTTGACTGGTTCGACCCGAACCTGGACTGGACCGACCCCCATTTGGGGATGAAAGAGGAAACCCGCCTGGAGGTGAACCACGCCATACCGGACGGTGACTTGCTGCAAACGCAGAACACGTCCAGCCAGTTTTACACCTTCCGTGCGCAGACGCAATACAATCGCACGTTTGGTGTGCACGCCGTCGATGTCTTGGCCGGTTTCGAGTATCGCCAGACCCATACGTCGATGGACAGCGATTTGAAATACGGCTACGACCATCAGACGCAGACCAACCAGAACCTGCTGACGGACTGGGCTTTCATCAACAATCCCTATACGGGCGTGCTTGGCAGCAACTATGGGGTGATGGGAGCGCCGCAGGACTTTGACACCAGCGATGTGCTGCATCGGTACTATTCATATTATTTCACGGCAAACTATGTGTACGACAGCCGTTATAGCCTGTTTGGTTCGTACCGAGTGGACCGTACCGACCTGTTCGGCACCGATCCCAAGTTTCGGGGGCGTCCCTTGTGGTCCGTGGGTGCCAGCTGGAATTTGCACAACGAGGAGTTCTTGAAGCCCATTGAGTGGATTGACGTATTGAAACTTCGTGCCAGCTTTGGCCTGACGGGCAACATTGATTCCTCTGTCTCCTCCTACCTGACAGCCAGCATGGGCACCAACCAGTACAATGGCCAATTGGTGGGCTACCTGCAGACGCCGCCCAACGACCAGTTGCGATGGGAGAAGACAGCCACGTGGAATGCCGGCTTTGATTTCTCCCTGTGGAATTACCGCTTGAACGGTTCGCTGGATGTTTACCGCAAGAAAGGCAGCGACTTGCTGACCAGTACCGACCTGGACCCGACAACGGGATGGACCTCGTTGACCATCAACAATGGTGAAATGAACAACACGGGTGTGGAACTGCAACTGAACGGCCGCATCCTGCCTGCCCGTAAACGTCAGGATGTCGGGATTAACTTGGGATTCAACTTGGCCTACAATAAAAACAAGGTGACGAAGGTTCCCCACAAGCCGGAGTCCGGCGAAGAGTACCTCCGTACTTCCTTGCACGAGGGATATCCGCTCAATTCCCTGTTCTCCATTGACTATGCGGGCATCATCGAAGAGGGAGGCGCTTATTTGTTGGGCTGGAAAGACAAGGAAGGCAATGTGCATATCGAGTCGGTGGCCAGCGGTGCTTTTGAGGTGGAAGATGCCGTGTTCTCCGGCACATACACGCCGACTGTCAGTGGCGCCATCACGCCCGAAGTGACCTGGAACGGCTTCAGCCTCTCGGCGATGTTCAATTTCTATGGAGGCCATTACATGCGCACGGACAATGATGTCTGGGGGTCCACCATTGGCGGCACGGGCGGTTACAAGGCCACTTTCGGCAATGGTGCCATCTCGAAAGACTACCTGCGCTATTGGCAAGGGGACAGCGACGTGCCCGCCAACGGATATATGGCTGGCAAATACACGGACATGAGTTATGGCCGCTACCGCCATACCAACATCGAACATGCCGGATACGTCAAGTTGCGCAACCTGGTCATCGGCTATGACTTCAGTGAACGGGTGTGCAAGTTTATCGGCCTGAACGATTTGCGCCTGCGCTTCCAGGTCAACAACCTTTGTACTTGGGCACGCAACAGCAAGGGCTTGGATCCCGAGGCCGTGAATCCCGTGACCGGCGCGCACTACAACCGTGTGCCGCGCAGCTACACCATGAGTTTGTTCTTTAATTTATGATTTAACTGAAAACAATGCTGACAATGAAAAAGATATTCCAAATCCTGGGAATGGTCGCCGCGCTGGGCTGTACGGCGTGTGAGGACAAATTGGACATTGTGCCTTTGGGCGAGACCACCCTTACCACGGTGGATGAACTGGAAACCCTGCTGAACCAAGAACCCTTGCTGTATCAGTTGGAGAACCATTTCGAGATATTGTGCAACAATACCTATACCGACTACGATGGATTGCCGGACTTCCTCGCCAATCCGAACAGCATCATCTATGCGCTGGTCACTTATGACGAGTCGGTGGACCGGGCCAACCTGACCACTTCGAACAGCTTGTACGAGGATCTGTACAGCAATATCAATTATATGAACGTGGTCATCTCCAAAGCGCCCGAAGTGTCCGGCGATGACGCCAAACGCCGCCAGATTGTGGCCGAGGCCCGTGTGTTGCGCGCCTGGTACCATTATCTGCTGGTCAATATGTTTGCCAGGCAGTATGACGACGCGACGGCCGGCGAGCTGGGAGGTATAGCCTATGTGGACAACACCCATGTGGGCGAACAGAAGACCAAGCTGACATTGGCACAGGTGTATGAACGCATCTTGCAGGACTGCAGCGACGAGGTGTTGGCCGACCTGGTGCAAGACCACGTTTCCACTCCGTGCCGTTTCGGCCTGGACTTTGGCTACGGGGTGCGTGCCAAGGCCTTGTTCCAGATGAAGCACTATGACGAGGCCCTGCGTTATGCCAACCTGGCCTTGGGGGTGAACGCCCGCATCGAAGACCGCACCACGGTAAAGACCACGGCCAACTGGATATTGGACGAGACCGCACAGAACAATTATTACCTCATCTGGGCCAAGACGGGCAACATGGGCGATTTGGGCGGCTTGTGCATCAGTGCGGACCTGGCCCGGCTCATCGACCCCAACGACTATGTGTATAAGTATTATTATCAGGATGGCGCCCCGGCTTGGGCTGCCCCTTATCCTACCTTGCCGGACGGTTGCCTGCAATGCCAGGTGTGGGACATCCACTGGAACGTCTTTGGCCTCCGTGCCGAGTCCATGTATTACCTGGCTGCCGAGTGCATGATTCGTTCGGGGGAAATCCGGGAAGGGCTGGCACAGGTGGACCGCGTGCGTGCCCTTCGCATCGAGGATTACCAGCCTTTTGCGGACCAGGCTGCGTCGCTGACGGAGAAGGAGGCCATGAAGCTGCTGCAAGACTCCAAGCGCGTGGAGTTCTTCAATACGTTCGAGAACTTCTGCGACCGCAAGCGTTGGAACAGCGAGGCCGATTATGCCGAGACCATCGTCCGCGACCTTGGCCCGGAGTATGGCGGCCAGGTTTCGCTCCGTCCGGATTCGCCGCTGTGGGTGTTCCCCTTCCCGCAGAATGCCGTCTTGCACAATTCGTCCCTGACGCAGAATTATTGAGCATTCAATGGTTGGTCGTATGACGAGGATGCGGGCAAGCATGTGGAGTTCCTGGAGGCAGGGTTGAAGGATTGCCGCAAGTGTAAATTCTCTCTACTTTATTCTTCTTTATAATGCTACCGGGCCTTCGGAGATGGTTGCCGAAGGCCCGTTTTTTCTTGTACGTTCGGCATAAGCGTATGATACTTGCCCGCCGGGACGGAGGGAAGGTTCCCTAAAATGATTATTTCTTGTCCAATTGCTTCAAATCGAAGATAAGGGCACGTGTGTGTTTATCATCTTTGTCGCTAATCGTCAATTCCTTAAATTCATATTTCTTGTAGAATGGAATGGCATTGATATAAGCATCTACCGTAATGAAACGGCAACCGGTCTTATTTTTCCCTTTAAAGAAATATTTGATGAAGTTTAACAACAGACTCCCAATATGTAAGCCACGGGCGGATATATCCACGGCAAAACGTCCTATTTTAGCGGCAGGGTAACTTTTTATGCGTTTTTCATTGGCAAAATGATGTTTCCGGAAACGATTGAATTCTGTTTTATTTTCAAATTCATTTAACGATACTTTATCGTTCATCAAGCTGAAATAAGCAAGAACTTTGCCTGAAGAACGTTCTTCCATGACATACGTTACAGCCAGTAGTTCTTCTCGATAAAGATGCGCTGCATTTAAAATAAAATCGTTCAGATCGTCATCACCACAATCGAACGATTTTACCCTTTCTCCTTCTTCCAAAGGACGGACTCTGTAATCAGTTATATTCAACGTTTGTTCCATTGCTCCGTTCTTCTTCGAATATACTTAAAATGCAGTCATAATCCCGCTTGATTTGGGCGAGCTTTTCATCGCTGAGCGGACGGACTTGCTTCATGTTCTCCTCAAATTTCCGAGCTTCTTCCCCGTAAAGTATCGGGGTCTCTTTAATTGGTCTTGCCATAATTGTTCCTCCAAATGATTGTTCTGGCTGCAAATATAACACAAATATCCGAGAAATAGGCGGTTGGCTTCAATAAATCAAGCTGTTGGGGAAATTATATGCACAAACCTCACTGATAGTCGGCGTGGTAGAATCAAATCCTTCATATCCTATAAGTGGTAATGCTTATTTCCGATATTCCACCATGAAAGCGGGGATATGCTCCGTTAACACCTCATGGAAAGCAGCCGCCCGGCGGGTGTGCGGGGCGGCTGCTCCAGCCATGCGGTGTTCATCCGAAGGAGCCTTCGTTGCCGGATTCCACCTCGTCGTCGGGCGACTCCACCTTGTCCGGGTTGGCGCCCAGCGTCTCCACGTCCACCCAGAAGACTTCGTTGCCCACGAGGTTGCGCGTCACGGCACCGTTCTGCTGCACGTTGCGTTCCGGCAGGAAGCGCACGCGGGTGGCGGTGATGCAGTCGGCGGTCACCTCTTCGGGGGTGTCCTTGCCGGTGCCTTCCGCCACGCAACCGTAGTAGAAGGAGCCGAGGCCCTCGATGTGCACCGTGCGGCCGGTGTTCATCAGGCTGCCCAGCACCTTGCCCAGGGCGGTCATCACGGCCTTGGTGTCCGCTGCGCTGGCGGTGGACATCTCGGCGATGCGGTTGCATACCTCGTCCATCTCCACGGGATGTCCCACGGTCACCGTGCGGGGATACCACTTGTCGTTGATGGCTTTTTGTTCTTTCTTAAAAAACGGCATAAGTTTATCGTTTTAAGAAGCCTGAAAAAATCGTCCTTTTGCCTCCGTCCAGCCAAGGCGGTGCCTTCGTCCAGCCAAAGGGGCGCCTTCGTCCAGCCAAGGCAATGCCTCCGTCCAGCCAAGGCAAAAGGGTGATTCGCTGCCGGGTTCTCCGCCATCCCGGTTTGGCAGCCAGTCGTTGCAGTCACTGGCCGGGACTGTGTGTTTGGTCCCATCGGATAGGGACTTTCAAGGGGTTACTGCGACTGTTCTTTCCCCTCGCCATTCTCATCATACTCCAATACCCCGTCCTCAGTATAAGAGGTAGCATCTATATTTAGCGTGTATTTATAGACTGTGCTGCTCTTGATACTTCCGCCGTCTCCTGTTTGAATGTCGCCTTCTGCTGCGCCATAATTTTCAGAACCACCTTGACCGATATAATTGGCATAGCTTTGCTCTACACCTGTCCAATAATTACTATATGTTCCTCTGTATGCGTGGATTTCCGAACCGCTGATAATAATTTTTGGAACACATGTTTCAGAATAATCATTCATACCGCATCCGATTGCAGGACCACAATCACCACGGCTTCCATCGTCGCTTGCCCCTTGAGCATAAACGGTAGCATTAGTAATTGTAATTGAGCCGCATGTTGTTCCTAATCCGCCTATGCCGGGCGCACACACATAACTGGGATTTGGCGTAGTATATGCGTAAAGGGTTACATCCTCTATCGTAATATCACCGCAACTTATTGATGTTTGGTTACGATAATATCCGCCGATAGCGGCACCTTCCCTTGATGTTATTCTCAGTATGTCACTTTCACTGTTTCCTTTAATTGTAACTGATGCACCGGGTGCCACATGAATTCCTGCGGCAAAAATACCTGTCGTTATGGTATTGTCTGCTCCATCCACTATTATTGTCGGGCTTCCGCTGGTCACGCTAATGCCATTGTTGCGCTCAACTATGTTGAGTGAAACATCTTTCAGCGTCACATTGCAAGTACCCGTGATGGTTATGGGCTGGTCGCTTGCGCCTGTAATGGTTACATCAGTGTTTATATTGCCAGCGTCCACCGGGTTGCCATCATTATCCACAATGGAGAATTTCGGTTTTACATTGATATTCACCTCATGCACATGCCCTGCCTGCGGCATGACTGTCTGCGTAAGCTGGCAATCCACATTCCCATTCAGGAGGAAGTCCTTGATTTCCACGTCCGGCACTACGTTGGCTTCCCAATAGGTCTGGTCGTTGTACGTGGCTTGGCGCATGGCGATGTACCCCTCATCGGTGCCTGCCGTCACGTTTCCCTCGGCGACGGTGCAGGACGTGCGGCTTTTCACGCTGACGGAGGTCACATCGCCAGCCTTTGCCCCTTCCAGCTTCACCCGTATCTTGGCAAGCTGGTGCCGGAAAGTCAAGGTGATGTTCCCCGTCTGGTAGTTCGCTTTCACCTCGTCCGCTTTCAGCACGTAGGCAAGCCCGTTGTCTGTTGTTTGGTTGGCAAGGGTCACAGCAAACATATCCGATGACGTATTTGAGCCTTTAAGATTGGAATACCAAGCGTTGACAGATGAAGTTTCCGTTGTATGCCACCACAGATTCGCAGTACTGGCGATGATTTGGTTACCAAACAACGTGTATGTTGATTCCGCATCATTTCCTCCTCCCGTCACTTTTACGATTACCATGTCGGGGTTTCGCTCGTTCCAGGTACTCCCCATACCATCGGATGTTTCCGTTATGCGGGTCTGCGGCAAGGCCTCCGCCACCTGTACGGAGGCTATGGTGATGGGGTACACCCCTTCGGGCAACGCCGTGCCTTGCTCCGCCAGTTCGTCCTGCGTACAAGCGGCAAGGGCGAATGCCGCCAGCGCGCATACTGATAGGATATGCTTCATTGTGCTCATAAATCAGTCTTGTTTTATGAGCGGGCTTTGAAAGGGATGTGGGGGGAAATGAATTATTCCAATGGATAAAGATTGTTCTTTACCAAATCATAAAAGGCGGCAACGAGTTGCCGGACATGGGGATTGTCCCGATGTATATACAAGGATACATATAACATATAGTCATCCGTGGCCGATGAGGCAAGGAAATAGGCATGGTAAGTGATGCCATGCCTTGTTGTGAAAGAGTAGGTCAAATCCGCTTCTTCCGCAATCTTATAAGGGAGTAACGAATTTGATTCCACGTTGTTTAGCCAGTTTTGTCAAGTCTTCGCCTTTCTGAATGCAACGGCGAATGGCCCGCTTG
Source organism: uncultured Bacteroides sp. (assembly GCA_949292025.1). GTDB lineage: Bacteria > Bacteroidota > Bacteroidia > Bacteroidales > Bacteroidaceae > Bacteroides. The sequence goes on along the minus strand of CASEYC010000101.1, from coordinate 8,462 downwards.
TCCTCCAACATGCGCTGGAAGATGTTTGCCTTTTCCTTTATCACATTCTTCTGATTCATAAGCTTGTACTTTATTCTGTGGGCAAAGGTAATACTTTTCCTGAAGAAATCCGTCTTTTCTCCACACAAATCTTTCAAAGAACGCTCTGGTTGTTATTCATTGTGCCATCGGCGGCTGCGACACCGCCCGATGCACCTCCTTTTTTATGGGGTGCGCCTCCGTGCTTACGCTCGCGGCACGGGATGGCTTTGGGTGGGTTTACATTTCGGCATCGCCGCTTCCGGTAGAACCTGCATTCCAATTAGTGATGGTGCATCCGCTGACTTTAAGCCCGCTCTTCTTCACCGTGATGGTGTAGGTGTATGTATAACCGGCTTGGAGGTTCGGGTTGATGGCATCGCTGTTGGAATAGGTCTGTCCGCCGATGACAACTTTCACATTCAGAGCCTTGTTCGTGAGGTCTTGCGGCAGCAGAATGAGGGAATAGGTGCGTTTGGTTGCGGCATCCGTGTATTTGCAACCGCTGATGTCCCAGTCTGCCACTTCACTTCCCGTGGTTTCCGTCGTTCCGTCCGTCACGTTGAACGTTCCTTCGTGTATCAGTCCGCCGAGGTTGAACGAGCAGCCAAAAATATCATCGGGTACAAATCCGTCAGTTTCAGATGTTTGAAACACCACGTTCAGCTGCGCCATCTTGTGGTGGAAAGAGTGGTCGTCGGTAAAACTCACGGTGCTGCTCGCACGGCTTGCCTCCACTCCTTCGGCAAAGAGGAAGTCTATTTTCTCTTGGTCGGTGGCCGTGTTCATGTTATCCGTCTTCACATCCACTTTGCCGTTATTGCCGGGCAGGGTCGCGTTGTCGTCACTTTCCTGGTAAGGGGCGTATGCGGCGAAAGTCACTGTCTCGTTGGCGTCTTGGAAGAAGATGCCTTGGCCCGTCGTGGCGGTAAACTCGGCCGTCGCGCCTGTGCTGGTCGTGGTGTAAAGCACGTTCTTGTACAAGGTTTCCATGTCGCTGGCAGGGGCGTCCTTCACCCACACGCCAATCTCGTCGGCATTCCAGTTCGTGCCGATGGCGCGTGTCGTGGGCGTGCTGAGCCCGGCCGTGATGCGTGCCTCCACGGGACCGTCATACACTTGGTTGTCATCGTTGCTGCAAGCGGCCAGCGCCAATGCGGCTGCCGCCATGATGAAAAATCTTTGCTTCATACTTTCTGTGCGTTAAAGTTGTTATTAAATTGTCTTTCACTCTGTTTGTCGTCATGTCGCGCTTCCGCTGCCGCCTCCTCCGTTAGTCCAGTCGGTAATGGTGCATCCGCCCAATCCGGCTTCGGTGGGTGTGCGCAGCGACCCCGTGACGGTGAACGTCTGTCCCATGTCGCCGTTGAAGTCGGCAAGCACTTCCGTCAGGTCGCTTTCCACGGTCTGCGTCAGCCCGTCGGTGAAGGTGATGACAAGCGTCAGCGTCTGCCTGTCGCCCATGATGCCCAACAGTCGCAGGTCTGCCGACACCTTGTCGCCGTTTCGGGTGAACATGGGGGCGGTGCTGACCGCCTCGCCATGGAGCGTTTCACTGCGCAGGTCGTAGGCCCCCGCCACGCCGGAGAGCGTGCCTGTGATGGCGGCAATGTGTTCCGGGTCGCCCTCGGTCACGGTCAGCTCCAAGCGGAGGTCGCGCGTCCGCTGTGCCACGGACAAATCCAGATGGAGCGTGTCGTCCGCCACCACGGTCACGGTCTTTGTGCCGGAATAAAGCGTTTCGGGCAACGGATTTATAAGGTCTGTGATTGCACGGTCCACGCGCTCCACGCAGGCGATGCCGTCCGTCACGGTGAAGCCTCCGGGCGTGTTATGGACCAGCACCGTGTGCTCTCCCGGTGCCAGGGGTTCGGAGGCGTTGTCGCCCTCGTCCAAGGGTTGCCCGTCCACTTCCACGGTGTAGTCGTCCTCTTCCGTGCCTTGCGGATAGTCCACGGAGACGGACACCACGCCTTGGTCGGGGTGCGGGGTGTTGTGCTCTTCCTTCGAGCAGGAGGAGAGCAGGAAAATGAAGGTTGTCACAAGGGCATAGCTGGTCCAGCTTGGGAGGATTGTTCTCATGACTGATGATAGATGTTGTCTTTGGGGATTGGTACGGATACGGCAAAGGGCCATGCCCGGCCCTGGAAAGAGCACGGACATGGCCCTGAGTATCAGAATGGGGAATAAACGAACGAAAAAAGTGCCTTGCGCGCCGAAAAAATATCCGGGCGTTGTTGTCCCATTTATTCACGCAATCCCTTCAATTCGCTTGTATTTCAGTTGCTTACGGATGTTCTTCATAACCGGCTTTTGTACAGCCTTGCCATCGCCTTCTGGTACTGGTTCTCCAGTTGCAGCAGGTTGCTCTGGCTCTGGTAGACCACGGACACCTCCACAAAGTATTCTATCATGCTGATTTCTCCCCCGTCCAGCGCCTTGCGGAGCAGGGTGAGGTCGCGCTGCCGGGCAAAGGTCTCGTGGTATTCCTTGATGGAAAGGCTGAGGGACAGGGCTTCATCATAGAGTTGCCACAGGGCGGAGGAGGCTTGCAGCGCGGCATTCTCTTGGTTATATTCCGCGGAGAGGGCCTGACTCTTGGCTGCCTTCACCTTGTGCCGGTTCTCGAAGAGGGGGAAGGAGAAGCCCACCACCACACCGTTGAGCGGATGGCGCGTCTCGGTGTTGCGACGGTAGCCCACTTCCAGTCGGGGAAGCCAGCCCTGACGGGAGGCGGACACCTGCTTGCGGGCGGCGTCGCTCTCGCCTTGGAGGGCTTGCAGGGCGGGGTCGGCGGCGAGAAGCTGGTACACCTCCGAGGAGAAGTCGGCCGGCAGGGCCACGGGCGTATAGTCCGTCAGGCCCAAGGCTTCGGCTCCGGGTGTCTGAGGCTCGGGCAGGGGGCGGCCCGGGGTGAGGGGCTGGTTGCCGTTGAGGACCATCAGTTCCTTCAGCTTGCTGTGCAGGGCCGTCTGGTTGAGGCGGCTCTCGGTGCGCACATTCAGCAGTTCCAGGTTGATTTTATTGGTCTCCAGGGCATTGGCATCGCCTGTGCGGAGGCGTTCGGCATAGAGTTTGGCCAGCTCCTCGGCATTGTGCAGGCGCTGGTCGAGGAGCTGTCGTTGCCGGTGGAGCAGGATGATGTCCAGGCAAATCTCCTTGGCTTGCAGGAGGATGTCCTGCCGGAGGGAGGCGGCTTGCGCGTCGAGCACTTGGCCGCGCATCCGGTTCAGCTGGCCCCGCGTGGCGTAGAGGGTGGGGAAGTCGAATCCCTGCGAGATGACCAGCTCGCCCACGGTGATGTCCTTGTCGTCCGAATCCCACAGGTGGGAGTAGGACAGCGAGGGGTTGGGCAGGTTGTTCTCCGCCTTGTTCTCCAGCTTCTGGGCGGAGACGAGGCCGGCGTTGGCCCGCAGTTGTTTGTTGTTGGCCTCTATCTGTTGCAGGATGGCGTCGATGGCGTCACCTTGCGCGTGCATCCCGGCGGCCAGGGCCAGGGAGACGAGGAGTATGGTTAGTCGTTTCATAATGGTGGGTTAAATGATAATTTATTAGCTACGAGCTACGAGTCAAGTTGCTTTAGTCTTTTAGTGCACAGACACTTGTAGCTCGTAGCTCGTCACTTGTAGCTGCGGGGCTCCGCCCCGCTAAATTCCTATTTATTTGCCTCCCTTCCTCTATGTATCCACATATATACTATAGGTATGATGAATCCGTTGAGTGCGGTGGACGTCAGCAATCCGCCCAGGATGACCTTGGCCATCGGGCTCTGGATCTCGTTGCCGCTGAGGTCGCTGCCCAGGGCCAGCGGGATGAGGGCCAGCGCCGAACAGAGGGCGGTCATCAGTATAGGGTTCAAGCGGTCCAGCGAGCCCCGGACGACGCTGTCGTGCAGACCCAGTCCTTCCACCCGTTGCAGGTGGTTGTAGTGGCTGATGAGCAGCATGCCGTTGCGCGTGGCGATGCCGAAGAGCGAGATGAACCCGATAACCGCCGGGATGCTGACCTCGCCCGTGGTGAGCAGCAGCGCGAAGACGCCGCCTATCAGGGCCAGGGGCAGGTTGATGAGGATGATGAGGCTCTCGCGGGCGCTGCGGAACTGGTGGTAGAGCAGCAGGAAGATGACCACGATGGCCACGCAGGAGGCGAGCGTCAGGGTGCGGCTGGCCGCCTGCTCGCTCTCGAACTGTCCGCCGTATTCCACGTGGTAGCCTTCGGGCAGGCGGATGTCCGCGTCGATGCGGGCCTGGATGTCGTTGACCACCGAGCGCAGGTCGCGCCCGTCCACGTTGGCGCTGATGACGATTTTGCGTTTCACGTTCTCGCGACTTATCGTATTGGGCCCCGCGGCCGACCGGATGTCGGCGATGTAGCCCAGGGGGACTTTCTGCCCGTCCGAGGTGTCTATCATCAGGTCGCGCACCTTGTCCGCCTTGTCGTGCAGGTCGTGGCGGACGCGCACCACGAGGTCGAAGCTCTTGCCCTGCTCGTACACTTGCGACACGGCCTCGCCGGCCAGGCAGGCGCTGACATACTCCGAGAACTGGGGCAGCGTGATGCCGTATCGGGCCAGCATCTCCCGACGGGGCCGGATGACCAGCTGCGGGCGCTCTATCTGCTGCTCCACGTTCAGGTCGGCGATGCCGGGCACGTCCTGTATCTCGGCCTTGATGTCATTGGCCAGCTGGAACATGCGGTTCAGGTCGTCGCCGAAGAGCTTGATGGCTATGTTGGCCTGCGTCCCGCTCAGCATGGCGTCGATGCGGTGGCTGATGGGCTGGCCGATTTCGATGTTCGCGCCGCTGATGGTGGACAGCTTCTGGCGCACCTCGGCGGTGAGCTCGGCGCGGCTGCGGCCATCCAGTTCGAAGGGCGCCTCCAGCTCGCTGACGTTCACGCCCAGGGCGTGCTCGTCCAGCTCGGCACGTCCCGTCTTGCGCGCCACGGTCTGTATCTCGGGGATGGACAGTAGCAGCTCCTCGGCACGGCGGCCGATACGGTCGCTCTCTTCCAGCGAGATGCCGGGCAGGGAGGAGACGTTGATGGTGAACGACCCCTCGTTGAACGGGGGCAGGAACGAGCGTCCCAAGGTGAAGAACAAGCCCAGGGCGATGAGAAATATCCCGACAGTCCCGGCCACTATCGCCCGCCTGTGCTCCAGGGAGAACAGCAGCGCGTGCTCGTAATATCGCTTCAGCCACCGGGCCAGCGGAGAGTCCGCCTTCGTCCGGGTCAAGGCCTCCCATCGGCCCTGTGGGCCTTCTGGGCGGGGTTGGGACGAGGGTGAAACCGACATACTGATGTCGGCCGATTCGAGACCGTGGTCTTGGCTGGATTGAGACCGTGGTCTCGGCGGGTTCGAGACCGTGGTCTCGGCGGGTTCAAGACCGTGGTCTCGGCGGGCTTGAGACCGTGGTCTCGGCGAGGCCGATACCGTGGTCTCGGCGGCATCTTCGTCCCGATGGTCATAAATGATTACACCGAGGCGTTCGTCCCGCTTCCGCAGCATCAAGGCGCAGAGCACGGGCGTGACGGTCAGGGCCACCACGGTGGATGCCGCCAGCGCCGTGATGAAGGCGATGCCCAGCGGCACGAGCATACGGCCCTCCATCCCGCTCAGGAAGAAGAGGGGCAGGAAGCTCACGATGATGATGAGGGTGGAATTGAGTATGGGCAGGCGCACTTCGCGCGACGCGTCGAACACCACTTGCAGGATGCCCCGCCGCTCGCCGTCGGGGAGGAGGCGGTTCTCGTGCAGGCGCCGGTAGACGTTCTCCACATCGACGATGGCGTCGTCCACCAGCGACCCGATGGCGATGGCCATCCCGCCCAGGCTCATGGTGTTGATGCTCAGTCCCATGTAGTGCAGCGCGAGGAGCGAGGCGAGCAGGGACAGGGGGAGGGTGACGAGCGATATGACCGTGGTGCGCACATTGGCCAGGAAGAGGAAGAGCACGACGACCACGAACAATCCGCCCTCTACCAGGGACTTGCGGACGTTGCCGATGGCGCTTTCGATGAAGCGGCTCTGGCGGAAGATGTCGGTGGACACGCGGACGTCGGGGGGGAGGTTCTTCCGGAGGTCGTCGAGCGAAGACTCCAGCCGCTCGGTCAGCTCCAGCGTGCTCGTGTCGGGCTGTTTGGTCACTGTCAGCAGGACGGCGGGCTTGCCCTTCTCCGAGGCCGTGCCCAGCCGGGGCAGCTTGGCGCCTATGCGCACCTCGGCGATGTCCTCCAGGCGGATGGGGGCGCTGCCTCCCGTCCCGGCGCGCACCACGGAGCGGCCCATCTCGTCGGCATCGGTCGTCGCGAGCAGGCCGCGGACGATGTACTCGTTGCCATACTCATAGAGCACGCCGCCGTTGGCATTGACGTTCATGCCCCGCGTGGCGGCCAGGACCTCGCCGAGGCTGACGCCGTAGTGGCGCATCCGCTCGGGATCCAGCTGCACTTGGTACTCCTTGATGTCCCCGCCCAGCACGGCCACCTGTGCCACGCCGCCGGTCGAGAGCAGGCGCGGGCGGATGGTCCAGTCGGCCAGGGTGCGGAGGTCAATCATCGAGGTGGAGTCGGCCGTTAGGCCCACGATGAGCATTTCGCCCAGGATGGACGACTGCGGTCCCAGCGTCGGTCGTCCCACGTTGGGCGGGAGGGATTCGTTGACGATGGCGAGCTTCTCGCTCACGATCTGACGGGCCAGGTAGACGTCCATGTCCCAGTCGAACTCCACCCATACGACGGAGAATCCGTTGGTGCTGGACGAGCGCACGCGGCGCACGCCGGTGGCTCCGTTGACAGCCGTCTCGATGGGGAAGGTGACCAGTTGCTCCACTTCCTCGGTGGCCATGCCGTTGGCTTCGGTCATGATGACTACCGTGGGCGCCGTCAGGTCGGGGAATACGTCCACCTCCGTGTGCAGGGCGGTGTAGGTGCCGCCCACCAGCAGGAGCATGGAGGCCACGAGGACCAGCATGCGGTTGTGGAGGGAAAAGTGTATGATTCGGTTCAGCATAAGAGTAAGTGTTTAGTGATGAGTGATTAGCGATAAGTGATTAGTGCCTGGTGGCGGGTGCTTAGTGATTAGTGTCTGTTGTTTCGTATTATACTAATCACTAATCCCTAACTGCGCTCATCGCTCTGTTAGTGTTCATGCGTATGTGCCGGTATCGCGTTCGAGGCCGAGGCCAGCTTCACTTGGTAGGCTCCCCGGGTGACGATGCGGTCTCCCGCCCGGATGCCGCTGAGGATCTGCACGCGCTGTCCGTCCGATGCGCCGACGGTCACCAGTTGCTTCTCGTAGCACTCCTCGTCCAGTTGTCGGTAGACGAAGAAAGAGCCTTGCTCCTCGGTCAAGGCCGATTCGGGCAGGCTGAGCACATCCTGCATGGGCTGGGAGAGCAGATAGATTTCCACGAACGAGCCGGGCACGATGCCTCCCCGGTTGTCGAACTCGAAGGTGACGGGGATATAATAGCCATCCGTGCCCGATGCCTTGCCGTAGGAGAGGAGGCGTCCGTCCAGCTGTTCCAAGGCGTAGGTCGTGTCGTCGTAGGGGGTGCGGAAGTGGGCGGAGGCGATGCTTGGCAGGTCCCGGTAGTACTTCTCCGACACGTCGGCGCGGAGGAAGAGGCGCCGGTTCTGCGTGATGCTTGCCACGGGTTGCCCCACGCTGACGTAGTCGCCCTCCTTGACCAGCAGGCTCTTGACGTAGCCGCCGATGGGAGCGGTAACCACCTGTCCGCCGGCCGTTTGGTTCTTGGCCACGGCTTCATAGCTGATGCGGGCGTTCTCATAGGCTTCGCGGGCACGGGCAAAGTCTTTCTCGGAGACGATGCGGTCCGGCAGCAGGGCCTCCATGCGTTCGTATTCCTTCTTGGCGGTCTCGTAGGCCACGCGGGCTTTCTCCACCGGGTCGCCCTCGGCCAGCCGGTTGGACGAGAGGGTCAGCAGGGCTTCGCCTTGGCCCACGCGCATCCCCTCGATGACGTGTCCCCGCAGGTTGACCACGCCGCTGACGGGAGCCACGGCCACGCGCTCGTCGCCCTGTGCGGCCAATACCTGTCCGCTGGTCTTGATGACTTGGTGGAAGGTGCCGGGTTGGACTTCACTGGTTTTCACGCCCGCCGCCTGTGCCTTGTCGGGCGTGAGGACGATTTCGTTGCTTCCTTCGTGGCCGTGTGCTTCGGCTTCGGCCTCGTGGTTGTGTCCGGCGTGTTCGTCGCCGGAGTGTGAGTGGCAGGCACCGAGCAGGAAGAGGCCCAGCGTGCCGAGTAAGAGAGTCTTCTTCATTATTATGGATGATGTTAAATGATAATTTATCGGCGTTTTTTGGCGCGGATTACGCGGATTTCACGGATAATCTTTTCACTGTAAAACGCTGGACTCCATTGATTATACAAATAATAAATCCGCGTCCATCCGCGTAATCCGCGCCTAAACTAAAT
>CASEYC010000100.1 GCA_949292025.1 uncultured Bacteroides sp. | reverse complement strand
CTAAAAGAAGTGCCCACGACGATGGCAGTGTCACTTGTGACATTGTGGTCGTCGTGGGCTTTTCTTTGCTTGTGCCGTTTCTGAAATGGGCTTGCGCACATCAAGCCGGAAGCCGTTTTCAGAACAGAGCCAAAATAGCAATGGAACTAAGAAAGGAATGAAAAAGTTTTAAGGAAATTCGTGAAAACGGATAAAGTTTTGTACCTTTGCAGAAAGTAAGAAAGTTCTTTCGCTTAGCGCAAAATGAGGCAGAATATAGAAGTTCGCTGGTTTCTAAACCGTTAACAAGCCTGTTTTGTTTCATTCATAATTATCTCATATTTAGATAGATATAATTTTTATTATGTCTTGCGAGGTGATAGGTCAAGTTTTTCTTAATTCCGCAAATATCAGCGAGTTCCTTCAGATAGGCGTTCATCTTTTGGTTGCTGGGCATGGGCAAGGCACGATGATCGGGCTGCTTTCCCTTGTACTTTTGCAGGATGCGCAGGGGAATGTCCAACAGGCGCACATTGATGGGGATGCCGGTCTTGTGCCGCTTGGAGATAATCCAGTAGTTGCCATCCAGATATTTCTGAATGTTCTCGTCTTTAAGCAGATACACATCTATGTACGCCAAACCGGTCCAACATGAAAAGACAAAGACATCGCGCACGCGCCGCAGGCGTTCCACTTCTATCTTCTTGTCCATGATGGCCTGAAGCTCGTCCATCGTGAGGAATCCTTTGTCCACCTGAACGAAAGTGATGGGCTGTGTGAACGGGTTGGACTGTATCAGACCGGCGTTTCTTGCACGTGTGACGGCTTTCTTAAAGAGCTGCATCATCTTGGAGGTGGCGTTATGCCCCACTTTCTTGTCCACACGCAGGAAGTTGCGGAAGCCGTTGATGAATTCCTCGTTGATTTCGGTCAGGGGAATATCCTTGTACTTCTCTTTCTTGAACTTGTACTGAATATACTCTTCCAACCTCCGGTAAGTCAGGTCGTATTTCTTGTAAGTGTTCTGCGAAAGCGATGTGCCCACTTCTTTCTGCTTTTCCTCGTTCATCTTCTTGAACACGGTGAGCAGGGTGTTGGATTTGGTTTCGATGCCCAGATAGATGTTCTTCAGCTTCAATGGCGACGGGTAACGGTTGTTCTCTATCTCCCGTTCATAGATGCGGGTGATGTCGGTCTTGATTTTCTCTATCTGCGTGCGCAGATGCACGGCGGTCGCGCTACGACCGACTACGCCACCATCCTTCCACATCTTTTTGTCCACCATTAACTGTGAGTTGAACTGCACTTGTTCGCTGTCGATGGTGATGCGAACCATGATAGGGTACTGTCTGTCTTTGCCTTGTTCCCTCTTTCTTGCGTAGCAAAGTACGCTGAATGTGTTCCGTTTCATACGCTTCTAAGTTTTTTTGCTGCAAAATTATTGTTTGACAATCACTTGGCGTAATCATCCGGCGGACACTTGGAAGCTCTAAAACGGACATTTGAAGGAAGTTGGCACATTTCCTCGAAACAGGAACCATAACGGCATCGGCATTTGCCTTTTCTTACTCAGATTATTAGGTTACGCGGTGTCGGTGAAATTGAACGTAAATTACTACAAATCAACGACATATCTACGAAATCGTAACCAAAAATCCCGATTTTTTCTTGGTTACGATTTGGACACTCAATTTGTCCACTTTCCGACTTCCAACGGGGTATTCATCTGTCGTGGTATAACAAAAAAATATCCCCAAAGTTATTGACTTTGAGGATATTGTCTTAGACTTGCTTATTTCAGTCTTTTTTCATCAGCGGTGCGGACGGGACTCGAACCCGCGACCCCATGCGTGACAGGCATGTATTCTAACCAGGCTGAACTACCGCACCGTGTTTCTGTCGTTTTTTGATTTCGGGTGCAAAGGTAGAGCTTTTTTCGGAATCTGCAAGGGATGTGGCGGATTTTTTTCGGAAAATTTTTCGTTCTTTCGTCCTATCGGTATATCTTCAACCGACGGCCTGCGCGTATGTTGTTGCCTCTCAGCCCATTCCAATTCCGGAGCTGACGGACGCTCACGCCGAACTTGCGGGCAATGCCTCCCAGCGTATCTCCCCGGCGGATGCGATACCATGTCAAGTTGCCGTCACCCGAGGAGGATTTTCCTTGTCCGATGGAAGCCACGGTACGGCGGTTTTTGAAAAATTCCGTGGCGCGGTGGGCGTAGATGGTGTCTTGCTGGTCGAGGAAAGCACTGATGGCTTCGGTGGGCAGGCGCAAGGTACGGGGCTTGCTGAGGCCGGGTATGATGTTGCGTTTGTATTGGGGGTTGAGGCTCTTGATTTCGTCCAAAGGCACATGGCAAAGGTCGGCTATCTGTTGGAAATGGAGGTCGCGCGTCACCTGCACCGTGTCGGTGGCTTGGGGAATGTTGGTCTCCATGGGGCAGATATTGTGCTTGCAATAGTATGTCATGACATAATTGGCTGCAATGAAGGCAGGCACATAGCCGCGGGTTTCGCGGGGCAGGTAATTGTAGATTTCCCAATAATCCGTTTTGCCGTTAGCGCGTCGGATAGCCTTGTTGATGTTGCCCGGGCCGCAATTATAGGCGGCAATGACCAAGTTCCAATCTTTATAGATGTCATACATGTCTTTCAGGTAGCGGGCGGCGGCCCAAGTTGCCTTGATGGGGTCGCGCCGTTCATCCACCAAGCTGTTGCTCTCTAACCCGTACAGCTTACCGGTGGACAACATGAACTGCCAAAGGCCGGAAGCTCCTGCGCGGGATACGGCTGAAGGATTAAGGGCGGACTCGATGATGGGGAGATATTTCAATTCGAGGGGAAGGCCGTAGGCATCGAGGGCTTCTTCGAAGATAGGCATGTAGAAATTGCATGCGCTCAGCATGAAGGATACTTGGCCACGCAGGCGGACGGTGTACGTATCAATGAATTTGCGCACGATATCATTGTAGGGCATTTCCATGATGACCGGCATCCGGGAAAGCCGGTCGATGTAGACTGAGTCGCTGAACTGGGGATTGACTTGCGAGGTGCTGCAATCCTTGCCCAAGTCAATATAGGTTTTGGCTTTCCAGTTATTCAAGAGGCTGTCCAGGGGATAGGTCATGCTCAGGGGTAGGTCGATGGTTTCAGTGCGCTCCGTCCCATTCTCGTTGATGACGACGTTCACGCTTTCCTGGGCCATCGCCGGCCGGGAAAAGAGCAGGCAACCGGCCAGGAGAAAGGCGGTGTTGAGCAGTTTGTTTCTGATAGGCATATTTGTTTCCAAGTCTGTTATATATATCGTTTTTATTCTGTTTTCATCAAAACCGGAAGCTGCATTGCAGGCCTACGGACTTGTTGGAGGAATGCGAAGTGGTGGTTTGCGTGTCGATGACGGCTGGCTCCACCCGCATACTCAAATCGGGCGTGATGTCGAAGTTGGACAATTCGGCATCCACGTAGGCATCCACGACGGAGAGGAGATAAACCCCTATGAATGCAAAAATGCTGAGGTCGCGATACCTCCGGTAAGTGTCCTTGCGCCTTCGCAGGGTTTCCACCAATTGGGATTGGGAAACATGCTGGAGGTAGCTCGGGGGAATCAAGTCGGTGACGTTGCTGGAGGTCAGGTTGCCATTGGCCACGTCGCGATAGGCGTTGAAATAGTCGCGATACATTTTCCCATTCCATGCCAAGGCGTAGGCACATCCTGCAAAGCCTCCGTAGAAGATGGGCAGCTTCCAGTATTTCCGGTTGTAGATTTGGCCGCCTCCGGGGATGATGAGAGCCAGCCAAGTGGCCCGCACGGGGTTGGGCACCCACAGCTTCCGCTTCATGTCTTTGGACAGGCTGTCTGTGGGGGCTTTCGGCTCGTCAATTTTGGGGGAAGCTGTCATTTCCAGCATTTTCTTTTTGTTCTCGGCGGCAATGCTGTCGGCCATGGCAAGGCTGTCGGCAGAAACCTGGTGGACGCGCTTCATGGCCGCCCGCGGACGGTCTTGTCCATAAAGGCCAATCCCTGCCGCTTGCACGAGGCAAAACAGCAGGGCTATTGCGATGCGATATGTATTCCTTTGTTGAGTTGTCATCTGTTTTTTAGCGTGTCGAAAATGCCGATGATGCGTTCTAATTCTTCTTCGTTGTTGAACGGTATGCTGATTTTCCCTTTTCCTTTTTCCGAGCAGGTGAGTTGCACCTTGGCGTTGAAGAATCCGGAGAGCTGTTGCTTCAGCACGTTGAATTCCTCGGGCAGTTTGGCTTGTTTGGGCGCAATCTTGCGTCCGCCGCTCTTTATCGCCTCTCCTTCGCTCAAGGCTTTCACGATTTCCTCCACCTTGCGGACGGAGTAGTTGTGTTGGAGGATTTCCTCGTACACCTTCACTTGGAGTTTGGGGTCGTCCAGTGTGAGCAGGGCGCGGGCGTGCCCCATGTCTATCTGCTTGTTTTGCAGGCCAATCTGTATGGGGGCAGGCAGCTTCAGCAGGCGCAGGTAGTTGGCTATGGTGGTGCGTTTCTTGCCCACGCGTTCGCTGAGGCGCTCTTGGGTCAGGCCGTATTGTTCGATGAGGTGTTGGTAGGCCAAGGCGATTTCCACCGAATTGAGGTCTTCGCGTTGGATGTTCTCGATGAGGGCCATCTCCATGACGTTCTCGTCGTCGGCCGTCCGGATATAGGCGGGGATGGTGCTCAGTCCGGCCAGTTGCGAGGCGCGGAAGCGGCGTTCGCCGGCAATGATTTGATAGGTGTCGTCCCCCATCTGGCGCAGGGTGATGGGCTGAATGATGCCTATCTCGGCTATCGAGTCGGCCAGCTCCTGCAAAGCCACCGGGTCGAAATCCCGTCGGGGTTGGTTGGGGTTGACGGAAATCTTGTCCAGCTCTATTTCGTTGATGGACGAAGAGCCTTCTGTCTGCACCTCGTCCATGGAGAGCAGGGCGTCCAATCCGCGTCCCAAAGCATTTCTTCTTTGTACCATATCTTCTTCTTATGCGGTCTTCTGTAGGTTTTTGTTAATCAATTCTTTGGCCAGGGCCATATAATTCTTCGCGCCGGTCGAGTCTGCATCATAGAGAATGGTGGGCAGGCCGTAGCTGGGCGCTTCGCTCAACTTGACATTGCGCTGGATGACGGTCTTGAACACCAGCTCTTGGAAATGGCGCTTCACCTCGTCGTAAATCTGGTTGGCTTGGCGCAGGCGCGAGTCGAACATCGTCAGCAGGAAGCCCTCAATCTCCAAGCCGGGGTTCAGCTTGGACTTGATGATTTTGATGGTGTTCAGCAGCTTGCTGATGCCTTCCAGGGCAAAATACTCCGCCTGCACGGGGATGATGACGGAGTCGGCCGTGGTCAGGGCGTTCACCGTAATCAGGCCCAACGATGGCGAGCAGTCGATGAAGATGTAGTCGAACTCGTCTTTGAGCGGAGCCAGCACTTCCTTCATGATGCGTTCGCGGTTTTTCAGGTTGAGCATCTCGATTTCCGCGCCCACCAGGTTGATGTGCGAGGAGATGACCTTTAAGGTGTCGATGTCCGTGTCGTGCAGGGCCTTGCGCACGTCTGCCCGGTCGATGAGGCATTCGTAGACGGTGCATTCGGCCTGCTTGATGTCCACGCCCAAGCCCGACGAGGCGTTGGCCTGCGGGTCGGCATCGACTACCAGGACTTTCTTTTCGAGTGTGGCCAGCGAGGCGGCAAGGTTGATGGTGGTGGTGGTTTTGCCCACACCGCCCTTCTGGTTTGCCATAGCAATAATTTTTCCCATAATCTCTAAAATTTTTCCGGGGCGAAGTAAACGATAATTTTCCAATCGCGCCCGTTCAAAGGGGAGGAGATTGCGAAAACAGTTGATAAGTCGCCTGTTTTGTTAATAACCCGTCCGGCATTTCCCCTTATCGGCCGACAAATATAAGGAATTAAATTGAAAGAGGAATGACTTTGCGCGTCCGCTTTCGGAAGATTAAGATTTCTAAACCAATGGACAGCCTTTATCTCCCTCATTTCCTTCAATGTAGGCGCACGTAATTCAGCCGCGTCCAGCGCACGTTCTTCACCATGTAGGTGCGGCTGATGCGGGCAGACACCACTTGCACGACTTCGCCCGGCTTGTAGGCGTGCTCCAGGGCGGGCAATACACCCGATTCGTAGCTGGGCGCATGGGCGGCCACGCGGAAGGTGACGCGGTTGCCCACGGCATCCCTGAGCCAAAGCACCTGGCGGACGTGGAAGGTGGGGATGGTGCCCTGCATCTGCGTCTTGTAGGGGTCGTCCTCCGTGCGCACCTGGGTGACGGTCAGCGTGAGGTTCTCCACCTTGTCGCCTTCCTTGCCCAGGTAATTTCCCTGTATGCCTTGCCGGCTCTTGCGCTGCATGAAGTCCAGGTGGACGGAGTGGTATATCCTGGCTATCAGGACAAAACGCTCTTGCTTGGGGATGCGCGGGGTGAACTTGAAGGCTATCCACGCCACGTAGGCCGGGTCAACGGACAATACCTCGTGCAGGAAGTGTCCCCGGTATTTGCCGAAGGGCACCAGGTCGTCGCCCAGGCTCTGCATGCGCTTGGCGTTATACTCCACCACGAGCAGGCGGCGCGAGGAGTAGAAGCACCACGCGCTGGCCATGCGGAGGGATTCTTCGGCATCCCCGGCCAGCTCGCAGAGGTAGAAGATGGATTGGCGTTCGGGCAGGGGAGAGTATATCCAAAGCGAATACTTGGGATGTCCGGGGCGGGGGAGCACGACCAGGTAGGCTCCTGTCTCCTTGTAGGAAGGACGCCCTTCGTTGTACAGCTTCAGTTTGGCGTACAACGCTTCTTGTTCCGCCCCGGTCAGGCCGGGCAGGGTAGGATTTGCCATATTGCTCCTTTTTTCTTCTTCAGAAGCCAAAAGTAGGCATTTTGGACGAAATATGCAAATATCCGCTTTGCGAAAGCCTTTCTTTCGCGGAGCGGCTGCCAAAGTTCTGCCTTGGCATTGTTTTTGCAGAACTTTGCCGGTTGAAAAAAGTTGCGCCAAATTGCTTGCAGTTTCGCCAATTTGTCGTACCTTTGTACCCCAAATATGTTTTGAAGAATGAGACAATTAAAGATTACCAAAAGTATCACTAACAGGGAGAGTGCCTCGCTTGACAAGTATTTGCAGGAAATCGGCCGTGAAGACCTGATTACTGTCGAGGAGGAGGTGGAACTCGCCCAGCGCATCCGCAAGGGTGACCGTGCTGCATTGGAGAAATTGACGCGCGCCAATCTTCGTTTCGTCGTGTCTGTGGCAAAACAGTATCAGAACCAAGGACTTAGCCTTCCGGACTTGATCAACGAGGGCAACTTGGGCTTGATAAAGGCTGCCGAGAAGTTCGACGAGACACGTGGCTTCAAGTTCATCAGTTATGCCGTATGGTGGATACGCCAGTCCATTCTCCAGGCTTTGGCCGAACAGTCGCGCATCGTGCGCCTGCCGCTGAACCAGGTGGGCTCGCTGAACAAAATCAGCAAAGCCTTCTCCAAGTTCGAGCAGGAGAACGAACGCCGCCCGTCGCCCGAAGAACTGGCCGACGAACTGGACATTCCCGTGGACAAAATCTCCGATACGCTGAAGGTGTCCGGACGCCACATCTCGGTGGACGCGCCTTTCGTGGAGGGCGAGGACAACAGCCTGCTGGACGTGCTGGTCAACGACGATTCTCCCATGGCCGACCGCTCGTTAGTGAACGAGTCTCTTGCGAGGGAAATTGATAGAGCACTTTCTACGCTCACCGATCGCGAGAAGGAAATCATCCAGATGTTCTTCGGCATCGGACAACAGGAAATGACCCTGGAGGAAATCGGCGACAAATTCGGGCTTACCCGTGAACGTGTCCGCCAGATTAAGGAAAAAGCCATCAGAAGACTCAGACAAAGCAATCGTAGCAAATTGCTCAAGTCTTACTTGGGATGAGTAAGAAGTATCAGTTTCCGACAACTTTAGAAACATTAAAAACCGGTTCGTCTTTCGGGGCGTCCGGTTTTTTTTGTTACCTTTGCGGCGTTTACTATAAAACAACAGATTTTGCGTATGAAATACATTCGGATGATTCTTGTGGCGGCAGTGTCCGTCGTGCTTTTCTCGGCCTTCACGATGAAAGGCGGGGACAAGCCCGTGTACGTGTTCGGCGTGGGGGCTTCATTCAAGGATTCGGTGGTCTACTTCACCGAGGTACAGCTCGTTGACAGTGTGGCGTTGGACAAAAACGGGTTCTTGCCCGAGCGCGAGATGTATGCCTATCAGTTGAAGAACTACCTGGAGTATCAGAAAGGCAAGCCAGACTACACCTGCGCCATCTATTTCTCCGAGCACAAGTCCAAGCTGGAGAAGGAGCTCTCCAAAGTGCGCAAGGCGTATGGCAAAGGCGATGCGTTCGTCTTGGAGAATGTCGAGCAGAAGGAATTCATCTTTAAGAAACCGAAGGAGTATCGATGAGAAGCTTTATTTCAATAATGTGGGCAAAGGGGATGCTGGTAGGGTGTCTGTCCCTGTTCTTGTTCAGTGCTTGCGAGAAGGAGGACGGCCCCTCGGTGGAGCCAGTGGAGCGTGTGGTGCTGATGTATATCGCGGGAGACAACAGCCTTTCTTCCTTCCCCGGCAGGGATTTGGACGAAGTGAGGGCAGGCATGGCGGGCGCTCCCTCGTCGCTGCTCTATTTTGCCTACGTGGATACGGGGGATGACGACGTCCGCCTCCTGAAGTTCAGAAACGTGGGCGGCAAGGTGCAAGAAGAAATCGTCAAGGAATATGGCGACCGCAATTCTGTAGGCGTGGAAGAGACGCAAGAGGTGTTTAATGACGTCTTTGGCAATCCCGCCTACCAGGCTCAGAGCTATGGCTTGATTTACTGGTCGCATTGCGACGGTTGGATTCCCTATCCTCTGCCATCCAGCCGTTGGATAGGGCAGGATCGTGGCGATGGGGACAATCGCATGAACCTCTCTGATTTCAAAGAGATATTGGCGGCGGCTCCCCACTTGGATTTCCTGATGTTCGATGCCTGCTTCATGCAATCCATCGAAGTGGCTTATGAACTGCGCGACTATACAGATTATTATATCGCCTCTCCTACGGAAACCCCAGGCCCGGGCGCGCCATACGATGCCATCATGCCCTATCTGGCGCAAGTCGGTGCATCCGCGGCTATGGCCGGTGCCTACTTCAAGGCGTATGACGCGATGTATAATGGGGGGATAGGCATTTCTAATACGAATTGGACGGGAGGAACTTCCATCTGTGCATTGAGCACATCCGCCTTGGAGTCGTTGGCAGCCCTTACCGCCCAGTTGATGCCCACGGAAGAGGTGGATTTGTACGCCTTGCGGGAAGAAGTGTTCGACTATGACCAGCGTTCGGGTTGGGACGAGAGTTATATCGGCTATCACGACTGGGCGCAGATGATGCAGGCTCTCTTGAGCGAAGCGGATTACGCCACGTGGCGACAAGCGTATGACGATGCGGTGGTTTATTGGAATACCACGCCCAAGAACTATTCGGCAGTAGTCGGGATGTTCTCCATGGAGGGTGCAAACGGCGTGACACATTATATTCCCGAATCCGTAGCCTCGCCCCGCGCTGAAGCCTATCGCTCCCTCGAATGGTATGGAGCCGCAGGGCTTTCCAAACTGGGTTGGTGATAAAAAATATCATCTTTTGTTTGTCAACGGGATAAGTCTTCTTTCAGTGCTTGTATGGCTGCTTCCGCATCGCCTTCCTGCTCGTTCAGCAAGGTCACGAAGCGGCTTCCCACGATGGCGCCCGAAGCGTTGGCGCAAGCCGCTTCGAAGGTTTTCCGGTTGCTGATGCCGAAACCTATCATCCGCGGGTTGCGGAGGTTCATCGCGTTTATCTTCCGGAAATAGGCCTGCTTGGCGGCATCGAAGTCTTTTTGCGCCCCGGTGGTGGCCGCGCTGGATACCATGTAGATGAAGCCGTCCGTGTGGACATCTATCTCGCGGATACGTTTTTCGCTGGTTTCGGGGGTGATGAGCATGATGACTTTTATGCCGTAGTGTTCGGCCAAGGCCTTGTAATGCTCCTCGTACTCGCGGAAAGGCAGGTCGGGGATGATGACCCCGTCAATGCCGCACCGCACGCACTCCTGGCAGAAGCGTTCGAAGCCGAATTGCATAATCGGATTCAGGTAGCCCATCAAGAGGAGCGGGATATGCACGTCGCGCCGGATGTCGGTCAGTTGGCGGAAGAGCAGGCGGAGGGACATCACGTTGCGCAGGGCGTGTGTGGCTGCCTCTTGTATGACTATGCCGTCGGCCATCGGGTCGCTGAAAGGGATGCCTATCTCTATCATGTCCACGCCGTTGCGTTGGAGGGTGCGGATGACATCGGCTGTCCCGTCCAATGTCGGGCAACCGGCACAAAAGTAAATGGAAAGCAGGTTCTTGGGGTTGCTTTCAAAGAGTTGGTTGATTCGGTTCTTCATTGTGATGTCTTTTGTTAAATGATAATTTATCGGGTTGTTTTTTGGCGCGGATTACGCGGATTTCACAGATTAAGTTTTATCATAGAATTATGAATGCCAATGGTTTCACAAATAATATATCCGTGAAATCCGCGTAATCCTCGCCAAAACTAAATTCCTATTTTCATTTTTCCAGTTCTTGCAGGAACTTTCGCAGCCTTTCCACATCCTTCACTCCCGGCGAAAGCTCGAAGCGGCTGTTCAGGTCCACGCCCGCCAGGCGAGGATGCCGGAAGGCGCGGATGGCCTTGGCACTATACGCATTGATGCCCCCGCCGAGCAGGAAAGGCGTCTCTCCGTGGTAGTACTGGAGCAGTGTCCAGTCGAATTGCTCGCCCGAACCTCCATACTTGGGCGTCTTGGTGTCGAACAGGAAATAATCGCACAGGCCCTCGTAGGCTTGGGTGGTTGGCAGGTCTTTGGCTTGTGCGATGGCAAAAGCCTTGATGAGGCGGAAGCCATAGCTTTGCAGCGTGCGGCAATAGCCGGGCGACTCCGTGCCGTGCAGTTGGAGGTAATCCAACCCGAAGCGGTCGGCATACATCGTTACTTCCTCTTTCGGCTGGTTGACGAAGACACCCACGCGCTGGGCTATCCGGGGCAGGTAGTCGGGCATCTGGCAGAGGCACCGCGGGGATTTCGGGTAGAAATTGAGTCCTATTAGGTTCACGCCCAGCTCTTCAGCCTCGCGGATATTGTCGGCTTGCGTCATGCCGCAGACTTTAATCAGGTATTTCTTCTTTTTCATCTTTTTCGGTGATTGCGTGCAGAAAGGCGGACAGAGTCTCGCCCGGTGCATCGGTTTTCATGAAACATTCGCCCATCAGGAAGCCGCGGAAGCCCTCGGCGCGCAGGCGGCGTACGGTTTCCGGGTGGGAAATGCCGCTTTCGGAGACGAGGCAAAGGTCTGCAGAGGCGTTGGCAAAGTTCTGCAAAGCTTCAGCCATCGCGAAGGAATGGCGCACGTCTGTCCGGAAGCTGCCCAAATGCCGGTTGTTCACGCCCAGCATGTCGGGATTCAGGGCTGCGTAGGCCAGTTCTTCGACCGAATGGATTTCCAGCAACACCTCCAGTCCGAGGCGGTGCGCTTGTGTGAGCAACCGGGCGCAATCCTCCTGCGGGAGGCAGGCGGCAATGAGCAACACGGCATCGGCACCGCCCAGGCGGGCTTGCAGCAATTGGTATTCGTCGATGATGAAGTCCTTGCGCAGCAGGGGGAGAGCGGTACACGTCCGGGCCGTGCGCAGGTCTGCCCATGTCCCGCCAAAGTAGGCTTCGTCTGTCAACACGGAGAGGGCCGATGCGCCTGCCCGTTCGTAGGCCGGGGCGATGGCGGACGGGTCGGCCTCGCGCTTAATCCATCCCTTTGAAGGCGAACGGCGTTTGAACTCGGTGATGATGCCCGTGTGCGAGGTGAGCAACGCCTGTTTCATGCTCCGGCAGGGGGGAAGGGCCTTTTCTTCTATCCGCCTTTCCAATTCTGCAGTGGGGACGGCTTGTTTCATCCGCTTCACTTCCAGGCGTTTGTGGGCTATGATGTCAGTCAATATGTCTTGCATAATTAAGTGATAATTTATCGGTTAATCTCCAGAAACTTCCTGAACATCTCCAACGCCCGTCCGCTTTCCAGCGATTCGCGGGCAAGGGCGATGCACGCTTCTATCTCTTTCTCCGGCTCCATCACCTGGATGGCGAAGCCGGCATTGACAATGACGCATTGCCGTTGGGCGCGGGTGGCACGGCCGGTCAACACCTCGTCGAAGATGCGGGCGGCATCGGCCTTGCTTGCCCCGCCGAAGAGCTCTTGCGGACGGGTTGCCTTAAAGCCAAGGTCTTGCGGGCGGTAGATGCGTTCGTAGTGGCGGGTCATTACCTTGAACTCGTCCGTCAGGGAAATTTCGTCGTAGCTGTCCAGGCTGTTCACCACCGCGAAGTCCACGCCCAGCCGGTAGAACACTTGGGTGTACAGGCGCATCTGCGCCAAGTCCGCCACGCCCAGCAACTGGTAGGCGGGTTGGCAGGGATTGACCAGCGGCCCCAGCAGGTTGAACAAAGTCCGCACGCCGAGGGCACGGCGCACCGGTGCCACGGACTTCATCGCCGGGCTGAACAGTTGGGCGTGGAGGTAGGCCACGTTACATACGTCCATCGAATGGCGCAGACGGTCGGCATCGGCAGTGAAGCGCACGCCGTGTTCCTCTATCACGTTACTGGCGCCGCTCACCGACGTGGCCCCGTAATTGCCGTGTTTCGCCACCTTGTATCCCGCTCCTGCCACGACGAAGCAGGCGCAGGTGGAGATGTTGAACGTATTCTTGCCGTCGCCGCCTGTGCCCACGATGTCGATGGGGTGGTAGGGGGAGAAGTCCACCGGCACGCGCGTCTCCATGAGTGCTTGGCGGAAGCCGATGAGTTCGTCCACGGTGATGCCGCGCATCTGGAAAGCGGTCAGCAAGGCGGCTATCTGTGCGTCCGCATACCGGCCGGTGCTAATCTCTTGCAGCAGGGTGCGGGCTTCTTCTGTGGTCAGCTCTTCGTGGTGGAAGAGCCGGTTGAGTATTTGTTTCATTGTGTGGTAATGCTAAATGAATGTTTATCGGAGTTTTTGGGGCGCGGATTACGCGGATTTCACGGATTAAGTTTTATCAATTATGAATGCCAATGGTTTCACAAATAATATATCCGTGAAATCCGCGTAATCCGCGCCTAAACTAAATTCTTATTTTCTTTTCAGCCAATTGCTCATGATTTGTGCGCCTTGCGGCGTCAACACCGATTCGGGATGAAATTGCAGCCCCTGGATGTCCAGGCTGCTGTGTCGTATGGCCATGATCTCTCCGTTCTCGTCCGTGGCCGTCACTTGGAGGCAGGCGGGGAGGGAATTTTTTTCAATCACCCACGAGTGGTATCTTCCCACCGGAATCTCGTCCGGCAATCCTTGGAAGAGTCCCGTTTTGTCCAGCAGGCGGACGGGTGTCTGCACGCCGTGGAAGACTTCTTTCAGGTTTTCCAGCCGTGCGCTGAAGGCTTCCCCGATGGCCTGATGCCCCAGGCAGATTCCCAGTATCGGCTTGCGTCCCGCATACGTCCGGAGCACCTCCGGCATCTGTCCCGCCTCGTTGGGAATACCCGGGCCGGGCGACAGCAGTATCTTGTCATACACTTCCAACTCTTTCAGGTCGAATTGGTCGTTTCTCCGTACATCCACTTCGGCGCCCAAGGCTTTCAGCAGGTGCGCCAGGTTATAGGTGAACGAGTCGTAATTGTCTATCAATATGATTTTCATCCTTTCATCCTTTCCGCCATTTCGATGGCTTTGCGCAGGGCGCTCAGTTTGTTGTTCACTTCCTGCAGTTCATACTCTTCATTGCTCCTGGCCACGATGCCGCCGCCCGCCTGAAACCAAAGCACGCCGTTGCGGCTGACGAAGGTGCGGATGGTAATGGCCTGGTTGAGCGAGCCGTCCAGCCCGATGAAGCCGATGCATCCGCCGTAGGCACCGCGGTTGTGCGGCTCCAGTTTGCTGATAATCTGCAAGGCTCGCACCTTGGGCGCACCGCTCAGCGTGCCGGCGGGGAAGGTGTCTATGAAGGCGCGGATGGAGTTGGCTCCTTCTTCCAAGGTCCCGCTCACGCGGCTCACCAAGTGGATGACGTGGCTGTAATATTGGATGTCCTTGAAGAAATCCACGTGGACATCGTGGCAGTTGCGGCTCAGGTCGTTCCTTGCCAGGTCCACCAGCATCACATGCTCCGCATTCTCCTTCGGGTCGGCCAGGAGGGCGTGTGCGTTGGCTTCGTCCTGCCTGCGGTCTCCCGTGCGGCGGGTGGTGCCTGCAATAGGGTCAATGACGGCCTGCCTTCCCTCAATGCGGCAATGCGTCTCCGGCGAAGAGCCGAACAGGCGGAAGCCGCCGAAGTCGAAATAAAACAGATAGGGCGATGGGTTGATGCTGCGCAGGGCGCGATACAGCTTGAAATCATCGCCCACGTAGCGTTGTTCGAAGCGGCGCGACAGGACCACTTGGAAAACATCGCCCCGCAGGCAGTGCGCGATGCCCCGGCGGATGTTGGCCTTGTGTTGTTCGTCGGTCAGGGGTGAGGTGACGGGACCGGTGGCGCGGAAGTCGTAGACGCTGTAGTTGCGGTCGTGGATGGCGCGGGATACGCAGTCCAAGCCGCTGGGCTCGCCTTCTGCCTGCATCTCCAGCAAGAGCAGTTCGCTGTGGTAGTCGTGGAAGACGATGATATACTTATATACGATGTATAGCAGGTCGGGAGCGTCGTTGATGGCTTCGCGGCTGTCCTTGACGGCAATGTTCTCGAAGTAGCGCACGGCGTTGAAAGATGTGTAGCCGTACAGTCCGCAGTAGTGCCGGTATTCTCCTTCGACATGGAAGCGGGAAAGAAAGTCGTTCAGCGCGTCCTCCACGCGGTAGTGCTGACTGAGTTCATGTTTCTCGCGCCCTCCGTCCGGCAGGCGGAACAGCACCTGGCCGTGGCCGATGGCAATGCTGCCCAGGGGGCACAGGCCGATGAACGAACGGTTGTTCTCGCTTCCGTGGTAGTCCGAACTTTCCATCAGGGCGCTCTGCGGGAAGACGTCGCGCACTTTCAGGTAGGTGCCCACCGGGGTGTGTAGGTCGCCCAGGAGGGTGCGGTGGTTGGTGTGGTAAGTATAGGTTTTCATAAAGGGTGGTGTTTGTTAAATGAATGTTTATCGGAGTTTTTTAGGCGCGGATTACGCGGATTTAGCTTCGCTCAAAACATCGTTTGATTATGCTAAGGAATAGTCACGGATAATCTTTTCACTGTAAAACACTGGATTCCATTGGCTATATAAATAATAAATTCGTGAAATCCGTGTAATCCGTGCCAAAACTAAATTCCTATTTCTCCAAATTTCAGATACGTTTCCATATCCTTGTCGCCTCGCCCCGACACCGTCAGCACCACGACATCCTCCGGCTTGAAGCGCAGCTTGCCGAGGGCGCCCAGGGCATGGGCGCTCTCCAAGGCGGGAATGATGCCTTCCAGGCGGGTCAGCTCGTAGGCGGCGCGGATAGCCTCGTCGTCGTTGACGGCCAGGACGATGGCGCGTTTCTGCCGGGCCAGATTGGCGTGCATCGGGCCGATGCCGGGATAGTCCAGTCCGGCGGAGATGGAGTAAGGCTCCTCTATCTGTCCGTCTTCGTTCTGGATGACGTAGGTGCGTGCCCCGTGGATGATGCCCATGCGTCCCAAGGCAATGGTGGCGGCGGTTTGTCCGGTCTCCACTCCCTTGCCTCCGGCCTCGGCCAGGACAATCTGCACGCGCGGGTCGTCCACGTAGTGATAGATGGTGCCGGCCGCATTGCTTCCGCCGCCCACGCAGGCAATGAGGTAGTCGGGATGGTCGCGGCCTTCCTGCTCCTGTAGCTGCTTTCGGATTTCTTCGCTGATGACCGACTGCAACCGTGCCACCAGGTCCGGATAGGGATGGGGTCCCACGGTGGAGCCGATGATGTAATATGTATCCGCGGGATGGCAACACCAGTCGCGGATGGCTTCGTTGGTGGCGTCCTTCAGCGTGCCGTTGCCCGAGGTGACGGGGACGACCTGTGCGCCCAGCATCTTCATCTTCTCCACGTTGACGCGCTGACGCTCCACGTCCGTGCGGCCCATATAGACGATGCACTCCATGCCGGCCAGGGCGCAGACCGTGGCGGTGGCTACGCCGTGTTGTCCGGCACCGGTCTCGGCGATGATGCGTCGCTTGCCCATCCGGCGTGCCAGGAGGATTTGCCCCACGGTATTGTTGATTTTGTGGGCGCCCGTGTGGTTCAGGTCTTCTCGCTTCAGGTATATCCGGCAGCCGTATCGGTGGGAGAGGCGGTGTGCCAGGTAAAGTGGGGAAGGGCGTCCCACATAGTCCCGCAAAAGCCGTTCGTATGCTTCGCGGAAAGACGCGCTTTGCAGTACTTTGAGGTACGTGTCCTGCAATTCCTGCACGCACCGGTGGAGAATCTCGGGGACGAAAGCTCCGCCGAACTCTCCATAATAGCCATTGGCATCTGCTAAGTAACTCATAGTTGTAAGTGTATTTGTGGTTTGATAATTTGTTTGGGATAAAAAGAAAAAGCCCTGCCGCAAGTGCGACAGGGCTTCGATGGTCTTATTCCTATGGTTCGGGCATATACATACGAGCGCTGCTCTCTTACGACTGCTGGAGTTGTAACGGGCGCCACCACCAATATGTACGTGCAATTTGTCTCATCTTCTTTTTTCTGTTAGTTCACGGGGACAAATGTAGGCATATTGTTGGAATATGCAAAGAAAATCTTTCTTTTTTTGCTTATTGAACGCATTTTTCCTTGAAAAGGCGTATATTCGCGGGGTGAAGTAAATAGGAATTTAGTTTAGGCGCGGATTACGCGGATGGACGCGGATTTATTATTTGTATAATCAATGGAGTCCAGCGTTTTACAGTGAAAAGATTATCCGTGACTATTCCTTAGCATAATCAAACGATGTTTTGAGCGAAGCTAAATCCGCGTAATCCGCGCCAAAAAACGCCGATAAATTATCATTTATAGAAATTATGAAAGGTTTAAGTTACTCTTTGTTGCGTGCCGCGTGTGCGCTGGTCATTGGCTTGGTGCTGGTGTTGTTTCCCGACCAGGCTGCCCAATACCTGGTCATCACTGTGGGGTGTGTGTTCCTGGTGCCTGCATTTGTCAGCGTGGTGGCCCACTTTGCCCGTCCGGCTGCAGAGCGGAGGGGCTTCCCCTTGTTGGGCATCGGCAGTTTTCTGTTCGGGCTTTGGCTGGTCATTGCCCCGGCGTTTTTTGCCGATTTGCTGACCTACGTGCTGGGGTTCATCCTGCTGATGGGCGGCGTACAGGAGACTGCGGCCTTGTCGGCTGCCCGCCGATGGATGCGGGTGCCGGCAGGATTCTATGTGGTGCCCGTACTCATCCTGTTGGCAGGCTTGTTCGCGCTGTTCAACCCGCTTGGCGCACGCTCCACGGCGTTCATCGTCATCGGAACCACCTGCTTCGTCTATGCGCTGTCCGAGCTGGTCAATTGGTTCGGCTTCTCGCGCCGCCGGCCCAAGGATACGCCTTTGCCGAATCATAGGAACGGCGAGGTGGAAGATGCCGAGATTGTGGATTAAAAACAGGAGGCGAGGCCTATTGCTTGTTTTCCTGCAAAATTTGTTGCAAGAGCAAAGGCTCATTGGTGGTGATGTAATCCACGTTGTGCTCAATGAGCCATTGCATGTCTTTGGCATTATTTACAGTCCATGCATTGACCTTCATGCCGAGGGCATGGCACTCTTTTATCCATTGAGGCTGTTGGCGGAATACTGTCAAAGCATAATCGGCACCAGCGCATCCCAAGTCTTTCAATGCTTTTGGGGCGAGGTCGCCGTTCAAGTAGTAGACAGGCGTGCCCGCAGGTGCCAGTCGGATAAATTCTTTTACGGCGTGCAAAGAGAAAGAGATGTATTCCACACGGCCTTCCAAGTCGTAGTCATGTATCATGCGTACAATACCTTGGACGGCACGGGTCTCTTGTTCGGGCGTACGGTGAGGTTTCAGTTCCACGATGAGGCGGGTGCTTAATTCTCGGCTTTTTAATACGTATTGGCGCAGGGTGGGCATAGGTTCTCCATTGTCCAGACGGACAGCTGTGCAGACGGCTGCGGTGGCGTCTTGAGGAATGACACCTTTGAAAATATCATCATGGTTTACCACCAATTGGTTGTCGACCGTCAGCCACACGTCGAGTTCGGAGCCGTAGCAATGGATAGAATCGGCTTTGGTCAGTGCGGCAATGGAGTTTTGTGCTGAGCCGGTCGTTTGCCAAAATCCTCTGTGTGCAATTACTTGGGTTTGCTGGGCCTGCATGGTACTATATGCGGCTAAAAATAGGGCGGAAGTCAGTAGAAGTTTTTTTAGTTTCATACGAATTAAAAATTGGTTTTCGGCGTAAAGGTACGACTATCAGCGGAAAAGTAGTGTAGATAAGGATTAATTCTTATTAAAAATTTTTTAGCCAGCCATATCTTGAGATGCAAACGAAGCGGATTTTGCATATTCCCCCTCTGATAGGGGACAAAATCCGCTTCGCTTTTTGTTATGAGATGAAGAAAGGACTATTTCTTGTGCCGGTTGGCCCGCCTGCGCCGTATCTCGGCTTTCATCTTGGCCGAATCAGAGCCGTGCAGGCCGGTGATATAAGTTTTCTTTTTAGCCTTGGTTTTCACCTTGGGCTCTTCTTTGGGGCGTTCCTTCTTGCCTTTGAAGACAATTCCGCCTGTCATGGCTTTTTCTATTTCCTGATTCATGTCACTGTACGGTTGCATTAATGATTTCGCCCACGTAGGTGCGAGGCATGCCGTCGGGCGTTTCGGGCGTGGCCAGTTTGCGGCATTGCAATTCAACGGAAGGCGTATTGCTTCCATTAGGATAGAAGCGGACGGTGTACTCGTCCGTGCTGTCCATCAATTCGTGCGATTGGTCAGGCGAAAGGATGGTGAACACTACCCGTTTTCCGTTCATCTCGCCCAAGGAGCCGCCGGCATTAGCTGTCATCATGGTTTGGTTGAAAGGGTCATCGCCTATGATGATGACCAGCCGTCCGGCATTGGGCTGGATAAGGTCTTCTGTCAATTCAGCGGGAGACACCGTTTTCGTGCCGGCAGGAACTTGGGGAGCAACCTGGGGAACTGCTGCGGCATTGTTATCCTTCAAAATCACCTTCTTCTTGGGCACGATGACCACCTGCTGTTGGGGGATGGAAGCCACTTCGGTCGTGTCCGGCGTTGTTTGCACGGCAGGTTCTTCCGCCACGGCGCTCAAGGCATCGGCTGCTTGCGTGAAGAGTTTATTCACATAATCCACCGTCTTGCGTCTCCATTTGGCCAAGCCGCGTATCAGTTTGGTTTTGCTCTTGTTCAGGGCATAATCGTCTGTAATCCAATCTTCCGCATCGTATTTTTCCTCGCCTTCGCGGTAGATGTAGCGTATTTTTTCGATGTTGAAGGTGCAAGCCTCGGGTTGGCAGAGGACGGTCAGTTGGGCGAGGATGCGCGTGCGATCCAAGGAAAGAGCACTGGAGCTGAAAACAATCCATTCGTCCACGGTGCCTACGATTTGGCCTTTCTCCTTGTTGGCATACAAGATGCGGCTGTTGTTTTTGTTTTCTTTCAGCCGAGTGTCCATCCATTGGTTCATCCGGTCGAAGATTTCATCTTGCGACATGCCGGGGATGCTGTATTCTTTGGTGAAAACTACTTTCCCGTCTACCTCAGGTACTGCTCCTTCCAGGTATCGGGCATCTTTGTTTACCTGTTTTTCCTGGGCTTGCATGGTTGTGCCGAGCATGAGGAGGCATATCAGCAAGCTGGTGATTTTGGTCAGATTCTTCATGTGTGGTTAAATTAAAACGTGTTAGAAATTCAAATTGAGTGCAATGTTACGAAAAACCTGTCATAAACATCGGCTCGAAGCTGTTATTTTTCCGTAAAACGTGCGGAGTGCTTTTCTACTGCATAAAATCCGATTAAAAAATGTTATAGGGGGAACAATCTCCTTGCATTCTCGTTACTTTTGCAGCGATATCAATTAAAACTTATTGAATTATGATTACAGAGAAATTGCAAAAGGCTATCAATGACCAGATTACTGCTGAGTTGTGGTCATCTCATTTGTATCTGTCCATGTCTTTCTATATGGAGAAAGAAGGTTTTGCCGGCATGGCTTCTTGGCTGAAGAAGCAATCCGAGGAAGAAAAGGACCATGCTTGTGAAATGGCCTCTTACCTCGTCAAGCGGGGTGGCACGGCTGTCGTAGACAAGATCGACGTGGTTCCTACTGAATTTGGCACGCCTCTGGAAGTCTTCACGCAAGTATATGAGCATGAGTGCCGCGTTTCCAAGATGATTGACGAACTGACGGACGTCGCATCTGCCGAGAGAGACAAGGCCACGCAGGATTTCCTTTGGGGCTTTGTCCGCGAACAGGTGGAAGAGGAAGCCACAGCATCCGGCATCGTCGAGGTGCTGAAGAAAGCCGGAGAGGCTGGCATCTACTACATTGATGACAAACTGGGCGCACGCAAGTAATCGCTTGCAAACCTGAAAAAGTAATGGCAGGCATCTTCCGAAAGGAGGGTGTCTGCTGCTTTTTATGCCGGTTTGCCAGAGGAATCACAGGCTGATGACCTTGTTCACTTCTCCCTCGAAGTTGGGGGTGAAGACGCCTTTCCCCAGCGTCTCCCGTATTTCGTCCATTGTCCAGAAGCGTCCTCCGTCCAATTCCTCGGAGGGCTGTATGGGGCCGTCGTAGGTGGTCTTGTAGACAAAGACCAACTCGCGTTCGCGGGCGGATTCAAAGACATAGTGGGTGACGGCTTGCGGAGTGAAGTCGGTGATGCCCAGTTCTTCCCGCACTTCCCGCCGGAGGGCTTGCTCCACGCTTTCTCCCAGATCCACATGTCCGCCCACGGCGGTGTCCCACTTATCAGGTTGGATGTCTTTCCAAGCCGGACGTTTTTGCAGGTAGAGTTCGCCTTGCGAGTTGAACACGTGCAAGTGGACAACGGGGTGCAGCCATTTGCTTCCGTTGTGGCATTCGCCCCGTGTGGCGGAGCGCAGGATGTTGCCTTCTTCATCCACGACGGGGAAAAGTTCTTCGTTATTGTCTTGGTTCATAAATGATAATTTCTTAATTTACGGTATCAGCAGCGACGAATCCCCATAACTCAGGAAACGGAAACCGTGCGCCAGGGCATAGTCGTATATCTTCCGCCAATCTCCATGGACAAAGGCGGATACGAGCAGGAGCAGGGTGCTCTGTGGCTGGTGGAAGTTGGTCACCATGGCCTTCACTATCTTGTAGTCATATCCCGGCGCGATGATGATTTGCGTGCTGGTGTGCAGGGCTTCCATCTGATGCCGGTTCAGGTAGTCGAGCAAGGCTTGCAAGGCGTCCGTGGCAGGGATGGAGGCTTTCGCTGCGGGAAGCTCGTAGGGCTGCCATTGGCGCACGTGCAGTTCTTCTTCCGAGGCGTCGGGATGCTCCATCACGGTAAGCCCGATGTGGTAGAGGCTCTCCAGGGTGCGCACCGAGGTGGTGCCCACAGCTATGGCTTGTCCGTTGTGTGCCAATAGTTTGGCGATGGTGGCGCGAGAGACGGAGATGTACTCCGTGTGCATCTCGTGTCCCTCAATCTCTTCGCTCTTGACGGGCTTGAAGGTGCCTGCGCCCACGTGCAGGGTCAGTTCTTCCAAATCCACTCCTTGTTGCTTCAAGGCGTCGAGCACGCGGGGCGTGAAGTGCAAGCCTGCCGTGGGGGCGGCTACCGAGCCTTTTATCTTTGAATACACCGTCTGGTAAGTCACCAGGTCGCTTTCCTGCGTCTCCCGGTTGAGGTAGGGCGGTATGGGCAATTCGCCGAACACTTCGAGGATGTCGGCAAAGGTCACTTCCGCGTTATCCCACGTGAAGTCCACCCAATGGCTCGTGCCCCGGCATTCGCCACGGGTGGCGGTCAGGGTGACGGGCAAGCCCTTGACGGTCATCTCGCGATGCAGGGGGCCTTCTTTCCATTTCTTCAGGTTGCCTATCATGCAGAGCCACGCCGAGTGGCGGGTTTGCTGGAAGTTGAGCGCATAGTCGTTCGGCTCGATGGGCTCCAGGCAAAACACTTCGATGAGGGCGCCCGTCTCCTTGCGGAAGTGCAGGCGGGCTTGGATGACCTTCGTGTTGTTGAAAATCATCAGGCTGCCTGCCGGGATATGGTGCGGCAGGTTGTAGAAATGGTCTTCGCTGACCTCCCCGTGGCGGTAGAGCAGGAGCTTGGAGTGATCCCGTTCGGGCAGGGGGAACTTGGCGATGCGTTCGTCCGGTAGGTCGTATTGGAAGTCCCGGATGTGGATATGTTTGGGGTTCTCGTTCATATATCTTTCTTTTCGGGGTGCAAAGGTACGGATTATTTCTTACCTTTGTACCCGATTGCGTCATGTTTCGCCGGAGCCGGGGCAATGTTCTGCCAAGGGCGTGCCTTTGTTCTGCCAAAGGCGTGTCAAAGTTCTGCCAAGGCAAAGGCGGGAAACGTGGCCGGATATATTGTTGAACGATTTGATTTGCAGAAGAATATGAAGATAGGAGATAAAGTGCGCTTTTTGAGCGAAGTCGGCGGCGGCAGGGTCACCGGCTTCCAAGGCAAGGACATTGTGTTGGTGGAGGATGAAGACGGCTTCGACATCCCCATGCCCGTCCGCGAATGTGTGGTGATAGAGACCGATGACTACAACATCCCCACTCCCGCCTCGAAGGCGGCTGCCCAAAAGAAGAAAGAAGCCGAACGCCCCGTGCAGTCGGAAGCCAAGATAGAGAAACCGGAAATCTCCGCCTATCGCCAGCCTGAAACCCGCACGGGCAACCAGTTGAACGTCTTCCTGGCCTTCGTGCCTGTGGACATCAAAGCCGTCAGCACCACGCCTTTCGAGGCTTATCTGGTGAACGACTCCAACTATTACCTTTATTACACCTACCTCAGCGCGGAGGGAAACGCTTGGAGCGTGCGTTCGCACGGGGTGGTGGAGCCTAACATGAAGTACCTCCTGGAGGAGTTCGAGAAATCCGAACTGAACGACCACGAGCGCGTCTGCATCCAGTTCATTGCCTTCAAGGACCGCACGTCGTTTGTCCTCAAGCCTGCCGTGAGCATGGAGTTGCGCATCGACACCGTGAAGTTCTACAAGTTGCATACTTTCCAACCCTGCGACTTCTTCGAGACGCCGGCTTTGCTCTACGACGTGGTGCGCGACGACCGGCTTGTCCGCCAGGTGTACGTCTCTGCCGAGGATTTGCAGGATGCCTTGATGAAGAAGAAGACGGCCGACGAGCCTTCCTCAAAACCGAAACCCAAGCCGGAAAAGAAGGGGAAGAACGAGGTCGTGGAGGTTGACCTCCACATCGACGCCTTGCTGGACGACACGCGGGGCATGTCCAACACGGAGATGCTGCAATACCAGCTCGGGAAGTTCCGCGAGGTGATGGAGCAATACAAGAACAAGCGCGAGCAACGCATCGTCTTCATCCACGGCAAGGGCGAAGGCGTGTTGCGCAAGGCGGTGCTGGACGAACTGAAGCGCAAGTATCCTGCCTGCAAGGCGCAAGACGCTTCTTTCCAGGAATATGGCTTCGGAGCCACGCTGGTGACCATACATTGATGCGGATATGAAGTCGCGCGGCGCCGGACATAGCCTTTTCTTCCTGCCCCAGCTCTTGCTTGTGGCGTTGGGGGCGCTCATCCCTGTCTCTTGCCTGGAGAGGGGGCGGGCGGATGTGTCCGAAATGCAAGCCTACGAGGCTTTCTTCGACGCGCACTACGACTCCATCACCATCGCCCCGCGGCTGGTGCGCACCAAGGCCATCAGCCGGATGCGGCAGTGCAGGGACAGCCTGGTGGGTTACAATTACTTGGCTTTGGCCTTGAAGACTTGCCTGGCCACCTCCGACATGGATTCCGCCCGGCTGCTCATCCGCCAGATAGAGTCCTTCGCCCGTCGCCAGCCTTCGTCGGCGCGGTTGGCCGATTTGTACTCCGAGTGCCTCAACATGAAGGGCAATGTCTACGCCCGCCTGGGAGAGATGGATTCCGCCGAGGTGTGCTTCCGCCAAGCCTACGAGCAGCGGATGAAAGGGAAGCGCACCGACGTCGTGCCCGACATTCTCATCAATCTGGCCGACGCCTGCAACCGGCAAGGCAAGTTGGACACCAGCGCGTATTGGTACCGCCGGGCGTTGCTCTTGTGCGACTCGCTCTATCTGCTCTCCCGGCAGAAGGTGCCTGTCTACTACGGCTTGGCGCAGGTGTACTCTTCGTTGCGCGATTTCGAGTTGTGCGACCACTACTATGACCTGGCCGCGCAGAGCTACGGGCAGATGTTGCCCTTCGAGAAACATTTCTACCTCAACAACCGGGGCACGTCCTATTATTATCGGGGCGACTACCTGACAGCCACCGAATATTTCCGGCGTGCGGAGGAGCTGACGGACGATTATCCGGACATGAGCTACGAGCTGAACCTCAGCCGGCTGAACCTGGGCGATTGCTTCCTCCAGCTGGGGGAGGCGGATTCGGCGGCCAAGTACATCGCCCTTTGCCAACCCTTCTTCCGCGGATTGGGCATGAACACGGCGTTGTACTACCTGGACACCCAGCACATCCAGCTGGCTTTGCTCCGCAAGGATTACGCCACGGCCCGCCGCTTGCTCAAGGAGGGCGTGCCTGCGGACGACATCGACCCCGACCTGGTGCATATCCGCAACCGCAACCTCCTGCAATTCTATGAAGCGATGGGCAACTACCGGCAGGCTTATCATTACATGAAGGAAGAAGCCCGCCTGGATGACTCCATCCGCAGCGAACGCATCCGTATGCGCACCGCCGACCTGACCCTCCGCTACCAACAGGATTCCACGCTGATGGCCCACCGGGTGCTCTTGCAGGAGCAACGCAACGAGGTGCTGGAGTTGCGCCAGACCCAGTTCTTCGTGTGGGCGATAGCCGTGTTGGCGGTGCTCATCGCCTGCTTCGTCTACATTTACAACAAGAAGAAACGCGCGCTCTTCCTGGCACAAAACCGGCGCACGGTGTCCACGCTCCGCCTGGAGAATATCCGCAACCGGCTCTCCCCGCATTTCATCTTCAACGTGCTCAACCAGGAGATGGCGGGCTTGAAGGAGGCCGAGCGCCAGAACCTCTCCTCGTTGGTGAAGCTGATGAGGCGCAACCTGGAGCTGGCCGAGCACCTGTGCGTCACGCTGGCCGAGGAGCTCGACTTCGTCCGCACCTACCTTGAACTGATGCAACATTCCTTGGGACCTGACTTCCGCCCGGAAATCACGCTGGAGCCGGGCGTGCGCCCGGACGAAGTGGTGTTGCCCTCCATGCTGATACAAATCCCGGTGGAGAACGCCGTGAAGCACGCCTTGAAGGACAAGGAGGGCGAGCGTCGCCTGTGGATTACGGTGCACAAGGCTGCCACGGGCATCGACATCCGGATCATGGACAACGGAGGCGGCTTCCGTCCCGGCAGCATCCATCGCGGCACGGGCACAGGCCTGAAGGTCATCATGCAGACCATCCAGATACTCAACCAGAAGAACCGGGAGGCGATAGACGTGTCGGTGCAGAACATCGACCTGCCCGGAGGCGATACGGGGTGCTGCGTATTCTTCCATTTGCCCGGACAATATGACTATGCCCTCTGATAAATCGTAGCCGCTTAATCCCTATTTTTAGCAGAATAATCCCGTATCCTGCATGAATAGTCCTGATTTCGTTTCGCCCGTTTTGGAGCGGAACAATTTTATCTCTATATTCGCACAAAATAAGCACAAACAAACCATGAGCAAATACAAGGTTGTCATAGTGGATGATGATAAGTTCTCTTGTGAGACGTTGGGTTTCTCATTGGAGAAAGACGGTCGCTTCTCGGTCGAGGGAGTTGCCCATAATGGCACGCAGGGCAAGAAGCTGATAGCCAAGGCGCAGCCCGATTTGCTTTTCCTCGACGTGGAGATGCCGGACATGACCGGGATGCAGTTGCTCCAAGAGATGCGCGACAGCTTCTCGTGGCCGATGCGGGTCGTCTTCTACACCGCATACGACAAGTACATGATACACGCCATACGCGAAGCCGCTTTCGACTATTTGCTGAAGCCCTTCGAGGAGCAGGAGCTGAAAGTAATCTTGGATCGCTATATGGAGCATGTGGAGAAGGCCGCGCCGCGAAATGCCGGGATGCGCAAGGATTTGGGGCAATCGGGGCAGACATTCATCGTCTTCACGCCGACCAATGACATGCGGGCCTTGCACATGTCCGAGATAGGCTATTTCCGTTATTCCTCGGACAAGAAGCAATGGGAGGTCGTGCTGGATGGCCAGCTTCCTTTGCCTTTGCGCAGGGGCACGACGGCCGAGCAGATTATCCAGTATTCGCCCAAGTTTGTCCAGATCCATCAGTCTTATATCATCAATATGGATTATCTGATGATCATCAAGGAAAGCAAGTGCTTGCTCTATCCCCCGTTTGACAAGGTGGGCGAGTTGGTGGTGTCCCGCAAGTACAAGAAAGAATTGCAAGAACGCTTCTGTTTGTGAAAGCAGGGTTATGATTTAATTGGTTAGGGAGCCGGCCCTCTCTCTCCCTCGGAGAGGGATGCCGGCATGAAAAAGGCGTTGAACCCGCAGAGGTCAACGCCTTTTTTCAATGCATGTATCTATCTGTTGTCAGCCAGATTCTTTCCCTTACTTCACTTCGATGCCCTTGTTCTTCAGCGTCACGTTCAGCACCTTGGTGTATTCTGCATATTGCTTCTCGTCCAGGGCCTTCTTCATCAGCTTCAGGTTGCCGTAGATGGCGTTGCGGAGCATCTTCTCCTGGTTCTTCTTGGAAGAGTTGGCGCGCTTCATCTGTGCGTTGAAGAAATCGCAGATGTTGGCCACTTCCTCGCGCTGGTCGCTTGTCAGTTTCAGGTAGTTGCTCAGTTTGCTTACGTTGATGTTGCCTTCCCACTTCTCGTTGGTCGGTTGGTTGCCGGCTGCAAACGAAACACTTGCCAAGCAGAATGCTGCTACTAATGTTAATCCAAAACGTTTCATAATACTTTCTCCTTTTAATTGTTAACCTAAAAACTAATCTTTCTGTCAAAGCTAATACCTATTGAAAACGTTCAAAAGCCTTAGCTTTTTCTTTTTACCGATGCAAATGTAGGGACATGTTTTAGAACACAAAAACAATTTCGGGAAAAAGTGCGCTTCTGCCCCCCTTTTCTTGACCTTGGTCAATTGCCTGTTGCGGAAACGGGCGTTTTGTAACCAATTTGTAACACAAATTAAGGATAAGCGATGAATATGTTGGGATATCCGCCGTTTTGCTTTCTTGCCGGATTCTCCTCGCCCTGCGGGCAGGTGCGGGCGTTGGAACGAAAAAACGGAAAAGGATGGCCCGTTGTCCGTCTCCTTTTCCGTTTTGATGCGGTTTCCGTCTTGGCGCGGCGCTTATCCGAAGCTGCCGTCCTCTCCCGAGCCGCCGCCTTCGTTGCCGCCGGGCGTGCTGCCGCCGGGGTTGGTGGCCTGCAGGTAGTCCATGCGGGTGGCATAGCTGATGCCGTCCTTCTGCACGCCGCCGTCCTCGAACTCGATGTTGTCCTGCACGCGCTTGCGGAAGTCCCGGTCCACCACGAACACCGGGCGCACGTCATACAGCATTTCCTTCGGGTCGAAGTCTTCCACCGTGTCCGCGCCCTTGCTCTTGAAGGTCAGGCGGAAGTAGCCCAGGCCCGGGATGGTCACCGTGTGGCCCTGCAGCAGCTGTTCGGGCACGAAGTCTGCCAGCAGCTCCAGTGCCGCCTCCAGCTCGATGGGGGCCACGGTGGTGTTCTTGGTGGCGGCGCGGGTCATGGCCTTGCCGCTCAGCGACGTGGCGCTGGCAGGGGTGCCGCGCCAGTTCTTTCCGGCAGTGGGGTTGCCGGGTTCACGAAGTTTTTCAACGAGTTTGTACTTAAATGCCATAGTCTTAATGGTTTTAGAAGTAAAACAATAGGGTTATTTATAACGGTTCAACTTGTAGGGGCGGGGCTTGCCCCCGCCCTGTGATGTGGGCGACCGCGAGGGTCGCCCCTACGTGTCCGGCATCCCGTTTGGGGCGTCAAATCGAGATACCTATCTCGACCCTGCCGAGATACCTATCTCAACCCCGTCGAGATACCTATCTCGAACCCGCCGAGATACGTATCTCGATTTGGGGGCGGTTAGTTAGTCGTTTGGGACTTGATAACGAGGGGGCGTGTATCTTTGTCCGTTCCTTCGTTTTCTACCCATTGGTATGTTGTGCCTGATAAGGCTTGGTTCATGGCAGTCATGGCTTCAGACCAAGAGCTTACCGTGCTTCCGTCCGCTGCTGTTATGACGTTATTATTCAGGTAGTAGCTGGCGTTGTAAGCCGGGGAAGTACCTCCCCACTCGTAACCAACCAAGTTTCCCCCAATGGTATAGCATGCTGTTATATTGATATCTCTCATACTTTGGCCCATCAAGTTCATGTTCTGGGTTGAGGTGATGGAACAAGCTATGAACTTGCTATAATCCGCATCGCATACTAAACCGCCCTCATAATTAGAAGGGCCGCTTATTTCCCGTATTCCTCCAATGACATGGCAGTTCTCCATGGTGATATTTGTTGCTCTACTTCCTACAAAGAAAGCACTTCCATGAGCATATTCATCACGGATACAGGGGTTCAGAAGGGTTAGATTCTTAATGGTACATTCGTTTGCATCTGAGGCGATAAGGCCGATATCAACGATATTTTGTTTAGTCAATGTCAGGTTGCTGATGGTGTGCCCGCCACCGTCAATGGTACCGCCGGTGTAATTCTCTATGGTCGGCCAGGTCTGTCCTGTCATGTCAATGTCGTCGGTCAGGATGAGGTTTGGACTTTGGCCTTGCGCTGCGGCTTGTGCCCATTCCAGCAAGCTCGTGGCCGTGCTGACGGTGTAGGTCTTGCCGTCTTCGCTTATTTCGCCGCCTTCTATCTCTCCTTCATCTCCCCAATTCCCCACATTGACATCGCCGCTCGGGTTCATGGCTCCTTGGTGGTTCATCGTCAGTTTCAGGGTGTATTGGGTGTTGCCTTTCAGTTCAAGTTCTTTGGGATGCTCGTAGCTCTTCGTTGTTCCGTCCTCGCCCGCGGTGGCGGTGACTTTGAGAGTGTTTGCTGCCAACTGTTGCGGCAGGAGGATGCACTCGTAGGTGGCGGTGTAGCCCGGGCCGCTGGTGCTTGCTTCGGTGGATTCACGGTAGGGGATGATGTCCGCAACATTGCCGGACAGCGTCAGGACGTCCGTCTCGGGGGTGAAGGTGGCCGTCGTCTGTGTGCCGCCTATGGTCAGTGCGGTAATGGGGTTTGTGGTCGCTCCCGTGACGTTCACCACCACTTTCAGCTTGGCGAAGCGGTGCGCCAGGTTCACCTTGATGTTCCCCTCGTTGTCGAGGTCGGCGGCGCTGATGGCCTTGGGCGCCATGTAGAGCAGGTCGCTCTTCAGCAGGCCGGTCTCGCGGTCGCTTTGGTCGGTCTGCACGGCGATGGTCTTACCGGTGGTGTATTCCGTCTGGTTCCATTCCACGCCTTTCTGCTCCAGGGCGGACACCTTCGGGTAGGCAGTGCCCCACGTCATTGCTTTGTCGCCTGTCCATTGGCCGTCCGCCAGCGTCATCGAGGTAAAGTAGTCATATTCCGTCGTGGCGGCTCCGTCCTGGTCGGTCACGCGGAAGTAATAGTGCGTCAGGTCCTGCGTGGTCATGGCCTCGCGGGTCACGGGGGCGGTGATTTCGGCCGTCGCGCGCAGGGGTGTCCCTGTCATGGGCAGGCCGTTGGCGGCTGGCTCTTCGTCGTGTGTGCAGCCGGCCAGGCTGAGCAGGGCCAGGGCTGCGAGAGTGAAGTAGTTGGTCTTTTTCATACCTATTCTTATTAAATGAGTTAAATGGTTTCCTGTAGGGGCGGCCCTTGCGGTCGCCCTGTAAATGGTTATCGTCCGGCGTTTGGGCGGGGGCAAGCCCCGCCCCTACGGGTGGTCGTACGGTGTCCGGGCGGGGGCAGGCGTCAGGTCAATTCTCCTTCGCCTAAATCTTCGTTTCCTCCCCAGCCTCCCACGCTGGCTTGGTATCCGGCTTCGCACTGCGCTTCTATCACTTCCACTTGGGGCGGGATGTACTGTTCTTTGTTCATACGTTTTCCTTTTTTGATGGGTTGGTTAATCCTTGCCTTATGGCTGCTGCAAAGGTAAGTGATTTATTTCTGATTTCAAGCATCTGTTTTTTTTTTTTACCATCCGCGCGTATTTTCTTTCCGGATGCCCCCCGCGGGGGTGCCGGCAGGGGGATTTTGGGGGCATCGGGTGCGTCGAACGGATATTTTTCCTACCTTTGCCGCCGCTATACATAAACCCCCTTGATGCAATGAAACTGTTGACCCCCGTCGAACGTCCCGCCCTGCGCCCCTCCATCGGCTATGCCCACCGGCTGATGCTGATGGGGTCGTGCTTCGCCGCACACATCGGGGCGCGGCTGCAGGAAGCCCGCTTCCGTTGCGACGCCAATCCCTACGGCGTGCTCTACAATCCCCTGTCCATCTCCGCTGCCCTGCGCGAGATGCTGGCGGGCAAGGTCTATGCCGCGGCCGACCTCTACCCGCACCAGGGCCTCTGGCACAGCCCGATGCACCACGGCGACTTCTCCGCCGCCACGCCCGACG
This sequence comes from uncultured Bacteroides sp., assembly GCA_949292025.1. Lineage (GTDB taxonomy): Bacteria > Bacteroidota > Bacteroidia > Bacteroidales > Bacteroidaceae > Bacteroides. The sequence goes on along the minus strand of CASEYC010000100.1, from coordinate 73,833 downwards.
AGGCCCTGCAGCGCATCAACAGCCGCCTCCGTCCCGCCTCCGCCGCCCTGCCCGCGCTGGACTTCCTGCTGCTGACGTGGGGCACCGCCTGGGTCTACGAAGACCGCGAGACCGGCCACGTGGCGGGCAACTGCCACAAGCGCCCGGAGACGTGCTTCCTGCGCCGCCGCCTCGCGGTGGACGAGATTGTGGAAGACGCCGCGTCGCTCTTCGACGCCCTGTGGCAACAGAACGCCTCGCTGCAGGTGGTGCTGACGGTCAGCCCCATCCGCCACGTGCGCGACGGCCTGCACGACAACCAGCTCAGCAAGGCCACCCTCCTCCTGGCCGCCGACCGCCTCTGCGCCGCCTTCCCCGGCCGCGTCTTCTACTTCCCCGCCTACGAGCTGCTGCAGGACGAGCTGCGCGACTACCGCTTCTATGCCGACGACCTGGTGCATCCCTCCCCGCTGGCCGTGCGCTACGTCTGGGAGCGCTTCGCCCAGTGGTGCCTCTCGCCCGAAGCCGTCCGCCTCATGGCCGAGGTCGAGGACATACGCAAGGCCCTGGCCCATCGGCCCATCCACCCCGAATCGGAAGAGTATAAGCGTTTTTTAGGACAAATAGTGTTAAAAATGGAGCGACTTAACGGAAAATACCCGTACTTCGACTTCCAAAACGAAAGAGAATCATGTCTTACTCTATTGAACAGATTGCAGAAATCATAGGTGCCCGCCGCGTGGGGAACGCGCCTGCCACCATCGGCTGGCTCCTGACGGACAGCCGTTCCCTCAGTTTCCCCGAAGATACCTTGTTCTTCGCCCTGGCGACCAAGCGCAACGACGGGGCGCGGTATGTCCCCGAACTCTATGTGCGCGGCGTGCGCAACTTCGTCCTGACCGAGGACGCCTTCCGGCAACTGGAAGCCCCGCAGCCCGATGCCAACTACCTGCTGGTGCCCGCCCCCCTGAAAGCCTTGCAACGGCTGGCGGAGCACCACCGCTCGCGCTTCCGGATACCCGTCGTGGGCATCACGGGCAGCAACGGCAAGACCGTGGTGAAAGAGTGGCTCCACCAGCTCCTCTCGCCCGACCGCGTGACGGTGCGCTCGCCCCGCAGCTACAATTCGCAGATCGGCGTGCCCCTCTCCGTCTGGCGGATGGACGAGCGGGACGAGCTGGCCATCCTGGAGGCGGGCATCTCCCAGCCTGGCGAGATGAAGGCGCTGGAGGCCATCATCAAGCCCACCATCGGCATCCTGACCAACATCGGCGGGGCGCACCAGGAGAACTTCTTCTCCCTCCAGGACAAGTGCCAGGAGAAGCTCGACCTCTTCAAGGACTGTGATGTCCTGATCTACAACGGCGACGACGAGTTCATCAGCAGTTGCGTGGCCAAGTCCCTGCTGCCTGCCCGGGAGATTGCCTGGAGCCGGCGCGACATGGAGCGTCCCCTATATATAAATAAGGTGGAGAAATACGAGGACCACACCGTCATCCACTACCGCTACCTGGAGATGGACAACGCCTACACCCTGCCGTTCATAGACGATGCCTCCATCGAGAACTCCCTGCATTGCCTGGCCGCCTGCCTCTACCTGATGGTGCCGGCGGACCGCATCGCCGAGCGCATGGTGCGCCTGGAGCCGGTGGCCATGCGCCTGGAGGTGAAGGAGGGCAAGGACGGCTGCCTGCTCATCAACGACAGCTACAGCGCAGACCTCGCCTCGCTGGACATCGCCCTCGACTTCCTCTACCGCCGCTCCCTCTCCGACAACCTGAAGCGCACGCTCATCCTCTCTGACCTGCTCGAGACGGGACAGAACGGCCCGTTGCTCTATCGCGAGGTGGCCCAACTGCTGGAGAGCCGCCACGTGGAGCGCATCATCGGGGTGGGGAAGGAGCTGTCCGCCCACGCCGACCGCTTCGGGATGGAGAAGGCCTTCTTCCCGGACACCGAGGCACTTTGCGCCGCCCTCCGCGAAGGGAAGCTGAGGCTTTCGCGGGAGATTGTCCTTATCAAGGGGGCGCGCCAGTTCGGCTTCGAGTCCCTGACCGAGCTGCTGGAGAAGAAGGTGCACGAGACCATCCTCGAGGTCAACCTCGGCGCGCTGGTGGAGAACCTCAACCACTACCGCTCCCTCCTGCGCCCCGGCGTGAAGATGACCTGCATGGTGAAGGCGTCGGCCTACGGCGCCGGCTCGCACGAGATAGCCAAGACCCTCCAGGAGCACCGCGTGGACTATCTGGCCGTCGCCGTGGCCGATGAAGGCTCGGAGCTGCGCAAGGCGGGCATCACCACCAACATCCTCATCATGAACCCCGAGATGACCGCTTTCCAGACGATGTTCGACAACCACCTGGAGCCGGAGGTCTACAGCTTCCGCCTGCTCGACGCCCTGGTGCGCGAGGCGGAGAAGTCCGGCATCACCAACTATCCCATACACATCAAGATAGACACCGGGATGCACCGCCTGGGCTTCCTGCCCGACGAGATGCCCCGGCTGATAGAGCGGCTGAAGGCGCAGGATGCCGTCATCGTGCGCTCCGTCTTCTCGCACATGGTCGGCAGCGACTCGGACTGGTTCGACAACTTCACCCGCCGGCAGATAGCCCTGTTCGAGGAGGCCTACGGGCAGTTGCAGGCGGCCTTCTCCCACAAAATCCTGCGCCACATCTGCAACTCGGCGGGAATTGAGCGCTTCCCGGACGCGCAGTTCGACATGGTGCGCCTCGGCATCGGGCTGTATGGCATCAACCCCGTCACCAACGCTGTGATGCACAACGTCAGCTCGCTCTACACCACCATCCTGCAAATCCACGATGTCCCCGCCGAGGACACCGTGGGCTACAGCCGCAAGGGCGTGCTTGTCCGTCCCTCGCGCATCGCCGCCCTGCCCATAGGCTATGCCGACGGCCTGAACCGCCACTTGGGCAACGGCCACGCCTATTGCCTGGTGAACGGGCAGCGGGCACCCTACGTGGGCAACATCTGCATGGACGTCTGCATGATAGACGTCACGGACATAGACTGCAAGGAGGGCGACCGCGTGGAAATCTTCGGCGACCACCTGCCCGTCACCGTCCTGTCCGACGCGCTGGACACCATCCCCTACGAGGTGCTGACCAGCATCTCCACGCGGGTGAAGCGGGTGTATTACCAGGATTGAATCTGGAAGCGTTAAAGGTTGCAAGCTTTAAGCGTTAAAGGTTGCAAGCTTTAAGCGTTAAAGGTGGTAACCTTTAAGCGTTAAAGCTACTAACCTTTAAACGTTACAGCTGCTAAGCTTGAAGCGTTTCTGCAAGGATTCGTTTTCCGGTTTCGTTTCTTTGTACTATATTTGCACGAAAATCTAAAAGAACCCGATATGATTATGATGAGTTTTGTGACATTGAGCATCCTGCCCAGCGGCTCCGAGTGGATTATCATCGCGCTGGTCATCCTGCTGCTGTTCGGCGGCAAGAAGATTCCCGAACTGATGCGCGGCCTGGGCAAGGGCGTGAAGAGCTTCAAGCAAGGCGTGGACGAGGCCAAGGAGGAAATCAGCAAGGCCAAGGAAGACATCGACCAACCCGTGGAAAAGAAACAGTAAGGCGGCGTGGCGGACAAGGAACTGACTTTCTGGGACCATCTGGAGGTGCTGCGCCGGGCGCTCATCCGCATCCTCCTGGTGTGGTTCGTGCTGGCCTTGGGCTATTTCCTGGCCATGCCTTGGCTGTTCGACCACGTGGTGCTGGCTCCGTGTTCGAATGACTTCGTCTTCTACGACCTTCTGCGCTGGATAGGCGCGAAGCTGGACCTGCGGGACGAGTTCTTCACGCAGGAGTTCCACGTCAAGCTGGTCAACATCAACCTGGCCGCCCCGTTCTTCATCCACATGTCCACGGCCTTCTGGATGTCCGTGGTGACGGCCGCGCCCTACCTCTTCTACGAGGTGTGGCGGTTCATCCGTCCCGCGCTCTATCCCAACGAGACGCGGGGAGTGCGTAAGGCCCTGGCCCTGGGCACGGTGATGTTCTTCCTCGGCGTGCTCTTGGGCTATTTCATGGTCTATCCCCTGACGCTCCGCTTCCTCTCCACCTATCAGCTCAGCGCGGCGATAGAGAACCAGATATCGCTCAACTCCTACATCAACAACTTCATGATGCTGGTGCTCTGCATGGGCCTGGCCTTCGAGTTGCCGCTGCTGACGTGGCTGCTCTCGCTGCTGGGGCTGGTGCACAAGACCTTCCTGCGCAAGTATCGACGCCACGCGGTGGTGGTCATTGTGATATTGGCCGCGGTCATCACCCCCACGGGAGACCCCTTCACGCTGTCCGTGGTGGCCATTCCCCTCTATTTGCTCTATGAGCTGAGCATCCTGATGATCAAGGACAAGCCCGGAGAAGCGGGGGAAGGAGCGGCCGATGGAGAAGAATAGCGCGGCGGGCGAGGCCCGTGAGTATTACGACCTCCTGCGGGCTGTGTGCCGGGCGGAGGCCTCTTCCTGGAAGGGTGCCTACCGGCAGATGCGCGGGCTGCTGGAGATGCTTTGCCACACGCAGACGGAGGACGGCAGCCTGCAAATGACCGACCTGGCCGCCCGCATCAACTATGTCGGCGCCAAGCTGGGCCTCTCCGTGGTCGAGCTGAACCGCCTGCATTCCTTCCGCCTGACCTCCAACGACATCCTCAACCGCCGGGCGGAGCCGGAGCGGGAACACCTCTTGCGCGATGCCAAGACGCTGGCCTTCTTCATCAAACGCCTGACGAAAGAGGACATTCCCGAAGACCTGCATCGCCTGTTGCCCCGGGCGGATGCCACCTACATCGTCGCCCCGCCCGCCAAGGAGCATGTCCATCGCCTGCGGGCCACCTTCCTCCATGCCGACGAAACCTATTTATATATACGTCCCTCCGACACCCTCTGCGACGATCCGCTCCGGGTGCGCCACGGCGTGCCGCAGGTCAACGAGGAGTTCAGCGAGACCTGCCGCCTCCTTTGGCCGGGCGCACAACTCAACCTGCTGGACGTGGCGGTGGACGAGGCGGGCGTGCTGACCCCGTCGTTCATCGTGCTGGAGCCGGACTATCTGATAGACATCAGCACCCTGGCCGAGTGTTTCAAGGAATACGGCCACCATCCGCTGAACTATGTGCTGATGCGTCTCCAGCCCGTAGGCAACACCCGTCCCCTGCTGTTGGGAAACATCGTCAACCTCTTCTTGGACGAATGGATTCATGCCGAGGCCGAGCCGGACTACCTGGCTTGCATGAAAAAGGCCTTCCGTGCCTATCCCATCGAACTGGCCGCCTGTGCCGACCTGCGCGACGCGGAGAAGGAACGGGCCTTCTTCGCCGATTGCAAGCTCCACTTCGAGCACCTGCGCCAGACGGTGACGGAAACCTTCCGCGCCTCCGGCTACGGGCTGGACCGCCGGGATGCCGTGCTGGAGCCTTCCTACCTGTGCGAGGCCCTGGGGTTGCAAGGACGTCTGGACTATATGCAGCGCGACATGACCGCGTTCATCGAGATGAAGTCCGGCAAGGCGGAGGAATATGCCGTCCGCAACAAGATTGTGCCCAAGGAGAACAACCTGGTGCAGATGTTGCTCTATCAGGCGGTGCTGGAGTTCTCCATGGGCAAGGACCACCACCGGGTGAAGCCCTACCTGCTCTACACCCGCTATCCGCTGCTCTATCCGGCGCGGGCTTCGTGGGCGATGCTGCGCCGCGTGATGGACGTGCGCAACCGCATCGTGGCCGGGGAGTATGGCATCCAGCGGCACAACGACCCAGCCTGGACGGCGGAACAGTTGAAATCCCTGACGCCCGACACCCTGAACGAGCGGGGGCTGAACAATACGCTGTGGAAGCGCTACCTTACCCCGAATATCGAACAGGTGCGCCGCAACCTGGACGCGCTTTCGCCGCTGGAGGCGGACTACTTCCACGCTCTCTACAACTTCGTCACCAAGGAACTCTATACCTCCAAGTCCGGCGACGTGGGCTACGAGGGTCGCACGGGAGCATCATCGGTGTGGCTCTCCACCTTGGCGGAGAAGGTGGAGGCGGGGGAAATCCTTTACGACCTCTCCATCCGCGAGAACCATGCGGCGGACGCGCACAAGCCCTATTTGCAGCTGGAGCGGAGCGAGCTTCCCGGCGGGGCAGAAGCTCCCTTGCCCAATTTCCGCCAGGGCGATGCCGTGGTGCTCTACGAGCGCAACGCCGATGCGGACAACGTGACGGACAAGCTGATATTCAAGGGAAACATCGAGGACATCACCGAGCAGGCTATCCGCATCCGTCTGCGCGCCACCCAGCATAACGTGGACGTGCTGCCCGCCGGCAGCCGTTATGCCGTGGAGCACGACTATATGGACACCTCCTTCCGCAGCATGTATCGGGGACTGTCCGCTTTCCTTTCCGCCACGCAGCGGCGGCGTGATCTCTTGCTGGGGCAGCGTCCGCCGGAGTTCGACACCTCGCTGGATGCCGCTATATCCTCCGCGCCCGACGACTTCGCCCGCATCACGCTGAAGGCTCGTGCCGCCCGCGACTGCTTCCTCCTGATAGGCCCTCCGGGCACGGGCAAGACCTCGCGTGCCCTGCGGGGGATGGTGGAGGCATTCTACACGGAGCGGAAGCAGATACTGCTCTTGTCCTATACCAATCGGGCGGTGGACGAGATTTGCAAGATGCTGTCGGCCATCACGCCGGCCATCGACTACATCCGCATCGGCAGCGAGTTGGCGTGCGAGGAGCGTTATCGCCCCCATCTGATAGAAAATGTATTGGAGGATTGTCCCAACCGCCGGGCCGTGCAGTTGCGCATTGCCGCCTGCCGCGTGTTCGTGGGGACGGTGGCCACGCTTTCCTCGAAGACGGAGCTGTTCCGCCTGAAGACGTTCGACGTGGCGTTGGTGGACGAGGCCACGCAAATCCTGGAGCCGCAGTTGCTGGGTTTGCTCTGCCTGCGGGCGGAGTCGGGGGCGGACGCGATAGGCAAGTTCATCCTGATAGGCGACCACAAGCAGTTGCCCGCCGTGGTCCTGCAGTCCCCCGCGCAGTCCGAGGTGCATTCAGAGCGGTTGCGGGCTATTGGGTTGCACAACCTGAAGGACTCCCTGTTCGAGCGACTCTACCGCACGTGGTCGCAGGGTGGGGTGGAGGCTTCGGGGCGCACTTTCGACATGTTACACCGCCAAGGCCGCATGAACGAGGAGGTAGCCCTCTTCCCCAACCGCGCCTTCTACGGCGGGCGGCTGGAGCCGTTGGGCCTGCCCCACCAAAGTGGGGACCTGACCTTGGCACCCGGCTTGGAAGGGAACGAGTTCGCGGAGGTGCTCACCCGGCGCGTGGCCTTCTTGCCCTCCGTCCCCGAGCCTGCGGAGCGTCCGGCCAAGGTGAACCATTCGGAGGCCGTGCTCGTGGCGCGTCTGGCGGAGGCCGTCCATGCCCAATATGCGGGCATCACGGGCTTCGACCCCTTGCGCACTTTAGGCATCATCACGCCCTACCGCAGCCAGATAGCCCTCATCAAGAAAGAGCTGGAGGCGCTGGGCATACCCGCCTTGCGGGACGTGCTGGTGGATACGGTCGAACGTTTCCAAGGCAGCGAGCGCGACGTCATCATCTATTCCTTCTGCGTGAACCGCGCCTATCAGCTGAAGTTTCTGGCCAACCTGACGGAGGACAACGGCGTGCCTGTCGACCGCAAGCTGAACGTCGCCCTGACCCGCGCCCGTCGCCAGATGTTCATCACGGGCGTGCCCGGATTGCTGGCTCTGAACCCCATTTACAGGCAGTTGCTGAGGTTTTTAGAAGAGATATAAGGCTGCTTTATGGGATTTAGCAAATATTAAATAGCTGTTTCATTCTTATAACATTTCAGTTGCAGCCCGATTGGGGAAGAATGCCTACTTTTGTGCACGTTTTTTTCATAGAGATTTAGATTTAAGGTTAGAAGATTGGCGGAGGTCGTGAGGCTTCCGCCTTTTTGTATTGCATTTGTCTTGTCCTTATCTTTTCTTGTTTTTGGCGTATTGTCGGAACCTGTGGATTAACTCTGTCCATCGGCAGCCAGCCTCAAGATGTCTTCTGCCTTGTCTACGATATGGGCGGGAGACACTTCCTCCAGTTCTGTCCGCGGGCGGAAACCCCACGTGACGCCGCAAGCCTCGACGCCTGCATTGCGTGCTGTCTGCATGTCCACGCCCGAATCACCCACATAGAGCACCTCTTCGGGGGATACTTGTGCCTGCTTCAGGATGTCATGCACAATGGCCGGGTCGGGCTTGACGGGGATGCCCTCGCGCTGCCCCAGGACGGCGCAGAAACGGATGCCGGGGAAGTAGTGGGCGATGAGTTTCGTGGTGGCTTCCTGGTATTTGTTGGAGGCCACAGCGATTTGGATGCCTTTCGTTTGCAGGGCGTCCAGCAGTTGGGGAATGCCGGGGTAGGGGCGGCTCAGATCGGCGTTGTGGATGTTGTAATAAGGGATGAACTCGGCGCGGACGCGGAGCACGTTCTCTTGCGTCTTCTCGCCTTCGGGCAGGGCACGCTCGAAGAGTTTGTTGATGCCGTTGCCCACCATGAAGGGGTAGGCCGATGTGTCGTGCGTGGGGTAGCCCAAGGCTTGAAGGGCGTGGTTGGTGCTTTGTGCCAGGTCGGCGATGGTGTTCAGCAACGTGCCGTCCAAATCGAATATAACGAGCTTCTTCATTGTAGGTAAATCCTTTAATTTCTTATTTTTCGCGGTGCAAAGATACGACTTACACGGATTCTTCCTATCTTTGCAGCCTCAATTTAAGTTAATACGACTATGAGTTACAATTTGTTGAAAGGAAAGAAAGGCATCATCTTCGGTGCCCTGAACGAGCAATCCATCGCTTGGAAGGTGGCCGAACGGGCCGTTGAGGAAGGTGCCACCATCACGTTGTCCAACACCCCGGTGGCCGTGCGCATGGGACAGGTATCCGCCTTGTCCGAGAAGCTGAACGCCGAGGTCATCCCTGCCGATGCCACGAGCGTGGAGGATCTGGAGAACGTCTTCAAACGCTCCATGGAGATGCTGGGCGGATCCGTGGACTTCGTGCTCCACTCCATCGGCATGTCCCCCAACGTGCGCAAGAAGCGTACCTACGACGATTTGGATTATGATATGCTGGGAAAGACACTGGATATTTCTGCCATCTCTTTCCACAAGATGATACAGTCTGCCAAGAAGTTGAATGCCATTGCCGAGTACGGCTCCATCGTGGCACTGAGCTATGTGGCCGCACAGCGCACTTTCTTCGGCTATAACGACATGGCCGATGCCAAGGCGTTGCTGGAGTCCATCGCCCGCAGCTTCGGCTACATCTATGGCCGCGAGCACCACGTGCGTGTCAATACCATTTCCCAGTCGCCCACGATGACCACGGCCGGTTCGGGCGTGAAGGACATGGACAAGCTGTTCGACTTCGCCAGCCGCATGTCTCCCCTGGGCAACGCCTCGGCAGACGAGTGTGCCGACTATTGCATCGTGATGTTCTCCGACTTGACTCGTAAGGTGACCATGCAGAACCTCTACCACGACGGTGGTTTCTCCAGCATGGGCATGAGCCTCCGCGCCATGAACACCTACCAGAAGGGTCTGGAGGATTATATGGACGAGAACGGAAATATCATTTACGGATGATGTTTCTACATAAGTAAGTAGTCAGTAGCCAGTAGTTAGTAGTCTGTGCGGGGATTGTTTCCCAGCCTCGGCTGCTAAGTATTGGCTGCTGTTTTTCCAAGAAAAACTGTCGCAACTGTCGCTTGTCGCACAAATCATGAATCCTGCCCTCTATCTTCTCCCTGTCACCCTGGGCGACACGCCTATTGATTCCGTCCTGCCTGCCTATAACAAAGAGGTGATTGCCGGCATCCGCCATTTCATCGTGGAGGATGTGCGTTCGGCGCGCCGTTTCCTGAAGAAGGTGAATCGCGAGGCGGACATTGACGCCATGACCTTCTATCCCCTGAACAAGCATACGTCGCCCGCCGACATTTCCGGCTATCTGAAGCCGTTGGAAGATGGGCAGCCGATGGGTGTGATTTCCGAAGCGGGATGTCCCGCCGTGGCCGATCCGGGTGCAGACGTGGTGGCCATTGCCCAGCGCAAGAACCTGAAGGTGGTGCCGCTTGTGGGACCTTCGTCCATCATCCTCTCCGTGATGGCTTCGGGATTCAACGGACAGAGCTTCGCCTTCCACGGCTACCTGCCCATCGAGGCGGACGAGCGGGCCAAGAAGCTCAAGCAGTTGGAGCAGCGCATCTACAACGAGCACCAGACGCAACTCTTCATCGAGACGCCTTATCGCAACAACAAGATGATGGAAGACATCCTCCGCGCCTGCCGCCCGCAAACCAAGCTTTGCATCGCGGCCAACATCACCTGCGAAGGCGAATACATCAAGACCAAGACGATAAAAGAATGGCAAGGCCATTTGCCTGACCTTGCCAAGATTCCCTGTATTTTTCTTTTGTATAAATAATGCTGTGCAGCAGCTTTGTGGGCGAGGAGTGTGCTCACGCTTTTTTCAGCAACAGCTTGCTCCGGTCGGCGTGGTAGGACGAGCGCACCAGCGGGCCGCTTTCCACTTGGCTGAATCCCTTCTGCAATCCTGTTTCCTTGTAGGCGGCAAATTGCGCGGGCGTCACGTACTCTGCCACCGGGTAGTGGCGGTGCGAAGGTTGCAGGTATTGGCCGATGGTCAGCACCTGGCATCCCACGGCGCGTAGGTCGTCCATCAGCTCTTCCACTTCCCCGGGCGTCTCTCCCAATCCCACCATGATGCCGGACTTGCACGTGATGCCATTCTCCGCTATCTGCCTCAATACCTCCAGGCTGGTCTCATAGCGGGCGGCGCTGCGCACCAAGGGACTGATGCGGCGCACCGTTTCCATGTTGTGCGAGAGGATGTCGGGCTGTGCGTCGATGACTTGCTGCACCAGTTCCTTGCGGCCTTGGAAGTCCGGGATGAGCACTTCGATGGTGGTGTCCGGGTTCAGACGGCGGATTTCGGTGATGGTGCGTGCCCAGTGGGAGGCTCCCAAGTCGGGCAGGTCGTCACGATCCACGGAGGTGATGACCGCGTGCGAGAGCTTCATCAGGCGGACAGACTCTGCCACGTGCAGCGGTTCGCCTTCGTCCAAGGGGAGGGGCTTGCCGGTTTGTGTGTTGCAGAATTTGCAGCAACGGGTGCAGATGTCCCCGCCTATCATGAACGTGGCTGTGCCGCGGCCCCAACATTCTCCCATGTTGGGGCAACGGCCGCTGCTGCAGATGGTGTGCAGGCAGTGCGACTCCACGATGCGCTTCGTTTCCGCATAGCGTTCGTTGGAGGCGATGCTGATTTTGAGCCACTCGGGCTTGCGTACGTGTCCGCTCATTTCAGGTGGGTGTTGAAGAAGTTCGTGAGCTTGGTGTACAGGTGCATCCGGGTGTTGCCGCCATAGATGCCGTGGTTGCGGTTGGTGTAGACTTGCATGTCAAACTGCTTGCCCAACTGCACGAGGTGTTCGGCATACTCGGCGCAATTCTGGAAATGCACGTTGTCATCGGCCGAGCCATGCACCAGCAGGAGGTCGCCATGCAGCTTGTCGGCGCGGGTGAAGGCAGAGGCGGCTTTGTATCCGTCCGCATTCTCCTGCGGGGTGCGCATGAAGCGTTCGCCGTAGATGGTGTCATAATAATTCCAGTCGGTCACGGCTGCCACGGCCACGCCTGCCTTGAACACCGGGGTGCCCTCGCTCATGCTCATCAGCGTCATATAGCCGCCGAAACTCCATCCCCAGATGCCGATGCGCTCCTTGTCTACGTAGGGTTGCAAGCCCAGGTAGATGGCGGTCTCCACTTGGTCATGGGCTTCCTTCACGCCCAGGTTGAGGTAGGTGCACTTCTCGAAGGCGGCGCCGCGTCCTCCCGTGCCCCGTCCGTCCACGCAGACGATGATGTAGCCTTGCGAAGCCATGTAGGTCTCCCAGCTGATGCTGAACTGATCCAGCACCTGTTGCGAGCCGGGGCCGCTGTATTGGTACATGATGACGGGATATTTCTTGTTCTCATCGAAGTCCGTGGGCTTCATCATCCAGCCGTTCAGCGTAGTGCCGTCCGAAGTCTGGAAAGTGAAGAACTCCTTGGCGGGCATGTCATATTCGCTCAGCTTTTGGTTGAGTGCGGCATTGTCCAGCAGGGTGGCCAGTACCTTGCCCGTATTGTCGTTGAGGGTGATGACGGTGGGCGTGTTCAGGCTGGTATAGCGGTTCAGGAAGTACTTCATGTCCGTGCTGAACTGGGCGGTGTTGATGCCTTCTTGGGCAGAGAGTTTCGTCTTCTTTCCCCGGCGGTCGGTCTTCCAGACGGCTTGGCGCAGGGGGCTGCCTTCGTTGCTGGTGTAGTAGAAGGTGCCGCTCTTCTCGTCATAGCCCAGGAACTGCTTCACTTCAAACTCGCCTTTCGTGACTTGCTTGGTGAGGTTGCCGTTCAGGTCATACCAATAGAGGTGGCTGAAGCCGCTCCGTTCGCTCATGAAGACGAAGTGGTCGGCATAGAAGCGGATGTTGTCGAAGGTGTTTTCCTTGATGTAGGTGTCCGTCTCGTCGCGCAAGGCCAGGCGGCAGACGGTGCTGCGCGGGTCGGCAAAGTAGAGGTCGAAGCGGTTCTGATGGCGGTTCAGGGTGAAGACGGCCAGCTTGTCAGGGGCTTTGGTGAAGCGGATGCGCGGGATGTAGCCGTCGGCATCCAAAGGTAGCTTCAGCGTGCGCGTCACCTTGGTCTTGATGTCGAAGGTGTGGACGGAAACTTTGGAGTTTACCTCGCCCGTCTTGGGATATTTATAAGTATAGGCGCCGGGATATTTCTCATAGCTCTTGACATGCGGTTTCTCTCCGGCATAGAGCGGGAAGGAGAAGGAGGGCACGGCCGATTCGTCCCAGCGCACGAAGGCCAGCATCTTGCTGTCTGCGCTGAACTCCAGGGCGCGGTCCATGGCGAATTCTTCCTCGTACACCCAGTCGGGGATGCCGTTCAGCACTTCGTTCCGTTTGCCGTCCGTGGTCACTTGGCTCTCGCTGTTGCCGTAGAGGCGTTTGACGAGGAAGATGTTGTTGTCGCGCACGAAGGCCACCATCGCCCCGTCCGGCGAGAACACGGGCACCTGTTGCGGCCCTCCGTCGGACAGGCGCTCCACCTTGTTGTTGATGGTTCCCTCAGCATTCCGCTTCAGGCTGTAGAGGTAATGGTTGGCCGTGTAGGAGTGGCGGTAGATGGGCGTCGTTTCCGTGGCGATGAGCAGCGTGTTGCCGTCCGGCGAAAAGCTGTAGCTGTCGAACCGCTCGAAGGGGCATTCGCGGGCCGTGGCGGCGTCGAACAGGACTTCCACTTGCTTGCCGGTCTTGAAGGAATACTTGATGACCTGCGTCCGGCTGGCATTCATCTGCGAATAATGCTCGCCGTCGCCGGGGATGGGGATGACGCCGTAGATGTTTTCAGGATAGAACGCGCCGCCCACGACTTCTTCCAGCGTGAGGGCTTTCTTGCCTTGCGCAGCCGTCCAGAGGGGCAGGCAGAGGGCAAGGAGCAGGAGGATGGTGAGTTTCTGTTTCATAAGGTCGATAGTTTTTTATAGGTGGCAAAGGTACGCAAAGAAACTTTCTTACCCAAGGATAGGCTGGAGAAAAAAGAATCAATGCCGTTGGTTCATGGTCTCGACGGTGACTTTCCAAAAAGAGTCCGCACAGCTTTTCACTTCTTTGAATCCAGTCGGGTTCCTGTCGGTGAAATCTTCGCGAGACCAATCCATTAGATTCCGGGCATAGACTCCTTTGATGGATTTCTCCAGGAAGTCTGTCTTGAGGGCAGTGGGCAAATGGGCAATCTGCATTTGGTCGATGATTCTTTTGAAATAGGCAAAGTCTCCGTCAATGGTCAATCCCAGGTCTGCAGCCACTCGGTAGATGGCTATCCAGTTCCGTTGTTTGCCGAGGGGCGACTTCCTCGGGTCGTAGCCTACGAACTTGACGAGGCTCTTCTTGAGAATGGTGATGCGCTCTTCTTCCGGTAGGTTGCCGCTGATGGGGGCATCGGCGGCAATGGCGTCTACCTCTTGGTTTGTTTTCCGGGGTGGGTACATCGAGACGATTCGTCTGGTATGGTCAGCATCGTTTTCAGCCATGGCTATAGCTTGTCTTTCGAGGTTATGCCCGTTCATTTCCAAGTCTGTAATGGATGATCCGGTGGCATAGAAGTACATGGTAATGATGATGCGGATGGCTGCGTCTACTTCCTGCTCGGAGGCAGTCGGCGAAATGTGCGATTCGCTGTTTCTCCACCCTTTGACCAGCATCAGGTATTGGTAGAGCTGTTGTTTCCCTTCTTCGGTACTGGACTTCAGATACCACAAGCTTTTGTGCGCGTGGATTACGTTCTTCCAGGTCACTTCTTCTCCTTCATTCTGAGGCGGTACCTCATGTCCCGTCATCAGGTAATACAGCTTTTTCAGATAGGCTTCAAACTTGGTTACCAGCAGGGTGAATGCCACGAATTTATCCACGATGGTCGCTTTCTTGCCGTAAAGATTCGCAAATGCCCGCTGGATGAACATACCTACGCTGTCCAGCGAATCAATGGACGGGGTGTCTATCACATAGAACACGCTGTCGAGGATTTCGTCCAGCGAACGCATCCGGGGCAGGACGCCGGACAATGTGGTGGCCAGGATGTCGCGGATGTGTTTCTTTATAAGGGTATGATTTGTAGCCTGCACTTGGGTGGACGTGTCTTCGCTTGGGGCTGTTTCCACTTCTTCCGTCGCATAGCCTTCTTCCGTGCCCAGATACGCCTTCAGTATGCGTTCCCGGTTGCTGCTGTCCAGGATGAAGTCGCGCAGCAGCTTGTCTGCCTTGGGGATTACCAGCCGGGGCGGGATGTCCGTTCTTTCCACTTTGGAGAGAAATTCGCGGGTCTTGCCCATGTTCAGCGTCAGCTTCAGGTTGTCAAACTGGCTGAACTCATTCAGGTTCTGTTCCGTCACATTTCTGCTGAGGATATGTTCCAACTGGCTGGCGTTGATGCCTGTGCCTTCGGCCAGAATCATCACTTGCTTGTGCAGTTCGCGGAATTGATACTCGGCGATATAGTCATGGATGGTCTTTCCGGGCGACAAATGCAGGTCGCCGCTCTGCAGGTCGTGCAAGATGATCATGGCCGTGCGCTGGTCCTTCTGCGAAAGCGAGGCAAAGGTGTTGTGCAGCTCCTTGAACGCCTCATGGGTCAATTCGCTGCCCGGCCCGGACATATAGAGGTTCTTGATGAACTTCACGAACTTGGAGTTGATATACTCCGCATCAATCGTCCCGGCACCGGTTTCGGTGATATAGGTGTCTATCGGATAGTCGAAGTCATCGGGTTCGTTCCGGCTGCTGTTCCTATTCTCAAACAGTTCCCGGTATCGTTGCAGTAGGACGAGATACGTCTGTTCGTCCAGTTCCATTTGCACGTAAGTATAGGTGTCGCCATGTTGGAACTCATAGTCCCGTTGTTCCCAAGCGAATCCCTGCAACTTCGCTGCTTCCAGCAAGTGTGTCATCTGGCTGAAGTCCTTGGCAAACATGTTCCGGTCCTCCCGGGATTCGGGCAGCTTCTTGAAGTGCTCGATCTGGTTTGCCCGGAAGATGTCCCTGATGTGCAGGAACTTCTGGTTGATGCTCGTCAGGTTGCCTTCCAGTTTGTCCACAAAGACACCCAAGGGTTGGTCCACATACACATCCAGCGCCGCGTTGATGTTCTGCTCCATGGTGTGGGGGAAGGTGTAGTAGTGGATGATGCCGAAAGGTTTGTCCGGACCAAACAGGCGGTTGGTGCGCGAGAAGGACTGGATGATGTCCACGTACTTCATCAGCTTGTCTACATACAGCGTGTTCACCCACTTGGAGTCATAGCCGGTCAGCATCTGCGAGACGACGATTAGCAGGTCTATCTGTTGGTCGTGGTCGTGCTCGATGTTGAGGTACGGCTTCTTGTGCGCCAGGCGTTTGGCCACGTCTTTCTTGTACTTGGCGTAGGTGGAGAGCTGGAAGGTCGTGCCGTATTTCTCGTTGTAGTCTTTCAGCATTTCGAGCAGCGCATCCTCCTTGATGATGCCGCCGTCGGAGTTGTCGATGTTGTTGTCGAACACCGCCGCCACGTTCAGGGACGGATATTGGTCCTTGAAGATGCGGTAGTAAGCGATGGCTTCGGGGATGTTCTTGGTGGCCAGGATGGCGTGGAATTTCCCCTGCTTGCTCAGCTTGTCCCGTTTGCCGGCGATGTCGGCAGCCACGGCTTGGTGGTGGACGGGCTGCTGATACAGGTCTTTGGGCAGGTAATGCTCGATACCGTGCAGGGTTTCGCCGTCCTCCTCGTACGTGTCCGGCATCTTCAGTTCGTGGACGAACCGGTTGTAGACGGCCATCTTCTCCTCGTCGTTCTCTATCTCCTCGATGCGCTTGACGCCCAGCCGGGCGAAGGCCGCCTTTTCGCGCAGTTCGTTCTCGTCATACGTCTGCTCCATGTACAGGTCGAAGCCCAGTACGTTGTGGTCGGGGATGGCATTGGCGATGGTGTATTTGTGCAATTGGTCGCCAAAGATGGTTTCCGTCATGATTTCATGCTTGGCGTTTTCCTTGAAGACGGGCGTCCCGGTGAAGCCGAAGAGCAGGGCGCGGCGGAAAGTGTTCTTGATGCCCAGCAGCATCTCGCCGAACGTGCTGCGGTGGCATTCGTCGATGATGAACACCAGGCGTTTGCGTCCTATCTGGTCGATGTCGGCCTGTGCGATGTCGCCTCCCGGCTTGATGTTGGCCATTTTCTGGATGGAGGTCACTATCAGGCGGTCGTCCGGGTCGGTGCTTTTCAGCTTGCTCAGCAGGATGGCCGTGTTCTGTGTGTCCTGTATGGTCTCGTCCTCGCCGGCAAAGCCCCGGTATTCGTCCAGCGACTGCACGCTCAGCTCGATGCGGTCCAGCAGGAACACCACCTTGTCGGCATCGCCGGAGTTGGCTATCAGCTGGGCGGACTTGAAGCTGGTCATTGTCTTGCCCGAGCCGGTGGTATGCCACACGTAGCCACCCCGGTGCTGGTGGGTGTCCCAGTTGGTCTTGTGGGTGACGTCGCTGATTTTGCTGGCCGCGAAGTACTGGTAGCTGCGCAGCACCTTCAGCGTCTTGTCCTTGTCGTCGGCGATGGTGTAGTAGCCGATGAGCTGGTGGGCCATGGGGATGCTGAGCAGGTCCGACACGATGCGCCGCCAGTCCCGGACGATGGTGTTGTTGAAGTCGGCCCAATGGAAGTAGTACTCCGGTTTGAAGTTTTCTTCTTTGCCCGGGTTGGCAAAGTAGAGAGTCTCTTCCGGCGTCATGGCCACGAAAATCTGTACCAGCTTGAAGATGCCGTTGCCGAACACGCCTTCGTGGGTATAACGTTTGATTTGGAAGGTGGCCTGGCTGACGTCCGCCTTCGAGCGTTTCAGCTCGATGTGGATTACCGGCATGCCGTTGATGAGCAGCATCACGTCGCCCCGCCGGTCGCCGCCCAGTGGATGCGAAGCCTTGAAGCGGGGCTGACGGGCTATCTGGTAGCGGCTTTGCCCTGCGCTGATTTCGCGGGCGTCGAACAGCTTCAGGTAGACCTCCTTGCCGCAGTTGTGCACATCGGCGGGGTTGTCGCGCTTGATGCACACCTGGCCTCCGTTGATCAGGTTGTTGGTGGCATAGGGGCTGTCGCACAGGTTTACCTGGTCCATGATTTGGCGCATCTCGCCCGCAGTGAGCGGATAGTCGCCCAGCTTGTTGATGTCGCGGTTGTTGTCATACAGGATGTTCGCCCAGTTCCGTATCAGGTCTTCTTCCGTGGGCTGCACCAGTACATCCTTTTCCCAGCCGTGGTGCGGAAGCAGGTCCACCAAGGCTTGTTCAAACTGGCTTTCTTTGACGAAGTATGGGAGGTTGTTCATAAGGCTTCTTGCGTTAATCGTTTTGTTCGTAGTAGTAAGAGTAGTCTATGCCCTTCATAAACATTTCGCGGTCATCAATCTTGGTGGTCAGGGCGGATTTCACCAAGGCTCTGATATGAGTACTGTCCATTACGCTTTCTCGCATGGCTGTCAGATACTCCTTTTTGTCTATCTGGCTCCAGTCTACACACCGCTTGAGTGAGCGTTTAAGCATCAGGTCGAGCCAAATGCGAGTGGCACGGCCATTCCCTTCCATGAAAGGATGGGCCACATTCATCTCGACATACTTGTCTAAAATCTCATCGAAAGAGGTTTCCGGCATACGCTCAATGACTTGCAGTGTTTCGGGAAAATGCAGGCAGTTGGCAAAAGTGAATCCGCCTTTTGCGATGTTCTTGGTACGTATTTGTCCGGCGAAGTCATACAATCCGCCAAAGATATAGGCATGAATCTGCTGCAAACATCTTAAGCTGCCAGGCTCAAGGCTACGTAGCAGGCCGCTTTCATACAATTGATAGGCTTTTTTCCGGCTTTGTCCGTCCAGTGTGTTGTCGCTATAGGTGAACCAGTCAAGGAACCCGTTGGCCCTATTATTGGGGTAATGCTTGGCCAATAGGGCAACCTCTCCACTGTTCAGCACATCTGCGACACGGAGTTTCCCATCTGGTGCTTCGAATTTGAACCCGTGAGTGGTACTCACGAGTTGAATGCCTTCTTGCTTCAACTTCCGTTTCAGCCATCGCCAGTAGTTTCCGGCTTTCGTATAATCCGGCTCGTTGTTGATGGCGCGGACTATGTCTGTAGCCGAAAACCACCAACATTTGTTTTCGTCATCCCATACGGCTCGTACTTCTCGGTCATTGAAGAAACGTATGGATTTCTTGGGCTGTTTATTCTTCTCGTCCATAATGCCATTGTTCTTTTCGTCCATTACACAAACATCTTGTCCAAGCACGCGGCCTTGATTTGCTTCAACTTCTCCAGACGGCGGGTTTGGAGGGTGATTTGACGGTCGAGGTTGAGGAAGTAGGAGGCAATTTTTTGTTGCTCATCCAGACTTGAAGGATATAAGACTTCAATTAGGCTAAATGCAGGATATTTTAAATTCCAAGTATCAGTAGTTAGTCCTTGGGAATTCAATCTGAATTTTTTAATTGTTTCTATAGTCTTAAAATGGTAAGCGAAGAATAACGAATTGATTCCATTTCGAGGAATGATGACTGTATAAGCAGGGCTTACAATGCCATCATAGGGAGAACATCCACTTGCTCCTTGCCACATACGCATTGAATTATAAGCAATATCGCCAATTTTGACAACTTTATAATGTGATTTATCTTTATTGGAATTATCGAATCGTCCGTTGTCAGCAGCTTTTATAATGCCATTATTCATAGTGACAGACAGCATTTCTCCATAAATGTTGCTTTCATTTCGTTCAAGAAACAGGCTACCTAATTTTTCTGTCATCCATTCTTCTTCAAACCCCTTAAACCTCACCCTCGGTTTCGTCTCCCCCTTTTGCGGAAACATGGATTGGAGGCTTGCCGCCTTGATTTGTTTTAAGGAGGCAAGTTGCTTGGAGGTGGCTTGGATGAGGGTGTCCAAGAACTGGAAATAGGAGGCGATGAGGTTCTGCTCATTTGGGTCCACACAAACGTTGAGATATAAATTTGATAATGCAGATGGCGCGATAGCTGGATAGCTTGTTCCCGTGCAGTTCTCTAAGACTTGGTCGAGAAAACTGCTTTGTTGAAGAATAGTAAAAAGATATTTAGGATTTACCTTGGAACATATTTGTGCATAACCTGTTGAAAAAACGAAGTTGTTTGCGTCTAAATCGAAGTAATAATTATTTTGTTGATATGGGCGAACAGTTTGAAAAAAAATATCTCCTTTTTGAGCCAATCTCTGAGCGCGAGAAGGTGCACTCCCTTTCTTTTCTGTTCTATGATTTTTCATCTCTGTTCCAATTACAGATTCTAAATCAACATATTCGAAAATTTCGGGAAGTGAACATTTAGGATTGATTATCGCAATATCCTTTAATTGTTTCCTCAAAAAGGAGGAACTTTTTATAAATCTAATCTTCGGTTCTTTCATAATCCTCACTCCTTTCCTCCCTTAACCAATTCATTCAACCCCATTATCGCATACTCATCCCCAGTCAGTTCCCCGACCAGTCCGGCCAATTCCGCTTGTGCCTGTTCTAACTCCTCGTTCAGTTGCCGGTAGCTGACGGCATACTTCTGGCTGAGCGACTGCACCTTGCTTTCCAGCGTGGAGAGCACGGCGGTGAGGGTGGCGTGGATGCCGTTGCAAACCGGGTCAATCCACTTCTTGTGCAGGAAGAGAGGGATTTCCTCGTCCGGCAGGTGCTCGATGGCTTCCTGGGTACGGTCGGTGAGGGCCTGCTTGTCCGCTTTTATCTGCTTGTTGGTTTTGGCCTGTTCGTCCCAGATCTTGAGGATCTGCTTGAGCTTCGTGCGGGTTTCCGGCTCGATGTCGTTGCCTTTTGCCTTGGCATCGGTGGTGATGGTTTTCTTGTCGAAGGCGTTGTCCTTCTCGCTGTCGAGGTACCGCTCCGCCTCTTCGGGTGTCAGGGCGTCGCGCAGCTCGTCCAGCTCGCCGTTGATTTCCTCCACGCGGGTTTGCAGGCGGCCGATGGCCTCCAGTTCGGCTTGGAACTTCTCGCGTTGCACCAGCTCGAAGGGCAGGATGCGTCCTTTCATTCCGTCCGGCACTTCCAGTTCCTCGTCACCCTTCTTCTGCAATTTGTAGGCCGGCTCCACCACCCGCACGGCATCGATGCCCTCTTGGCGGATGGTCTCTATGTCGTTGCCGATGGTCGGCCAATGGTCGGCCAACGCCTGATAGGCCGCATACTTGTCCACCAGCGGGACGGCTTGGAGGCGGCGGAAGATGTCATCGGCTATCTTGTCCTGCTCCTTCAGTTCGTTGACCGTCATGATGCCCTCAATGAGCCGGGCGTGCAAGGTGTCGGCAAAACCGGCGAACGCTTGGGCAAACGCCTGGCGGAATTGCCGGACGGAGCTGTCCTGCTCGATGTTGTCCTGCGTATGGTCTGTCTGAAGGATGGCGTAGGGACGTCCGGCTTCCGCGCGGAAGAGGGCGGGGCGCAAGGTGGGCAATGCCTCCCAATAGGCTTGCAAGTCTTCTATCTCGGCATTGGGGATGCCGCCGAACATGGTGGCGTAGATGTCATACCGCTCCGCCGGTTCGCCGGAGTCCACGTAGCGCGGGATGTTGAGGTTGTAACCATTGCGGCGGATTTCATCGCGGGACACCCGGCGCGAATATCCGGGGATGGACTGCCGGAGGCGCACCGTGTCGGCAATGCGCTTGATGTCGCACGCCCGGAGCTTGTTGTTCTTGCCTTCCTTGACGAAACCTTTCGAGGCATCGATGATCAGCACGTCGTCTTCGGCGCGGTGTTGCTTCAGCACCATGATGAGCGTGGGTATGCCCGTGCCGAAGAAGATGTTGGCGGGCAGGCCGATGATGACGTCGATGTGGTTCTTCTCAATCAGGTTGCGGCGTATCTTGCCTTCGCCTTCGCTGTCCTCGCCCGCATCGCCCCGGAAGAGCACGCCGTGCGGCAGGACGATGGTCAGGATGCCGTCCGGCTTGAGGTGGTGCAGCTCGTGGAGCAGGAAGGCATAGTCGGCCTTGCTCTTGGGTGCCACGCCATAGTCTTTGAAACGGGCATCCAGTTCCCGGTCGCTCGCGTCCCATTGTTGGGAATAGGGCGGGTTGGAGACGACGGCATCCACATACAGCGGCTTGCCGATGTCCCCGCCGTCCTTCTGCAAGGGCCAGTCTTCATCCAATGAGTCGGCACAACGGGTAACGATATTGTCCGGCTTGATGCCGCGCATCACCAGGTTCATGCGGGTCAGGTTGTAGGTGTTCTCCTTCAGTTCCTGCGCGTAGTATTTCACCTTGTTCTTGTTTTCGATGTGCCGGCCGATGGATTTGCCGATGGTGATGAGCAACGAGCCCGATCCGCTGGTGGGGTCGTAGATTTCTATCCTGTCTTTATGCTTATGGTGTTCCGCCACGATTTCGGACATCAGCATGGCCACTTCGTGCGGCGTGTAGAACTCGCCCGCCTTCTTGCCGGCATTGGCGGCAAAGTTGCTGATGAGGTATTCGTAGACATAGCCCAGCACGTCATAGTCCTGGCTGCCGTCCGTGGGGATGTCCTTGATCAGCTTGATCAAGTCTTTCAAGGCCCGTGTCTGCGCGGCGGGATTCTCGCCCAGCTTGCTGAGTCCGGCTTGCAAGGTCTTGAAGATGTTGCCATACACGTGCTTGTAATTGAGGCTGATGAGGCGGTCGAAGCTGCCCAGCGCGCCGCTCAGTTCGGCCACGTTGAAGCCCGCGTCCGGCCGCAGCCAGGTGCCAAACAGGTTCTTGTATTCAATGAAGTAACCGATGTTGTCCTGGCAATAGCGTATCATCATGGCGGCATTCTCGTCTTCGTGGTCTTCCACCAGCGTCTTCAGGTCCTCGTCCGTCCATCCGCAGTTGGTGCGGAGTTCGTTCACTTCGTTGTCCGACAGGAATTTGTAGAATATCAGGCCCAGGATATAGTCCTTGTATTCGTTGGCTTCTATCTTGGAGCGCATCTTGTTGGCCGAGGCCCATATTCTGTTGGCTAATTGTTGCTTGTTCATAGCTTCTATGTGTCTATTGATTGTCTGCTGAATGGGTGATTGATGCTCTTCCGTCCGGCCTTGTAGTCTCCGTCCTCAGTCCTTGTATGCAAGGATTGCAATCCTTGTATTAGGAGGACTGCAGTCCTCCAATTGAAGGATTAGGGTCCTTGCAATAGAAGTACCGGAGTCCTTGGATTGGAGGACCGGCGGTGCTTACGGCAGGAAGCGTTCACTCTGTCCAAGGGATGCTTTCTTCATAGCTGTCAAAGTCCAAGTCTTCCGTTACTCCTGCCTTCCGCAAGGCCCGGCGCACTATCTTTTGTTCATGGGGTGAGAGCGGCCTTTCTCCTTTCCTCCGTTCAAAATAGGGGTTTCGTCCGAATTGACTGACCAGCGTGGACATGAAGATGTCGTATTGCCCGGGATACATCCGCTTCTGCATCCCCGTGAATCCGCGGGCATATCTGACCGGGGCGGAGTCGCGGTAGTGGGGACAACGGCTGTCCTTGGTGCACTGCCGGGGATTGAGCAACTGCAGGATGGGGATTCGTTCCTGCAAGGGTTGGTAGGCCAGCTGGTGCAGGCAGGTGGCGGCACGCGGGCAATCATCGTGCAGGCAGACGGGATAGCCGTTGGGTGCCTCTTTATGGAATTTCTTTGGCATGGTGTATGGGGTTCGTTGATTTTCGGCAAAGTTAGCAATTATTGGTGCAGTCATCCTGCATGGTCGCGTATTTTTTCAGGGCTTCCTCGATTTTAGCCCGGATGTGCTGCCGGTAGCCGGTCGGCGCCACTACCTCGACATCCGGGCCGAAAGACAGGAGCTGCTGGTCGAGTTCGCGGGTCGGCTTCACGTCGATAGACAGGGCGTGGTCGGCCTCGTCCACTATCGATTGGCTGGGATGGATGGGCTTGGAGAGCACGTAGGGGTAGCGGTTGGGCGTGAAGCGCAACACGATATGTTCCTTGGACACCTCCGCACCCGGTACGGATACGCCCACGATGTCGTCGAAGAAATGCTCGAAGTCAATGTCTTGGTTGGGCAGGAAGGTCGACTCCGAAGCACATATCCGCTGGATGCGGTCCAGTGCCTTGTTGGCTATCCGTCCGGATTCCTCCTCTAGGCCGAACAGGAACCAGCGGTTGTTGTATTGTTTCACGTAGTAGGGATGCAGGGTGCGGATTTGCTCTTCGCCATCGTAGGGCTTATAATATAAGGTAAGGGGGCGATGCATCAGGGTCGCGTCAATCACCTCAGCGAGGAACTCCAAACCTTTCAGCCGTTCGTTCTGCTCGAAGGCAATCAGGTTTTCCCGATTGGTCCGGATGCCCAGCCGGCATTCCAAGCTGGAGATGACCTCCTCCAGCCACGCATGGTTGGGCAAGCCCCGGTAGCGGCCCAGCATCTCGATGGTGGAGCGCAGCTTGTCCACCTCCTCCACGGTCAATTCGTTTTTGAAGATGGAGAAGTCCGGGTCCTCATAGCGGTAATAGCATTTCCGTCCCTCCAGGGGATAGGCCGTGATGGGGGCGTTGTAGGTCATCCGGTCGCGCATATATTTGATGTCTTCCCGAATCTGTCGCAGGCTGACTTTCGTCCCATAGAGGTCCAGCAGGGTATCGTTCACCCGGTCAATCAGGTCGTCAATGGTATGTTTGTGCCGGAAGTCGCTGAAGCAACGATCCAGAATCTGGTAGCGGATGAGTGCGTTCTTGTTCGTAGGCATGTGTAAATACTTTTTAGTAATGTATGAAGGTGCAAATATAAGGAATTAACGGGGTAAGCCAAGTGTAATCCCCGGGGAAAACTCTTTTGCGGAAAATATTTGCAAAGATGAAGGAAGACTGCACCATAATTATGTACTTTTGTCACACAAAACAAGAAGTATAACCTATAAATGTATCCATGCTTATGGAAAATCAGTTGAAATGCCAGAGTCTGAGTGAGTGTCTGAGGGTCATCAAGTCGTTTGAGTCATACGGCTATCCAGTTCCCGATGATCTCTTACGTCAGAAAGCTGAATTGGAATTGAAGGAGAAAGAAAACTTGAAGCAGAAGGAGATGGACGAGCGTACTCCTATTTTCAGTACGCTCAAGGCGAATTCGAAGTTTCCCTATTCGCAAGAGCTGATAACCTGTGTCACGACTACCGTCGACAGATTGCTGGAAGAGGGAGACAAAGCCCGCCAGCCGGGCCTGTTGTTGGGCAAGATACAGTGTGGAAAGACGAACACCTTCGAAAACATCATCGGGCTTTCCTTCGACAAGGGGATAGACGTCTGCTTCGTATTGACTAAAGGAACCAATACCTTGGCGACACAGACCATAGAACGGATGAAGCACGACTTCCGCTTCTTCAAGGAAACCCGGGATTTGAAGCAGAGGAACATCATTTACATCAACGATGTCTTAGAGTATCGGAAAAAAGGGTTGACGGAACGGGAGATAAACCTGCCAAATAGCAAACGGATCATTGTTTGCAAGAAGGAAAATCAGAACCTGAAACATCTGCTGGATCTTTTGGTGAACAAATCTCCTCTTTTGAAAGAAAAGAAGATTCTTGTGGTAGACGACGAGGCGGATTTTGCCAGCCGTAACTATATCAGCCGTTTCGGGGATACCCAATTGGCCAAACTCTCCAAACTTATAG
Source organism: uncultured Bacteroides sp. (assembly GCA_949292025.1). GTDB lineage: Bacteria > Bacteroidota > Bacteroidia > Bacteroidales > Bacteroidaceae > Bacteroides. The sequence continues at coordinate 48,519 of CASEYC010000100.1, read as the reverse complement.
ACGAGATTGTCAGGGTCCCTCGATACTGCCGATACTTGCAAGTGACCGCTACTCCTTATTCCTTATACTTACAGCCGAACGGGTACATTGAGCTAAAGGATGGGAAAGCGATGCCTTGGCGGCCTCGATTCACCACTTTGGTACCCGTGCATGACCAGTACATTGGTGGGGACCATTATTATGAATACTCCAAGAATCTGGAATCCATGTATAGCCATTTGTTCCATCCCGTTGAAGCGAAGTGTATCGACGTATTGGGTAAACGCGATGTTCGCTACTTGAAAAACAGCCTCTCCTCAAAGAACATTCAAGGCATACGGTGTGCTGTCATCAATTATTTCATGGCTACGGCCATCCGTAAATTGCAAGAAGAGAGAAGTGGCAGGCTTTATCGTTCGAGTGGCTTGATTCACGTGGAGGTGTCCAAGAAAAATCATGCATGGCAGAAAGAACTGATAGAATCCATCATCAAGGAAGTTCGTGAGAAAATCATACTGGAGAAGATTTCGGATTTGAGAATACTTACCCAAATAGACGAGGCTTACGAAGACTTTTCCTCGTCCAGTCAAAAAGGGAGAAATGAACACCTGATTTCGGCGGAAATGCCATCAAAAGAAAGCGTAATAGCTTGTATGGTAGAGATATTCAGGACCGTGGATTACAACATCAGCATCGTGAATTCGGATGATGATGTATCTACGATGCTGGACGAAGACGGACAACTGAAACTGTCCCATACAGTCAATATCTTCATTGGCGGCAGCATTCTGGACAGAGGCATCACCATTTCCAATATGCTATGCTTCTTCTATGGTCGGAATCCAAGGAAGTTCCAGCAGGATACCGTGTTGCAGCACGCCAGGATGTATGGAGCAAGAGACAAGGAAGATATGGCAGTAACACGTTTCTATACGACTCAATTCATCTATGGCATCCTTTCAAAAATGAATGAAATGGATAATCAGTTGAGAGAGTGGTTCGTGAATAATGTAAATGACCCCTTGCAGGATCCTTCGGCTGTCTTCATCGCTTATGACAAACAAATCAAACCTTGTTCTGATCAAAAGATTAAAGTGGCCAACACGTTGGTCCTGAAGAAACAGACTCGTATCCTGCCTGTAGGCTTCCAAACTGGTTCAAAGACAGCCATTTCAAAGATTGTCGGCCAGATAGATCGGCTTATAATGGATTGCCCGACATACAGGCCGGATGATTTCTTTGAGGTAGATAAAACCTTGGCGCGGCAAATCATAGAGTTGATTCGATCGACGTATGTGTATGAAAGTAGATTTGACAACGAGGATATGGATTGGGATCCCATTGATATGCTGGGCGCGTTGGAGTACACCACCCACGGCTCGGACGGAAAGCTGTGGTGCTGGCACCGTACCGACCGAAATATCAGTAGGCTGAGGAGCAATGGTAATTTCATTGATGCCCCTGAAGATGGTCGTACAGACATGCCTTTGGCCAGGGCCAAGGCTACGGATCGTCCCGTATTGATGTTGTTTAGGGAGAATGGAAAGCAAGAAGATGGCTGGAGGGATACTCCGTTTTATTGGCCTTCCTTCTTGACGCAAGAGAATATCAGGCCTGTTGTTTTCACGCTTAACTCCAATAAGAAAAAGGTGGAAAGAGAACCTGCCAAAGATCTCAGCCAGTTGCTTGAACCCTATGATGAGGCTGAGATTCTGAATCTTACGTTGCAAGGCGAGAATTTCGAACTCATCAAAAGCGGTGAAAAGACTGTGGAATACAGGCCACTCACACAAGAAAATGCTTCTACTTTCCTTCAAAATAAAGAAAAGGGGAATGATTGGGTTGTAAGGAATGAGTTGATAGTGGAACCTGAGAGATTTTCCGGCATATATTCGTATAACAAAGGGGTTTTCCCTTATGTTTTGAGGCCGTATAAATACATCTTGTTCAAGAAATCCGGCAGTGTGATGCTCGTGGAGTTAGACAAGAAGAAGCCTTATGAATTATCTTGGGAGAAAGGTGCTGAAAGGGATGTTTTGGTCGATGAAAGGCTGAATGAGTCGGAAATATTGGACAAAAACGTAGGGAGATGGGTGATAGAGTTTCAATTGAGCAAGATTCTTTTTGTTGAAGATTGAGATATATCTTTTGCTCATCGTCAAGTCCTTTTGGGGCTTGACGCAAGAATTCTTTCTCTATGTGCTGATAATCCGATTCATTTCCCTACATTTGTTATCCCAAACAAAAAAAAAGAAAATGCAAGGAACATCCCTCTACCTCGACTTCCCCACCTTCCTGCGCCGCCATTTCCCCTTCAAGGTGCAGAAGGTCAGCCTCAACGCCGGATTCACCTGCCCCAACCGCGACGGCGCCAAGGGGCATGGCGGCTGCACCTACTGCAACAACCAGACGTTCAACCCCGACTATTGCCGGACGGACCGCAGCATTGCCGTACAGCTGGAGGAGGGCAAACGCTTCTTCGCCCACAAGTACCCGGAAATGAAGTACCTGGCCTACTTCCAAGCCTATACCAACACCTACGGCGGGCTGGAGGACCTGAAGCGGAAGTACGAGGAGGCGTTGGCCGTGGACGACGTGGTGGGGCTGGTCATCGGCACGCGCCCCGACTGTATGCCGGACGCGCTGCTGGACTACCTCGCCCGCCTGGCCGGGCGGACGTTCGTCCTCGTGGAGTATGGCATCGAGAGCACCAACGACCGCACCCTGCGCCGCATCAACCGGGGGCACACCTGGGCGGACACCGTGGATGCCATCCGCCGCACGCACGGGCGCGGGCTGCCCTGCGGCGGGCACGTCATCCTGGGCCTGCCGGGCGAGACGCGGGAGGACATCTGGCATCAGGCGGGGGAAATCTCGCGCCTGCCGCTGGACACGCTGAAGCTGCACCAGTTGCAGCTCATCCGGGGCACTCGCATGGCGCGCGAGTACGAGGAGCGGCCGGAGGACTTCCACCTCTTCGGCGTGGAGGAGTATCTGGAGACGGTCGTCGGCTACATCGAGCGGCTGCGGCCGGACATCGTGCTGGAGCGGTTCCTCTCCCAGTCGCCCCGCGAACTGCTGCTCGCGCCGGATTGGGGGCTGAAAAACTACGAGTTCACCCACCGGTTGCAGAAAAAGATGCGGGAGGCGGGCGCATATCAAGGGAAAAAATATATGGCTATGTGAAGAAAAACCATTAACTTTGTGGCGTACTAAGAAAAAATCGACGAGATAATGAACGAAAGAACTCTGATAAAAGGGAAAATCCACTACGTGGGCGTCAACGACCGCCAGAAACACCTCTTCGAGGGGATGTGGCCGTTGCCCTACGGCGTGTCCTACAATTCCTACCTGATAGACGACGACATCACCGCCCTGGTGGATACGGTGGACGCCGCCTGTTTCGAGACCTACCTGCGCAAGATCCGCGCCATCATCGGCACGCGCCCCATACAATACCTCATCATCAACCACATGGAGCCCGACCACTCCGGCTCCATCCGCCTCATCAAGCAGGAATATCCCGACATTGTCATCGTGGGCAACCGCCAGACGTTCGGCATGATAGAAGGATTCTACGGCGTGACGGGCGAACGCTACGAGGTGAAGGAAGGCGACTTCCTCGACCTGGGACACCACAAACTGCGCTTCTACCTGACGCCCATGGTGCACTGGCCGGAGACGATGATGACGCTGGACGAGACGGACGGCGTGCTCTTCTCCGGCGACGCCTTCGGATGCTTCGGCACGCTGGACGGCGGATTCCTGGACGCGCGCATCAACACGGACCGCTACTGGGAGGAAATGACACGCTACTACGCCAACATCGTGGGCAAGTATGGCAACCCCGTGCAGAAAGCCTTGGCCAAGCTGGGCGGCCTGCCCATCCGCGCCATCTGCTCCACGCACGGCCCGGTGTGGACCGAGGAGATTGCCCGCGTCGTGGGCGTCTACGACCGCCTGAGCCGCTACGAGGCGGCGGAGGGCGTGGTGATTGCCTACGGCAGCATGTACGGCCACACCGAGCAACTGGCCGAGACCATCGCCGCCGAGCTGTCCGCACAAGGCATACGCGACATCGTGATGCACAACGTCAGCAAGAGCCATCCGTCCTACATCCTGAAGGACATCTTCAACTACCGCGGGCTCATCATCGGCAGCCCCACGTATTGCAACCACATCTATCCCGAGGTGGAGGCGTTGCTGGAAAAGATTCTGCTGCGCGAGGTGAAAGGCCGCTACCTGGGGCTCTTCGGCTCGTTCACGTGGGCGGGTGCAGCCGTGAAGCGCATGGGCGAGTTTGCCGAGAAGAGCAAGTTCGAGCTGGTGGGCGACCCTGTGGAGATGAAGCAGGCCATGACCCCGCTGGTGCAGGAGCGCGCCGAACAACTGGCACGCGCCATGGCCGCCCGCCTGAAGAAAGACCGCTAAAAGCGACAAGCGACAGTTGCGACAGTTTTTCCTGCCTCCGCACATCGTTTTTGTAACCTATAGAACATTAACCTTTTAATACAAAAAATTATGCGAGTAATCATCGAACCGGATTATCAATCCGTATCCAAGTGGGCCGCCAACTACGTGGCCTCCAAAATCAAAGCCGCCAATCCGACGCCTGAGAAACCTTTCGTATTGGGATGCCCCACAGGCTCTTCGCCCCTGGGCATGTACAAGGAACTGATTGACCTGAACAAGAAGGGCGTTGTCTCCTTCCAAAACGTGGTCACGTTCAACATGGACGAATACGTCGGCCTGCCGAAGGAACACCCCGAAAGCTACTATTCCTTCATGTGGAACAACTTCTTCAGCCACATCGACATCAAGCCGGAGAACACCAACATCCTGAACGGCAACGCCGCCGACCTGGATGCCGAGTGCGCCCGCTTCGAGGAGAAAATCAAGTCGTATGGCGGCGTTGATCTCTTCATGGGCGGCATCGGTCCCGACGGGCACATCGCCTTCAACGAGCCGGGCTCTTCACTGAGCAGCCGCACGCGCCAGAAGACGCTGACCACGGACACCATCATCGCCAACAGCCGCTTCTTCGACAACGACGTGAACAAGGTGCCCAAGACGGCTCTGACCGTAGGCGTGGGCACGGTGCTCAGCGCCAAGGAGGTGATGATCATCGTCAACGGCCACAACAAGGCACGCGCCCTGTATCATGCCGTGGAGGGTCCCGTGATGCAGATGTGGACCATCAGCGCCCTGCAGATGCACGAGAAGGGCATCATCGTCTGCGACGACGCCGCCACAGACGAACTGAAGGTGGGCACTTACCGCTACTTCAAGGACATCGAGTCCGAACACCTTGACCCGGCTTCGCTGCTGAAGTAACAAAATGTAGTCCTTAGGCGCGGATTACACGGATTGCGCGGAATAGCTGTGTAAAAACAGAATCCGTGGAATCCGCGTAATTCGCGCCTAATATTTTTCTACCGCTTCTTCGGGATAGTTGACCAGATACAACGTCCCCGTGGCGCGCGTGAAGGCCGTGTAGAGCCAGCGGAAGAAGTCGGGCGTGAGGTATTCCTCCGGCATGTAGGCTTGGTCGAGGAAGACGTTGCGCCACTGTCCGCCCTGCGCCTTGTGGCAGGTGACAGCATACGCATACTTGGCTTGCAGGGCGTTGTAGTACGGGTCAGATTTCAGCCGTTTCATCCGTTCGGATTTCATGGGGACGTCGGCATAGTCTTCCAGCACGGCGTGGAAGAGGCGGTCGCTCTCTTCGCGCGTCAGGGCGGGGGCTTCTGTGCGCAGGGTATCCAGCAGGAGGCAGACCTCCGACTCCTGTCCGTCGTTGTCGGGGAAGCGGAGGGTGACGTCGGCGAAGCGGAAGCCGTACATCTCGCGCGTGCGGCGGACGCGGCGGACGATGGCCATTTCCCCGTTGGCGATGAAGTCCGTCTTCTTTTCTTTCTCCGGCCAATAATAATTGTTTTTGGCTATCATCAGCAGGTCGCCCGCTTCCAGCTCTTCCTCCCGCCAGAGGATGCGTTGGCGGATGCCTTCGTTGTAGATGTTGGCGCGTTTGTTGCTGCGGCAGATGACGATGGTCTCGTCCATCCCGTCGCGGGCATAACATTCTTCCAAGGCGTCAATCAGTTCGCTGCCCGGCAGGATGCGGATGTCGGCAAAGCCCTGCACGCGCAGCCGGGGCAAGGCGGCCCACTCTCCGGCTTCCATGGCTTGGCGCAGGCGGGTGGCATTCCACAGGATGCCCGATGCCTGTTCTTGCCTGACCACCTGCGTCAGGTCGGTCTCGTCCACTTCCAATCCATATCCGCGCAAGGCATCGGCTTGCAGCGCGGGACTTTGCTCTTCGCCCACGGGCGGAAGCTGGGCCATGTCGCCCGTCAGCAGCAGGCGGCATCCCTGTCCGGAGTAGACGAATTGCACCAGGTCGTCCAGGAGGCGTCCTGTGCCGAACATCGCACCGGAAAGTCCTTCGTTGGCAATCATCGACGCCTCGTCCACGATAAAGAGCGTGTGGGTGGCCAGGTTGTCGTTCAGGGTGAAGTTGCCTCCCTCGCCCGTGAAGGCGCGTTGGCGGTAGATGCGCTTGTGTATGGTGAAGGCGGGATGCCCGGCGTAGGCGGCAAACACTTTGGCGGCGCGTCCCGTGGGAGCCAGCAGGACGCATTTCTGCTTCAGTGCGTCCAGGGTGCGCACCAGTGCGCCGATGAGCGAGGTTTTTCCCGTGCCGGCATAGCCGCGCAGGATGAAGGCGGCATCTGCCCGGGGCGACGTGAGGAAGGCGGCCAGGCGGCTCAGCGCCTGGTCTTGGTCGGGCGTGGGCGTGTAGGGGAAGTTCGCCCGGATTTGTTTTTCTAAATACTTGTCCAGCATAGTCCTGAATGAAAAAGTAACGGCGCATTCGTGCCTTGTGCGCGTTTTTTTGTACTTTTGCGCTGCGAATATAGCAAACTAAATAGATATTTTCATGTAGAAAAAGCATAATTAATGTTGGATACAAAAATAGACTTTACCCACTCCGGACAATACACGTTGACCCTTCGCCTGGATACGGACGGGTTTGCCTTCGCCGTGTCCGACCCGTCGGCGGATGAGGCTGCCCCGGCGTGCGAGGATTGGGCGGTGGATGAATCCCTGTCCCTGGCCGCCAACCTGAAGCGGGCTTTTGCGGAAAAAGACTGGCTGGCGCGTCCCTTCCGCCGGGTGAATGTGCTGATGGCCACCCGGCGCTTCACGCTGATGCCCCTGGAGCTGTTCGAGGACGAGCAGGCAGCCGAGGTATTCTACTATAACCATCCGCGTTGGAGGAACGAGGAGGTCAGGTACAACATCCTGCACAACAACAACCTTGTGGTGCTTTTCGGCATCGACCAAAGCGTTTCCGGCTTCCTGCGCGAACGCCTGCCCGATGTGCGCTTGTATGCCCAGGCTTCGCCTTTGCTGGACGGGTTTGCCGTAAAGAGCCGCTTGGGCAACACGCGCAAGATGTATGTACACGTGCGCCGCGAGTGCATGGACGTTTTCTGCTACGGGCAAGGCCGCTTCTTGCTGGGCAATTCCTATGCGTGCAGCCAGGAGGGCGACCGGCTTTATGCGTTGCTGGGCGCATGGACCAGCCTCGGGTTCGACCAGGAGCAGGACGAACTGCTGCTGTGCGGGCGGGTGTCCGTCGGGGATGAGTGGGTTTCCGGATTGAAGCAATTTGTACGGAAGGTGTCCGTGATGCCCTCCGGCGCGAATATGGACTTTCAAATGATGACGATATGCGAGTAATCAGTGGTAAATACAAGCACAGGCATTTCGACGTGCCCCGCACGTTCAAGGCGCGGCCTACGACGGACTTCGCCAAGGAGAACCTGTTCAACGTGCTCTCCAACCGTTTCGACTACGAGGAGGATGGCGTGGAGGCGCTCGACCTCTTTTCCGGGACGGGCAGCATTGGATTGGAGCTGGTGTCGCGCGGATGTGCCCACGTGGTGTCGGTGGAGAAAGACCGCGACCATTTCTCCTTCATTTGCCGGGTGGCGCGCGAGCTGAAGGCGGAGAATTGGCTGCCTGTCCATGCCGATGTGTTCCGTTTCCTCAGAAGCACGCACCGCCGCTTCGACCTGGTTTTTGCCGACCCGCCTTACGAACTGAAAGAGTTGCCCCGGCTTCCCGACCTTGTCCTGGAGAGCGGATTGCTGAAGCCTGGCGGCCTCTTCATCTTGGAGCATGGCAAGAAAAACCGCTTCGAGGAGCATCCTTGCTTCGAGGAGCACCGGGCGTATGGCAGCGTCAACTTCAGCTTTTTCCATGCCCCGGCTCTTCCACAAGAGGAACAGCAGGAGCAGCAAGCAGAAGAGTCACAGCAGCGGGGCGAGCAGGCGGACGGTGCTTTCGGCGACCTTCCGGGAGCGTGAGCGTTTTTCCCAATTCTTCAAGGAGACGGGCAGGCAGTCGCGCTGGTCTTGCAGGAAGATTTCGCGCATCTGCAGGGCTGTCTCCGTGTCATAGATGAAGGCGTTGACCTCGAAGTTGTGTTCGAAGCTCCGGAAGTCCATGTTGGTGGAGCCTACGGTGGAAAGCAAGTCGTCGGACACCATCAGCTTGGAGTGCAGGAATCCTTTCTGGTAGAGATAGACCTTCACGCCCGCCCGGAGCACGTCGGCCAGGTAGGAGCACGATGCCAGGTGCGTCAGCCGGCTGTCGGCGCGACAAGGCAGCATCAGGCGCACGTCCACCCCGCTGAGAGCGGCTGTCTGCATGGCGACAAGCATCGGCTCGGTGGGCAGGAAGTAGGGCGTCTGGATATAGAAGTATTTCCGGGCTTCGGAGACAGCCTTGACCAATCCTTGCATGATTTCGCGCCAGGGACCTACCGGCTCGCTCGTCACGATTTGCACCAGCGACGTGCCCGGATTGTCCAGTTTGGGGAAGTATTTGGCCGCAGAGATGAGCGTGCGGTCAACGAAGTACCAGTCCAGCAGGAAAGCCGTTTGCAGGCCATGCACCGCTTTCCCTTTCAGCATCAAGTGGGTGTCCCGCCAGATGCCCCAGGAGAATCCGCGCACATAGCGTTCGGCCAGGTTCATGCCGCCCACGAATCCCGCGCGTCCGTCAATGATGATGATTTTGCGGTGGTTGCGGTAGTTCACTTTGTTGGTGAAGTGGGGGAAGCGCACTTTCAGGAAGCTGCGCACCTCTATGCCCACCTCGCGCATCTGTTCGAAGAAGCGGTTGGGCACATGCCAGCATCCCACGTCGTCATAAATCACCCGCACTTCGACGCCCGTCCGGGCTTTCTCGATGAGCACGTCGCGCACCATGCGGCCGATGGCGTCATCCTCGAAGATGTATGACTCGATGTGGATATGCCTCTGGGCTTGCTGGAGCTCGCGCAGCAGGGCTTGTATGAATGAATCTCCGGAGGTAAACGTCTCAATGGAGTTGTCTTCGAACGGCAGGGACTGGTTGACGTTGCGAAACAGGTCAATGATGCGTTTGTAGTCCTCCGGCAGTTGGGCGGCGGGTTGCGCCATGTATTCGGCTATGGGCTTTTTCATCAGGTGCCCGTAGACTTTCTTGCCGATGATGCGTTCATGCCGCTGGCTTCGTCCGAAGAAGAAGTAGAACACCAGTCCCACCACCGGCAGGAAGATGAGCACCAATATCCACGCCAGTGTCTTGACCGGGTTGCGGTTGTCCATCACGATGACGAGGATGGTGCCGATGATGATAATCCACAACACGGTGTCGAAGGTTATCGTCGCCAATTTTTCTATCAAGAGGTTCCATTCCATCTGGTTCAAGTCTTTGTGCACCTGCAAATGTAGCTAAAACGCAGGGAGTAGGCAAGAGACCAGCCTTAAATAAAACTCCGGAAGCGACAGTTCCGACAGAAAGACACCGTTTTGCGTCTCTGCAACACCGCGTCATCGAGAACGCCGCGTCATGGAGAACGCCCGCCTGATGAAGATGAACAGCGGGAACGTGGCTCCCACGGCCAGCATGAAGATGACGCTGCATGTCACCAGCCCGTTCGTGAAGATGTCCCGGATGTACCCTTGCAACGCATCCGGCGCGTCCAGGTTCTGCATGAACATGATGAGGGCGAACACCGTCTTGTAGGCATACATGCCCGGGACCATCGGCAGCAGCGCGGGGATGTAGAGCACGGTCATGGGGCAGAGGATGCGCTTGCCCAGCAGCAGGCTGCCCATGCCGATGGCGAACGAGGCGCACAGCGAGGCGGTGGCGATGTCGATGCCCGCGTAGGTCATCAGGCAGAAGCGCAGCGCGTGGCCCACCGCCGCCAGCAGGGCGATGGAGGGGAACGCGCGGAGCGGGGGATTGGATACAGCCCCGAAGCCGATGGCGGCCACGGCGGCAAAGAGTCCGTCGGAAAGGATTTCGGTCAGCATAAGTGGTGGTTGGTTAATGATAATTTATCGGTCTGATTTTTAGACGCAGATGACGCGGATGACGCAGATTCATTATCTTTATAAACTGATTATCTGCCATCTAAAATTATAAATCTGCGTTATCCGCGTCATCTGCGTCTAAAGAATTAAATTCCTGTTTCTCAAAGCAACCCGTCCCGCACCAGCATCAGCGTCATGGACAACCCGATGGCGATGCACAACACCAGCAGCAGCGCCTGGATGAGGCGGCACACGCCCGTCGTCACGTACCCCTCCACGATGTCGATGACCCCGTTCAGCAGCGGGACGCCCGGCACCAGGTAGAGCACGCTCGTGGCCAGGGCCACCTCCGCCGTGGGCGTGCCCGCCGGCAGGGCGGACGAGGCGCACAGCGACGCCGCGAGGGCCGACACGATGAAGACGATGTAGTGGTTGATGTGGCGCGCCTGCATCAGTTGCCGCAGCCGGAAGCCCACGAGCGTGGCCGCGAAGACGATGCCCCGCGACGTCCAGTCGCCCCCGAACAACGCGCAGAACGAGGCGTTGGCCAGCGCCGCCAGCAGCAGCACGCACAGCGGGTGCAGCTTGGGCCGGGCGATGGCGCGGGCATAGCGTTCGCGCAGCTCGTCCAGGGACAGCCGCTGGTCGTGGGCGTCCCAGCTCAGGGCGCTCAGTTCGGCGTTGAGGTCGAAGCTGATGGGCAGGGCCGGGGTCGCGGCCATTTCGTTGTACGACTCCCGGCTTTGCGGGTCGCGCACGTTCACGATGAGGTTCTTCTGGATGACGGACACGGCCACTTCCACGTCCAGCGACTGCCCGATGCGGTGCGTGTTGCGCACCACGCGCGAGGTGTGTACCCCCGAGCCCATCAGGCGGTTGGCATACTCCAGCAGGAAGTGGGTGATGTCCTTCAGTTCTTCTTTGGAATGCATAAGTGTTCGTATTGGGTTATTCTGAAAACGGGCGCAAAGGTAAGATTATTCCGCGAGATTACCGTCCTCCGGGGCGGGCGAATCGGCATTTTCTTCCTCGCCCACCGCCAGCTCGTGGGGGAAGAGGTATTCCGCGGGCTGCTTCAGCGGCGTGGAGTTGGTGGTACACTGGCTGACGGCCTTCAGCAGGTACGCCCCCGGCGCGAGCGTGGCGGGCAGTTGCAGGATGATGCGCGTGCGGGTGCAGACGGCGAAACATTCCGGCTTCAGCCAGGCGGCCACCTCACGCGTGCCGGCGTGCAGCAGGTAGAGGCCGCGCTGCGGGTCGTCGCCGTTCATCAGCAGCATCCGCCCGCGCAGGCTGACGATGCCGCCCGGGGTCAGCTGCCTGTTGGTGGTGCCGCTGGCGTGGTCCTTCACCTCCGTGACGTACAGGCGGTTGAATACCCCCATCTGCGTGTCGTGCAGCAGCGGGTTGGCCAGCAGGCGGGTCAGGCGCGGGCCCATGGCATAGTTCACCACCGCCTTGTTCTGTGCCCGCACGTTCTCGTCGAAGCGCCGCTGGTATTCCCACGTGCCTGTCACGGCGGGGGTCAGCCGCCCGATGGGCAGGTTGATGATGGAGCCTTCCAGCAGCAGGTCTTCCACTTCGTTCATAAACATCTCCACGGCCATCCGCAGGTTCTCCTTCGTGATGGGCAGTGCATGGCGCGCGTCCATCCACGCCACGATGTCCTCCAGCGTGCAGGTGCGCGGGTGTACCACCACGGGGACATCCTTTCCGCCGGTCGTGGTGTAGTTGGACTTGCGCATCCTCACGTTCCAAATCGCTCTTCTTTTCTTGCTCATGGGTTTAGTTCCTTTGGGGCAGGGCGACGGGGGCATATAGGGCTTGGCCGCCTCTCCTGTCCGGGTTCATAATCTTCGCAAAGATAAGCATAATATGTTCACCAACATAATTTTTAGATGTTCATCAACATAATTTTTGTATGTTCATCAACATATTATTCGTATGTTCGCCAACACATCCATCCTGAAAGGGCAATGAAAACGAGGCAGATAGGTGTATCTGCCCCGGCCTGTGCCGCCCCTGTGCGGGGAGGGTTATCCGCGTGGCGTCCGGCGTGGTTTCCGTCCGCCCCCGTGTCCTTTGCCGCGTCCCTTTCCGCCGCCCTTGCCTGCGGCCTTGGGGCGGTATTCCGGCGCCTCGCCCAGTTCGGCGGGGAGGGGTATCTTGTAGATTTCCTTGCCCAGGAAGCGCTCGATGCCGGCAAACTTGCCCTGCTCCATGTCGCTGACGAAGGTCAGGGCCACGCCGTCGTTGTTGGCGCGGGCCGTGCGGCCGATGCGGTGCACGTAGTCCTCGTTGTCGTGGGGCACGTCGTAGTTGATGACCAGCCGGATGTCGTCGATGTCGATGCCGCGCGCCACGATGTCGGTGGCCACCAGGATGTTGACCTGCCCGGCCTTGAAGCGGTACATCACGTCCTCGCGCTCGGCCTGCTCCAGGTCGCTGTGCATCTCGCCCACGTTGAGCTTCATGCGTTGCAGGGCGCGGGCCACTTCCTTCACCTTCAGCTTGGACGAGGCGAAGATGATGACCCTCTCCGGCACCTGCTCGGCGAAGAGGCTGCGGATGATGCCCAGCTTCTGCTGCTCGTGGCAGACGTAGGCGGCCTGCACGATTTTGTCCGCGGGCTTGGAGACGGCCAGCTTCACCTCCGCCGGGTCGTGGAGGATGTTCTGCGCCAGTTGCTGTATCTTGGCGGGCATGGTGGCGGAGAACATCACGGTCTGCCGCTCCTTGGGCAGGCACTTCACGATCTGCATGATGTCGTCATAGAAGCCCATGTCCAGCATGCGGTCCGCCTCGTCCAGCACGAAGAACGACACGCGGGACAGGTCCACGTATCCCAGGCTGAGGTGGGCGATGAGGCGTCCCGGGGTGGCGATGACTACGTCCGCGCCCAGCGTCAGGCCCTTCTTCTGCTGCTCGAAGAGGATACCGTCGTTTCCGCCGTAGACGGCCACGCCCGATACGGGCAGGAAGTAGGAGAATCCCTGCATCTGCTGGTCAATCTGCTGCGCCAGTTCGCGCGTGGGGGCCATGATGATGCAGTTGATGGCGTCCTCGGGGTATCCGCCTTCGGACAGCTTGTTGAGGATGGGCAGCATGTAGGCGGCGGTCTTGCCGGTGCCCGTCTGTGCCACGGCAATCAGGTCGCGGCCCTCGAGGATGACGGGGATGGACTTCTCTTGTATGGGGGTGCACTCTTCGAAGCGCATGGCGTCCAGTGCGTCCAGCACTTGGTCGTTCAGGTTCAGTTCGGAAAACTTCATAGATGTATCTCGGATTTTGTGTGCAAAAGTAAGAAAAATATCGCGTCCGTCCCTTGTCCCGGGGCAGAAAAAATGAGGGAGCGTGCTTCGCAGCAAGCTCCCCAGTTCAACCTATTGTATCAGTTGATCGTTTTGCAATGTTAACAATGAATGATTTTTCAGTTGTGCGTATGTAGATCAGATGATGTATTGCGAACTGATGGATTCGTTGTTCATCACGCGGCGGATGGTCTCGGCAAACATGTCGGCGATGCTCAGTTGCTTCACCTTGGCGCATTTCTTGGAGTAGGGGATGCTATCCGTGAAGACCATTTCCGTCAGGGCCGATTCCTGCACGCGGAAGGAGGCAGGGTCGGACATGACGCAGTGGCTGGCGATGGCGCGGACGGACTTGGCTCCAGCTTCCATCATGATGTTGGCGGCCTTGGTGATAGTGCCTGCCGTGTCCACGATGTCGTCGATGAGCACGACGTTCTTATCCTTCACGTCGCCGATGATTTGCATGGAGGCCACCACATTGGCCTTTTCGCGCGTCTTGTTGCAGAGCACCAGGGGCACGCCCAGGTATTTGGAGAAGGTGCTGGCACGCTTGGAGCCGCCCACGTCCGGGGTGGCGATGACCAGGTCTTCCAGGTGCAGCGACTCGATATAGGGCAGGAAGACGGACGAGGCGTAGAGGTGGTCAACGGGGATGTTGAAGAATCCCTGGATTTGGTCGGCGTGCAGGTCCATTGTGATCAGGCGGTCGATGCCGGCCGCAGACAGCAGGTCGGCCACCAGCTTGGCGCCGATGGAGACACGGGGCTTGTCCTTGCGGTCCTGACGGGCCCAGCCAAAGTAGGGGATGACGGCAACGATGCTCTTGGCCGAGGCGCGTTTGGCTGCGTCTATCATCAGCAAGAGTTCCATGAGGTTGTCCGAGTTGGGGAAGGTGGATTGTACCAGGAACACGTGTGCCCCGCGGATGGATTCTTCGTAGGACACGGCAAATTCACCGTCTGCGAAGTGGGTGATGTTCATGTTGCCCAACGGACAATTGAGGCTGGCGCAGATTTTCTCTGCCAAGTATCTCGAGTTGGTGCCCGAGAATACCATGAAGGGTGCTTTTTCGCTCATTGTGTAATAGAAGTTACCTAAGTGTTAAATTCTGTGTGCAAAGGTATGAATTTCTTGCCATACTTGCACAGGGTTATTGTATAAAAATTATTCGCCGGGCGATTTTCTTGCCAGTTCCTCGTGCTTGCCCCCTCGTTCGTGACCAAGATGGGGAAGAGGTATATGCAGTCCGGGTTCTTCACCTTGTATTTGTCTATGATGGCTTGTGCTTCGCGGGGGATTTTCACCTTCAGCGTCCGGTTGGTTTTGTGCCGTTGATACAGGATGTAACCTTTGCGCATCTGCGACTTTTTCAGGTAGGCGATGTCCACGAAGGGCATCCCTTGGATGTAGATGCTGAAGAGGAAGATGTCCCGCGTGAACTCCAGCATCAGGTCGTTCAGGCGGACTTCCATCAACCGTTTTACCGATTTCTTTCCGATGGCTCGTTTGCAGGTTTTCTCCTGCTTCGTGAATGCCTTGCGGAAAGGGCGTCTGTCTTCGTCAATGATTTCTTCCTCCACCGCATAGTTGTAGGCGGCGCGCAGCATCCGGTTATAGAGTGAAATGGTGTTCATCTTCAGGTTCTTCACCCGTACCAGGTAGTTCTGAAAGTCCATGATCAGATTGACCGTCATATCCTTGATCGGGATGTCCATCCCTTGGCGGAAGTCAATGAAGTGCTTCAATGCGTTGCGTGTGTTGGCCGCTGATTTGTTTTGTCCTTTAGTTGTGTAACTTTCAATCCGCTCTGCAACCAGTTGGAAAAAATATTTCATTTTGTGAGTCCTTTATTGATGCTGTCTATGTAGTCTAATAGTTCTTGACGTCCGGTGCGATCCTCGGAAGAGGTGATAAAGTGCGGGGGAAGCTCCTCCCATTGTTCGGCGAGCTTCTCCAGGTAGGCTTGTATGTTGGTCTTCAGCTTGCCGATGCCCAGCTTGTCGGCCTTGGTGAAGACGATGGCGAAGGGGATTCCGTTCTCGCCCAGCCATTCGATGAAGGCCAGGTCGATGCGTTGCGGCTCCAGGCGGCTGTCAATCAGGAGGAAGAGGCAGGTCATCTGTTCCCGCCCGAGGATGTAGCTTTCGATGATGTGCTGGATTTGCTCTTGCGACTTCCGGTCGCGCTTGGCGTATCCGTAACCGGGGAGGTCCACCAGGTACCAGCTTTTGTTGATGAGGAAGTGGTTGATGAGCATCGTTTTTCCCGGGCGGGAGGAGGTCATGGCCAGTCCCTTGTGGTTGGTCAGCATGTTGATGAGACTGGATTTGCCCACGTTGGAGCGTCCGATGAAGGCATATTCGGGGAATGCCGTGGCGGGGCATTTCCGGAAGTCGGTGTTGCTGATGACAAATTCTGAGTTGGTTATTTCCATAGCGTACGTTCCGTTTTGATGATGAATAATGTAATTACACGGGGACAAAGTTAGTGTATTTGCGGGAATTTTTGTTCCTTTGCCCGCAAATTCATACCTAATATTATATATATGGTAATGCCTACGTTTGTTCAGATACTCGATTTCATCGGTACGTTTGCGTTTGCCGTGAGTGGCATACGCCTGGCTTCGGCCAAGAGGTTCGACTGGTTTGGCGCCTATGTGTGCGGATTTGCCGTTGCCGTGGGTGGAGGTACCATCCGCGATGTGCTGCTGGATGTTACCCCGGCGTGGATGACGGATCCCATCTACCTGCTTTGTACGGGATTGGCGTTGGTGTGGGTCATCATCTTCGGCAAGCATATAGTCCATTTGAACAACACGCTTTTCACGTTCGATGCCATCGGCTTGGCGTTGTTCACCGTGGTGGGTTGCGGCAAGGCGTTGGCCTTGGGGCATCCGTTTTGGGTGGCCATCATCATGGGCAGCATCACCGGCGCGGCAGGAGGCGTCATCCGCGACGTGCTCATCAACGAGACCCCGCTCATCTTCCGCAAGGAGATTTATGCCATGGCGTGCGTGGTGGGCGGCACGGTGTATTGGGCGTGCTGGAAGTTCGGGGCGGATGCATTCGTCTGCCAAGTGGCGGGGGGAGTCACGGTGTTTGTGGTGCGCGTCCTCTCCGTGAAGTATAATATCTGCCTGCCCATTCTCTCCGGGCACGACGGGAAAGTGGATGGCTGACAGCTTCTGCTGCGAGCAACGGCTTGTCGAGATTCAGTCCTCGGTGCGGAGGACTCCAGTCCTCCTACTGCAAGGACTCCAATCCTTCGCTCCAAGGACTCCAGTCCTCCGCTGCAAGGACTGGGCGCACATGCTGTCGTGTGGTGGTTCATAAAAGACAGGCGCGGATTTCGCGGGGTCCACGGGCTGCTTGAAAGTCCGTATCTTCCGCGAAATCCGCGCCTGACATTTTTTGTCAATGGTCAATCAGAACAGCGTGTCCTTCGTGTTGAACAGCTTGCGGTCGTTGAGCTTCACCACCTTGCCATACTTGGCCAGCTTGTCCAGGTCAATCATCTTCGGGTTGCCGATGATGCCGATGGCGTAGGGCTTGCCTTGGATGTTCTGCGTGTAGAAGTTGACAATGTCGTCGAAGGTGAGTGCGTCAATCTTCGGCAGGTTCTCCTGGGCGGGGTCGCTGGTGTATCCCATGCGTTGGATGGAGCGCAGGTATTGCGCCTTGCTGCGGAAGTCCGGATGGCTGCTCAAAGCTTCCTGGCGGAGGTAGCTCTTGATGTTGTCGATGCGCTCGGCGTTGCGGGGCATGTCGTTCACCAAGCCCATGAACACGTCCATGGCATCGTTCACCTTGTCGTTTTGCGTGCCGATGTGGCCGTACATGTAGGTGGGATTGCCGGGGAGGGCAGGGGTTATCACGTTCGCGCCGGCATAGTAGGCCATGGAGCGTTTCTCGCGGATTTCGTTCATCACCAGGCCGCCGAAGCCTCCGGAGAAGTATTGGTTGAAGGCGTCGCGTTGCACGTCATTTTTCTTGTCGTAGGCACCCATGGGCATGTAGAAGAAAATCTGTGCCTGCTCGGCGTCGTTGTTGGGCAGGAAGTAGATGGTGTTCTCGGCGACGGGAGCCAACGGTTTGTCTTGGGGCGAGGTGCTGGGACGCTCGTTGGCTACGAGAGGGAGGTTGGTGCTGAGCACTTGGGTAACTTGTTCAAAGGGCAAGGTGCCGCAGTAGAAGATTTCGGCCTCGTAGTTGGCGGCGCGGTTGATGTCGCCCGTCAGTTCGGAAATCTGCAGTTCGAGCATTTCCATGTCGGTCAGCTCGTCAATGTAAGCGGACTTTTCGCCATAGCGCACGTATTGCGAGAGGGCGTCGGCCAAGGTGCTGACGTTGTCCTTGCGTTGCTGGCGCGAGCCGAGGACGGAGCCTTTGATGCGGCTCAGTTGCTTGTCATCCAGCTGGGGCATGAGGATTTGTCGGGAGAGCAGTTGGCAAGCCTGGGCTAAGGTAGGCTCATAGCCGCGCATCATGATGTAGAGGTAGTCGTCGCTGGCCCATACCTGGCAGGTGGCGTTCAGCTTGCTGAGTTCTTCCTTCAGTTGCTGAGGCTCATAGGCACCCATCACACCGGCGTTGTTCATCAGTTCGGCGGCGATGCCCAGCTTGGGAAATTCGCGTTCGCCAGCCCCGTAGCGCAGGGTGAGGCTGAAGACATTGTTTTCCGTGTTGGGCGTGTAGTACAGCTTGGAGCGGTCGTTCAAGGCTTGGACTTTGACGTCGTTGAAGTCGATGAATTTCTCCTCCACCTGCCCGATGCCCATGTTCTTGAACTGCATGGCATAGAGCGATTGCTTGCCCACGGGCGGCTCGATGGGCTTGTAGCCGGGTTTTTGGATTTTCTCGCCTTTCTTGGCTTTGCCTTGTTCGATGTAAAGTGCCAGGTAGTTGTCGCCCAGATATTGTTTCACCACGCGTTTGATGTCGTCGGTGGTGACGGCCATCACTTCATCCTTATAGTTCAGCACTTTGGCCAGGTCTTTCCCGTTGATGAAGGCGTCCATCAGGAGGTGTCCCTTGAAGGTGTTGGACTCCATCTGCACGTCGAAGTCACGACACATGTTCATCTTGATGGCCTCCACCTGCCAATCTTGAAACGCTCCGTTGGCCACTTGCTGGATGGCTTTCAACGCTTTCTTCTCGGTGCTCTTGTTGGATTCGAAACGGCGTTGGTTCTCATCGTAGAGGGGGATGCACTGCACGATGTTGCGTCCCTGCTCGCGCATGGTCATGGGCGAGGCTCCGCAATCAGTCAGCTCGCCGTCGAGGGTCAGCTTGTCGAGGGTACCCGTGTGGTCGCCATTGCTCAGGAGGGACATGGCGATTTCCAAGGGCAGTTCATCGGGATGTCCGGCGGGCACGCCGGGATAGATGAGGCATACGCTGGGGTAGATGCCCACCTTGGCGGAGTATTGGGTGCGCCCTTTTATCTCCAGGTCGGGATAGGTCTTGCGCGTGGGCAGGGGCTTGGCTTCCAGGCGTCCGAAGGTGCCCGCGATGCGTCCGGCTATCTGCTGCGCGTTGACGTTGCCCACGAGGATAAGCACCATGTTCTCCGGCACATACCATTCGTTGTAGAAGTCGATGAGCTTGCTCAGGTGCGGGTTCTTCAAGTGTTCGGGCAGGCCGATGATGTCCCGCGCGTAGGGATGTCCCTCGAACGCCTTGGAGCGGAGGAAATTGCTCTGCTGGCTTCCGGGATTGTCTTGATACATATTATATTCTTCGTACACATTCTCCAGCTCCGACTGGAAGGTGCGGAAGACGGGATGGATGAAGCGTTGCGAGGAAATCTCCAGCCATTTGTTGATTTGGTAGGCGGGGAAGGAGTTGTGGTAATACGTCAGGTCGTAGCTGGTGCCTGCGTTCAAGCCTTTTCCGCCGATGCTCTCCATGAGGTCGGAAAACTCGTTGGATACGCTGAGCTTTCCGGCTTCCACGGTCAGGTCGTTGATTTCCTTGCCGATGGTTGCCTTTTGGGCAGGGTCGTCGGTGGCGGCCATTTCGTCATATTTGGCGATGATTTGGTCGTAGATGGGTTTCTCCTTTGCCCAATCCAAGGCGCCTATTTGGTCGGTTCCTTTGAACATGACGTGCTCCAGGTAGTGCGCCAGGCCGGTGTATTCCTCGGGTTCGTTGATGGAGCCGGCGCGCACGGCCACGATGCCGAACACGTCCGATTTCGTGTTGTCTTCCCATATATATACGGAAAGACCATTCTTCAGCTTGAACGCCTTGAGACCTTGTCCGAACGTGGGCAGGGCCAGCAAGGCGATGGCGAGCAGAAGGATCGTTTTTAGCTTGCTTGTTCTCATTGCTTTTGTGATACTAATAAATATGAATAAAGTGTTTTTGCTTATCAGTAGGCAAAGCTATGAAAAAATCACATTCGGTTTACGCTTTTTTCGGAAAAACGAAGAAAAATCGTATCTTTGTCCCCCTTTTCGAGAGGAAATGACCTGAATTAAACAAGTAAGCACGTGGCAGAGAACAATACAAATAACCGAAGAAGCCGGACACCGAAAAGTAAGGCGGTGCAACCCGTGAACGACTATGGACGTATCCAACCGCAGGCTCCCGAGCTGGAGGAAGCCGTATTGGGCGCGTTGATGATAGAGAAAGATGCTTACTCGCTGGTGAGCGAAATCCTCCGCCCGGAGTCTTTCTACGAGCACCGGCACCAGTTGATTTACTCGGCCATTACGGATTTGGCCGTGAACCAAAAACCCGTGGACATCCTGACCGTCAAGGAACAGTTGAACAAGCGGGGCGAACTGGAGGAGGTGGGAGGGCCTTTCTACCTGGCACAACTGAGCAGCAAGGTGGCTTCGTCGGCTCACATTGAGTATCATGCGCGCATCATAGCCCAGAAGGCGTTGGCCCGCGAATTGATTACCTTCACCAGCAATATCCAGACGAAAGCCTTTGATGAAACCGTGGATGTGGACGACCTGATGCAGGAAGCGGAGGGCAAGCTCTTTGAAATCTCCCAACAGAACCTGAAGAAGGACTACACGCAAATCAACCCTGTTATTGCCCAGGCCGTGGAGCAAATCCAGAAGGCCGCGGCGCGTACCGACGGATTGAGCGGATTGGAGAGTGGATTCACCAAGCTGGACAAGATAACCTCTGGCTGGCAAAATTCAGACCTCATCATCATTGCCGCCCGCCCGGCCATGGGTAAGACGGCGTTCGTGCTTTCCATGGCGAAGAACATCGCGGTGGACTTTCACAACCCCGTGGCTCTCTTTTCGTTGGAAATGAGCAACCTGCAGTTGGTGAACCGATTGATTTCCAACGTCTGCGAAATCCCCAGCGAGAAAATCAAGAGCGGACAGTTGGCCGACTACGAATGGCAGCAGTTGGACTACAAGCTGCGCGACCTGTTGGACGCGCCCCTCTACGTGGACGATACGCCGTCGCTTTCCGTCTTCGAGCTGCGCACCAAGGCGCGGCGTCTGGTGCGCGAGCATGGGGTGAAAGTCATCATCATCGACTACCTGCAGCTGATGAACGCCAGCGGCATGTCCTACGGCAACCGTCAGGAGGAGGTCAGCACCATATCGCGCTCGCTCAAGGGATTGGCCAAGGAGCTGAACATCCCCATCATCGCCCTGTCCCAGTTGAACCGTGGCGTGGAGAACCGCGAAGGCGAGGAGGGCAAGCGTCCGCAACTGAGTGACCTGCGCGAATCCGGCGCCATCGAGCAAGATGCGGACATGGTGTGCTTCATCCATCGCCCGGAGTACTACAAGATATACACCTCGGCGGACGGCACCGACCTGCGCGGATTGGCCGAAATCATCATTGCCAAGCACCGTAACGGCGCGGTGGGCGACGTGCGCCTGCGCTTCATCGGCCAGTACACCCGCTTCGAGAACACGGATGACAACCGCATTCCGCCTCCTGGCGAGGGTGGAGGAGTGATGCGCGGCTCCAGCATGAACACGCCTGCCGGTGCGTCTTCCGTGCCGCCTCCTCCGCCGCCCATGCAGGGCAATCCTTTCGACGCGCCGACCAATGATTCTGTGCCGTTCTAAAAAAAGAAGTTAGAGAAGTCAAGAAAAATGCACTGCTCTTTTTGACTCCTCTAACTTCTTTAACTTCTCTAACTTCTAAAAATCACCTCATCCTTTCTTCTTGCGCAATACCAACGCCGTGCGTGCGGGCAGGTAGAGCTTCATCCAGCCTTTCTTATCCTTCTTGTAGAGGGGGTCGGGCATGGTGAAGTGGGTGATGGTGTCATCGTTCAGCCCGTTGCCTCCGTAGGCGGGGTTGTCCGAGTCGAGCACGATTTCGTAAGCACCTTCGGGTACCAAGAAGCCGTAGTCGGTGAAGGATTGCTTCGGGTTGAAGTTGAATACGAACACCAGGTCCTTGCGCATGTAGGCCAAAACCTGGTCGCCGTCGTTGTGCCAGATTTCCTGCACGGGTGTGGCTTGAATCTTGCGCACGCTCTTGATAACCTCCAGCATGGCGCGGTCGAAGTCGCCCAGGTAGTGGTAATCCAGGTTCTTGTTGTCCACCAAGTCCCATTGGCGGCGGGCATACTTGTAGCTCCATCCGTTGCCTTCGCGCGGGAAGTCTATCCATTCGGGATGGCCGAACTCGTTGCCCATGAAGTTCAGATAACCTCCGTTGATGGTGCTGGCCGTCAGCAGGCGTATCATCTTGTGCAGGGCGATGCCGCGGTGCACCATGTAGTTCTCGTCGCCCTTCTGGAAGTGCCAGTACATGTCGGCGTCTATCAGGCGGAAGATGATGGTCTTGTCGCCCACCAATGCCTGGTCGTGGCTCTCGGCGTAGGAGATGGTTTTCTCGTCCGCGCGGCGGTTGGTCACCTCCCAGAACATGCTGGACGGCTTCCAGTCCTCGTCAATCTTCTCCTTGATGGTCTTTATCCAGTAGTCGGGGATGTTCATGGCCATGCGGTAGTCGAAGCCATAGCCCCCGTCCTCGAACTTGGCGGCCAAGCCGGGCATACCGGATACTTCCTCGGCGATGGTGATGGCCGTGGGCTTCACCTGGTGGATGAGGCGGTTGGCCAGCGTCAGGTAGCAGATGGCGTTGTCGTCCTGGTGGCCGTTGAAGTAGTCGTTGTAGTTGCAGAAGGCTTCGCCCAGGCCGTGGCTGTAGTAGAGCATGGAGGTCACGCCGTCGAAGCGGAAGCCGTCGAAGTGGAACTCTTCCAGCCAATACTTGCAGTTAGACAACAGGAAGTGCAGCACCTCGTTCTTGCCGTAGTCGAAGCAGAGCGAATCCCACGCCGGATGCTCGTGGCGGTCGCCGGGGTAGAAGTATTGGTTGGGGTCGCCTGCGAAGTTGCCCAGGCCTTCCACTTCGTTCTTCACGGCGTGCGAGTGGACGATGTCCATGATGACGGCGATGCCCATCTTGTGTGCCGTGTCAATCAGTTCCTTCAGTTCATCCGGCGTGCCGAAACGCGATGAGGGGGCGAAGAAGCTGGACACGTGGTAGCCGAACGAGCCGTAATACGGGTGCTCCTGGATGGCCATCACCTGGATGCAGTTGTACCCGTCCTGTGCCACGCGCGGCAGCACGTTCTCTTGGAACTCGCGGTAGGTGCCCACCTTCTCGGCGTCCTGCGCCATGCCTACGTGGCACTCATAAATCAGCAAGGGGTCGGTGCAGGGCTTGAAGACGCGCTTCTTCATCTTGTACGGCTTGGCCGGCGCCCACACCTGCGCGCTGAATATCTTCGTCTGTTCGTCCTGCACCACGCGCGTCGCCCATGCAGGGATGCGCTCGCCGCATCCGCCTTCCCAGTAGACCTTGAGCTTGAAGAGGTCGCCGTGCTTCATGGCGTCGGCAGGAAGTTTGATTTCCCAGTTGCCGTTGGCCTTGGGCTTCAGGGCATATTTCTTCATTTCCTTCCATCCGTTGAAGTCGCCGATGAGGAAGATTTGCGTGGCGTTGGGCGCCCATTCGCGGAACACCCACCCGTCCTTCGTCTGGTGCAGGCCGAAGTAGAGGTGCCCGGTGGCAAAGTCCGCTAACGTCTTCTTTCCGCCCCCGGTCAGCTCGTTTTCCTTGTCGATGGCGTGCTGATGTCTTCCGTTGATGGCGTCGGCAAAAGGCTCCAGCCACGGGTCGTTCTTGATGAGGTTCAATGTTTCCATAATACGTTCTATTTATATATAAATGTGATTTTCTTAAAGGATTGCCAAATTTAGGAAGAATATTTGATATTTCGCAAGTTTTTCCGGAAAAAAAGCTGAGGGGTAATTTATGAACTGTAAACATAGGAATTTTCTGTTAAATAAATGCAATTTATAGTATTATGTAATACATAGTACTAATCTAATGCCTATATTTGTGCCATGCAAATAAGTAATGATAAACAGAGTATTCAATGGAGGTTAGAATATGGACGTGAATAATGTAAAATCGCAGATGCGGAAGGGGATGCTGGAGTATTGCATCCTCTTGTTGCTGCACCGGGAGCGGGCGTATGCTTCGGACATTATCCGCAAGTTGAAAGAGGCCCGGCTCATCGTGGTGGAGGGGACCCTCTATCCGTTGTTGACGCGCCTGAAGAACGACGACTTGTTGAGCTACGAATGGGTGGAGTCCACACAAGGGCCACCCCGCAAGTATTATCGGCTGACCGAGAGGGGCGAGGCTTTCCTCTCCGAATTGGAAACTTCGTGGCGGGAGTTGAATGAGACGGTCGAACAACTCCGCAACCAAGGAACTGTAAATCAAGAAAAGATGTAAACCATTAAAATTCAAGGAATATGAAAAAGACATTGACGGTTAATCTGGGTGGTACGGTCTTCAATATCGATGATGATGCCTATCGCCTGTTGGATAATTATTTGAACAACCTGAAGCACCACTTCCGAAAGGAGGCCGGGGCGGACGAGATAGTGGACGACATCGAACGGCGCATATCCGAATTGTTCATCGAAAGATGCTCGGCGGGCAGGCAGGTCATTACCTTGGCGGACGTGGAGGCGGTGATAGCTCGTATGGGCAGGCCGGAGGAGATGGAGCAAGACGAGGCGGAAAGCACGGCGCCGAATCCCGGAGGGCAACAAGCTGCTCCCATGCCCCGACGGAAGCTTTTCCGCGACCCGGATGACAAGATTTTGGGCGGTGTGTTCAGCGGGATAGCAGCTTACTTCGGGGTGGACGCCGCTTTGCTGAGGTTGCTCATGTTCGTGTTGTTATTGACCACCTCGGGCTTTATGATACCTGCTTATATTTTGTGCTGGATTTTCATTCCGTTGGCCCGCACCGCGGCGGACAAGTTGAGTATGCGTGGCGAGGCTGTGACCGTGGAGAACATCGGACGGACGGTGACCGACGGCTTCGAGCGGGTCAGCAATGGGGTGAACGATTATATGAGGTCGGGCAAACCCCGCACTTTCCTGCAAAGGTTGGGTGACGCCTTGGTGACGATTGTCGGCTGGATACTGAAGCTTGCGCTGGTGGCCCTTGCCATCATTTGCAGCCCTGTCTTGTTGGCGTTTGCTTTAGTGTTTGTGGGTTTGCTGTTTGCGGCGGTGGTCGTGCTCATTGGAGGCGGGGCGGCGTTGGTTTCCCTGTTTCCCATGTACGATGTGGTATTGCCCGCTTCGCCTCTTCCGGCCATTGTGATGTGCATATCCGGCATTTTGCTGGTGGCCATCCCGCTGATTGCCATCGTCTGGGCCATCTTCCGGCAAGTCTTCAGTTGGCAACCGATGTCCACGGGGTTGAAGTGGACGTTGCTGGCTCTTTGGGTGGTGAGTGCGGTTTGTTTCGGCATCTGCTTCGCCATGCAGGGAGGGGAGCTTCCGGTGATGGGGTTGCTCAGTGCCTGATGGCAGGATAGGAAAAGACAAAGCCTCGCGGAGACGGTTGCTTCGCGAGGCTTTGTTTGTGTCTTGTCGAAAGATTTACTTCTTCATGCGCAGGACGCGGATGCCCGTCCATTTTTTGTTGTCTTTCAGCATCTGCGCCAGCGTGGTGGTCGAGGCCACGACCTTTCCTTTGTCCGAAGAGGCATGGATCAGGGTCAGCTTGCCGTCAGCATAGAAGGCGATGCCCAGGTGGGCGATGTCCAGGCCCGGCGTGTTGGTGGTGATGGCGATGATGTCCCCGTTCTTTATCCATGGAAGTCCGTTATAGGGCACCTTGTCTTCGGGCAGGTAGTGGACGGTTTGCCCGGTGAGCGACTCCTCGATGCGCTTTATGGTAGCCACATCCTCCGGCGAGTTGGCCAGTTGTTTGTAGTCCTGCGGATGCGTGCTCATGTAGTTCAGGTTGAGCTGTTGCGTGTCTTGGCTTTTCTCGGCGGTGATGTCCTCCAGGAAACCGTTGCGCACGCCGTTGTTTATCCAGTCGCTGATGTAGTGCAGGCGCGAGGGATATCCGTTGATTTTGCCGTCGCGGTAGCGAATCAGTTGGAGCTTTTGGGCGAACGTGCCTTCGGAAATGTCACCGTTGACCACCGGGCAGAGCGATTCGGCCAGTACGTACTCCACGAGCGTGGTGCAATCCACCTCGTCGCAGTTCAAGATGAGTTCTTCCGGGCCGTCCAAGTCCAAAGTATGCTCCACGTATGGAGTGTCGAGGTACTTGATGGCATTGGTCAGCATGACATCCTCATTGGCGATTCCTTGTGCGGCAACCGAGAGGCTTGCGGTGCAGGCGCACAAGATGCCGATAAATAGGTTCTTACTTTTTTTCATTGTTCTTTCGGGTTTGGTAAATGAATTATTTTTGCAGGCCTTCGCGTAACCATTTCTCCAATTCGCCTGTCCATTGGCGTTTGTAGGGGAAGCCGTCGCCATACCCCCAACCATGTCCGCCTGTCGGATAGACATGCAGGGAGGCAGGGACGTGGTGGCGCTTCAAGGCCATGAAATAGTCGATGCTGTTTTGGGGGATGACCGTCTCGTCATCGGCGGAGAGCATCAGGAAAGTTTGGGGAGTCTTGTCTGTGACCCGCTTCTCCAAGGAATATTGGTCTTCCAAGTCGGCCGACGGGTTCTTGCCCAGCAGGTTGTCGTGCGAGCCTTGGTGGGTGATGCCCGGTTTCATGGAAATGACGGGGTAGAAAAGAATCTGGAAGTCAGGGCGAGTCTCATTGCTGGTGTAGAGGTTGGCTAAAGAGGCTGCCAAGTGTCCTCCGGCAGAAGCTCCCATGATGCCTACTTGCCGGGGATTGATACCCCATTCGTTGGCACGTTGGCGCACGAGGCGGATGGCTTGTTCGGCATCGGTCAGGGGCACTTCCTTGTGTCCGTTGGGCATACGGTAGGTCAATACGACGTAGGTGATGCCTTGTGCGTTGAACCACGCCGCCATGTCATGCCCTTCGTGATGCGTGGCCAAGCCGTAGTAGCCGCCTCCCGGACACATGATGATGGCCATGCCGTTCGGTTGGGAAGCCGGATAAACGGTAATTGTGGGTTGGGGAGCAAGTTCCTGCTGGTCGAATATGACAATGCCTTCCAATCCGTTGTCATTGGGTGCGCCGTCCGGCCACAAAGGGATCTCAACGGGT
Organism: uncultured Bacteroides sp.; assembly: GCA_949292025.1. GTDB lineage: Bacteria > Bacteroidota > Bacteroidia > Bacteroidales > Bacteroidaceae > Bacteroides. Next base: position 21,323 of record CASEYC010000100.1, on the reverse strand, counting down.
TTTTGGGCGAAAAGCAGCATGGTGCTCATAAGCCATGCAAGGGTTAATGTCAATGCTTTCATGTTCATAATTTATTTGATTCTCAAAACTGATTTGATGAAATAATAAATCAGCAAGGCGTATGCCGCGAGGGCTGCCACTTGCGACCATGTGTTGGCCAGCCAAGCTTCGTTCACCCAGTTGATGCCGCCGAAGCGCATGCCGGCACTGACTACGCCCATCAGCGCACCGCCTGCGATGAAACCGGAAGCCAGCAACGTGCCACGTTCGCCGCGGCGGGTGTTGAGCCCGGTGTCTTTGCTGCGGCTGGTGACGTACCAGTTGATGGCGCCTCCCACCAGCAAGGGGATATTCAGCTCCAACGGGATGAACATGCCCAAGGCAAAGGCCAGGGCGGGGATGTTGCAGAAATTCAGGATGACAGCCAGCACGGCGCCGATGCCATAGAGCAGCCAAGGCGCCTCGACACCGTTCATCAAAGGCTCGATGACAGCCGCCATGGCGTTGGCTTGCGGGGCGGCCAGGTCACCGCTGGTGAAGCCGTAGGTCTTGTTCAGGATAATCATCACGCCGCCCACGGTAGCCGCCGAGACGAGGGTGCCCAGGAATTTCCAACTTTCCTGCTTGTCAGGCGTTGTGCCCAGCCAATAACCGATTTTCAAATCGGTGATGAAGCCGCCTGCCATGGACAAGGCCGTGCACACCACGCCGCCCATCACCAAGGCTGCCACCATGCCGCCAGGGCCTTTCAAGCCCACGGCCACCATGACCACGGAGGCCAGGATGAGCGTCATCAGCGTCATGCCGGACACCGGGTTGGTGCCCACGATGGCAATGGCGTTGGCCGCTACCGTGGTGAACAGGAAGGCGATGCCTGCCACCAGGAGGATAGCCACCACCGTATGCAAGACATTGCCCTGCATCACGTCGAAGTAGAAGAAAAGCACCACCAATATCAGCGTAAGGATAGAGCCGATGGCGATGAACTTCATCGAGAGGTCGCGCTGGGTGCGAATCGTCTGTGCCTCCACGTTCGACTTGCCTTTCAGCTCCTTGGAAGCCAAGCCCACGGCGCTCTTGATGATGCCCCACGACTTGATGATGCCCAGGATGCCCGCCATGGCAATGCCGCCGATGCCGATGCTCTTGGCGTAGTAGTTGAATATCTGTTCGGGTGTCATGGAGCCGACGGCTTGCGTGACTTCCGGATTCCATTGGTTCAGCACCATGTCCCCGCAAACCAGCGAGAGGCCGGGGATGAGTATCCACCAAACGAAGAGTGAGCCGAAGCAGATGATGGCCGCGTATTTCAGTCCGACGATATAACCTAAGCCCAATACGGCGGCTCCCGTGTTGACTTTGAACACGAGCTTGGCTTTGTGTGCCAGCAGTTCGCCCCACTGGCAGACGCGGGTGGTGAAATTCTCATTCCACAAACCGAAAGTGGCGGTGATGAAGTCATACAAGCCGCCCACCAATCCGGCGGTCAGCAGCGGCTTGGCCTGGTCGCCCCCTTTCTGTCCGGACACCAATATCTGCGTGGTGGCCGTGGCTTCGGGGAAGGGATACTTGCCGTGCATGTCGCTGACGAAATACTTGCGGAAAGGGATGAGGAAGAGGATGCCCAGGATGCCGCCCAGCAGGGAGCTGATGAACACTTGGGCGAAAGTCACGGTCACTTCGGCCGGATAACGCTCCTGCAGGATATAGAGGGCGGGCAGGGTGAAGATGGCGCCTGCCACGATGACGCCCGACGAGGCGCCGATGGACTGGATGATGACATTCTCGCCCAATGAGTTTTTGCGCTTGGCCGCTGTGGAGAGGCCCACGGCAATGATGGCGATGGGGATGGCCGCCTCGAACACTTGTCCTACTTTCAAACCCAGGTAAGCCGCTGCGGCGGAAAAGAGCACCGCCATGCAGATGCCCCAAAGAACCGACCAAAGGTTCACCTCCGGGTAGGTCTTTCCGGGGCTCATCAACGGGTTATACACTTCTCCCGGCTTCAGTTCGCGGAAGGCGTTTTCCGGCAAGCCGGTGATTTGTTCTTCTTCTTGTTTCATGTCTGGTTATGCTTTTTGTGCTTATTCGCCTTACTTGGCTGTCATTTCTCCTTCGATGTAGAGGCGTATCATCTCGGTTTCCGCATTGGTGCGCAGGGTGATGGATTTGCGGAAGTGGCCGGGGTAGCGTCCGGTGCCGTTGTAGGTCACGGTGACGGTGCCCGTCTTGCCCGGCAGGATAGGCTCTTGGGTGTACTTGGGCACGGTGCATCCGCACGAGGCGATGGCTTGGTGGATGACGAGCGGCCCCTTGCCCACGTTGGTGAAGGTGAAGGTGCAGGTCACAATAGGGTCCTCCTCGGAGAAGGTACCGAAGTTGTGCGTAGTCTTGTCAAACTTGATTTCTGCCTTGTTTTGTGCAAAGGTATAGCCGATGCCCAGCAGAAGAAGCATCATGCACAATACTGCTTTTTTCATTTTCAATTTTTAGCTTTGATTTTTTCAATGGGGACAAAGATACGGGATTTTTGATAGAGTAGGGGCATCCCCGTGCGAAATTGTATTAATTCGCCTTTTTTATTCTCACTTTTGGTGACAATGTGGCGGCATTGGCGTATCTTTGCGCGACAAGTAGAGAAAACCATGCATTTCAACCACCCTCATACCCTCAAGGATAATTATATACACCTGACCACCCGTCCCGTGCCCCGGCTCGTCATGTCGCTGGCCGTGCCCACCATCATCAGTATGCTGGTGACTTCCTTCTACAATATGGCCGACACGTATTTCGTGGGAAAAATCAACACGCAGTCCACGGCTGCGGTGGGCGTGGTGTTTTCTTTCATGACCATCATCCAGGCCGTGGGCTTCTTCTTCGGGCATGGGTCGGGCAACTACATTTCCCGCAGGTTGGGCGCGCAGGACATAGCCAGTGCGGAGAAGATGGCAGCCAACGGCTTCTTCCTGGCTTTCCTCATGGGGGTGGTGTTGGCCGCGCTCGGCCTGGTGTTCCTGACGCCGCTTTCCTTGCTGCTGGGCTCCACGCCCACCATCTTGCCCTATACGGAGCAATACCTGGGCGTCATCCTGCTGGGCGCTCCCTTCATGGCGTCTTCGCTGGTGCTGAACAACCAGATGCGCTTCCAGGGCAACGCCGCCTACGCCATGGTGGGCATCGTGTCCGGGGCGGTCATCAACGTGGTGCTGGACCCCATCCTGATTTTCGGGTTCGACATGGGCATAGCGGGCGCGGCGTGGGCCACGGCCATCAGCCAGTTCTGTAGCTTCGTGTTGTTGCTGTTCATGGTCCGCCGGGGAGGCAACATCCGCATCCATTACAGGAATTTCACTCCCACCTTATTTTATATAAAGGAAATCATAGGCGGAGGCACGCCCTCGTTGGCGCGGCAGGGCCTGGCCAGCCTGTCCACTATGCTGCTCAATGTGGCGGCAGGCGCGTATGGCGATGCGGCCATAGCGGGCATGTCCATCGTGTCGCGCATCGGCATGTTCATCAATTCCTTCCTCATCGGCTTCGGGCAAGGCTTCCAGCCGGTGTGCGGGTTCAATTACGGGGCAAAGTTATATGCACGGGTTCGCCAGGGCTTCTGGTTTTGTGTCAAGGTGGGATTCATCTTCCTGCTCTTGTGTGCCGTGGCAGGTTTCGGGTATGCCGAAGAGATTGTGGAGTTGTTCCGCAAGGGCGATGCCGCGGTGATAGACACTGGGGCGGCGGCTCTGCGCTGGCAGTTGGTGACCTATCCTTTCGGGGCATGGATTATCATCAGCAACATGATGTTGCAGACCATCCGTAAGCCTGTTCGCGCCACCATCCTTTCCTCTGCCCGCCAAGGATTGTTCTTCGTGCCCCTCATCTTCATCCTGCCCCATTTCTTCGGTTTGCAGGGCGTGGAGATGTGCCAGGCGGTGGCGGACATGCTGACCTTCCTGCTGGCCATCCCCTTGACTTGCGGGGTGCTGGTCGAGATGAAACGCAAGGAAGGCGTCTTGGAGGGCTGTTGACAATGTTTCGCGGAGCGGCCGCTTTTGTTCTGCCAAGGCAGTGCCTTTGTTTCGCAGTGCTTGCGTCTTTGCTTAGCTGTACCTGTTACTAACAAGACCATTGCTCCACCTTACAAATATCATCACTTTATTTCGTCTCTGCGATGCTTCTTGATGTCCGTCATTCGTCCATTTCAATCCCTATGCGTTTCCCTTGTTCACCCCATGCAGGTCTCTTTGGGAAAGAGACCTGAAAGAGACTTGAAAGAGACCTGAAAGAGACTTGAAAGAGAGTTTTTGTACTCTGCAATGGTATCATATCTACCTTGAATGGATATTCTTGTAATATTTTAGAATAAGGGGACTAAGTGAACAGAATTAGATGACTTACTTAATTCCAAATAGGTATGGGCATCTTTTTGTGTTTTACAACATCATTATAGAAAAGAAATTGGAAACAAATACGTTTTTTAATAGATTTTTGTTACCGGGCAATGCGAAGGCCTTTATAGTGTGGAACGAGTGACAGGCTGGCTCCACGTTTCTTTGTATATGTACTTTTGAGGTAGAAAAAGTATATGTTTTATAGATCAAGTGGGAAGTCGTATCGTTGACCCATACAAATAAAAAACTCCCACCGAAGCGGGAGTATAGGCTTTACCCTTCGGCCCGAAGGCCTTATTGTGATAAGATGTAGAAAATCTTATGTTGCAAAGGTAAATCCTTTTTCTTATATTTGCAAGCGATAATTAGAATATTTAATCTTTAAACCATAATGCCATAATGAAAAAACGAATTTTAGGTATAGATACCGGCACAAATAGTACAGGATGGGCTATCGTTGATTATGACGATGAAGTATCGGAAAACAGATATGCCTTGATAGATAGGGGTGGAAACATTTTTCAGGAAGGTGTAAAAGTCGAAAAAGGTATAGAATCGTCAAAAGCATCTGAACGTACCGGATATAAGCATCAGCGCGTCGGCTATTGGCGCAGGAAAGTGCGAAAAATAGGTTTGCTTAAGATGCTCATCAAATACCAATTGTGTCCTCCGTTGTCTGTGGAGGAACTCAAACAATGGCGTTCGTTGAAGCAGTATCCTCTGAACGAGGCGTTTATGGCTTGGCAGCGCACTGACGATAATACAGGGGGCAATCCTTATTATTTCCGGCATCTCTGCCTTACCGAGAAATTGGATCTTACGCTTCCGAAGAATCGTTATATTGTTGGCCGTGCCCTTTATCACCTGAATCAAAGGCGTGGTTTCTTAAGTAACCGTAAAGAGAATACAAAGGAAAGCGATGGAAAAGTCAAACAAGATATAGAAGCATTGGCTCAATCCATGCGGGATTGTGAAACTGAGTATTTGGGAGAATACTTCTATCGGTTATATCAGAATGGTGAAAAAATACGAACTCATTACACCAGTCGGATGGACTGTGAAAAAGAGCTGCTTGCCATCTGTAGGAAACAAGACTTGTCTGAAGAACTGACCCAGGAACTTCGCCAAATAATTATCACGCAACGACCCCTGAAGTCGCAAAAACACACAGTGGGGAAATGTGTTTATGAACCTTCCAAGTCAAGGTGTCCGATATCTCATCCATTGTATGAGCAGTACCGTATGTATGCTTTCATCAACAACATCAAAATGCAAGGTCCCGGTGACAATGAATTGAGGACATTGTCTGAGATTGAAAAACAGACCATCATTCCTTTGTTCCTAAGAAAATCAAAGAAAGAATTTAAGTTTGAGGATATAGCGAAGAAACTTTCAAGCGGAAAGAAAAATTACTGCTATTACAAAGACCGGGCAGAGTGTGCGTACCGTTTCAACTATTATATGGATACATCGGTCAGCACTTGTCCGGTTATCGCCCAATTGTCAGAAGCATTTGATGTAAAAGTTCGGATAGATGAATGGTTGGAAAGGGCTTGTGAAGTCTATACACGTGGAGTTGGGAAAAACGTTATGAAATTATGAACGACATTTGGCATGTATTGTTCTTTTTTGATAGCGAAGACAAATTGAAGGAGTTTGCCCGGGAGAAGTTGCAGATGGACGAGGAACATGCTTGTTTATTCAGCAAGATACATCTGCCATTGGGGTATGCATCGCTTTCCTTGAAAGCCATCAGAAAGATTCTTCCTTATATGAAGGAGTATGGTATGATTTATTCCCATGCCGTATTCTTGGCCAATCTTTCCAGCATAATTTCTTGTAAGGTGGATAAAAATGCCTTGCTACCTATGTTGCCGCGTGAGGAGGCGGATGATATTGTGAATGCGTTTTACGATTACGACCCTTCCATGTCCGCTATCCGTACCCAGGAAGAGTACGTGAAACGATACATTGCCTATAAGTACAACCTCAGCGAGAAGGAGGAATGTAAACTGAAGAAACTTTACCACCCGTCAATGATAGAAACTTTTCCCAAGGTGCGCCAACAGGCCGCCGAAGGTTATTATCAATTAGGTTCGCCCCGAACCAGCAGTACGCGCAATCCGATGGCGATGCATTCGTTGTTCCGTCTTCGACACATTGTCAATGCGTTGTTAAAAGAAGGGAAGATTGATGAGAACACGACCATACGCATTGAGTTTGCGCGTGAACTCAACGATTCAAACAAGCGTGCGGCAATACGTCAGTGGCAGAATGAACGAAACAAACAACGCAAAAAGGCCGCGGAAAGAATTAGGGAGCACCTTGGAAACATTTATGAACCATCATCGACGGATGTGCTCAAATATTTGCTCTGGGAAGAACAGAATCATCAGTGTCTCTATACAGGGGAAACCATAAAGCTCGCAGACCTTTTTGATGCCAATAAATATGACATAGAACATACCATTCCACGAAGTGCGGGTGGCGATTCCACAGATATGAACTTGACAATCTGCAATAGCCGTTATAACCGTGAAATCAAACGGACGCAGCTTCCGTCACAATTGGCCAATCATGAACAGATTATGGAACGGATAGCCGGTTGGAAAGAAACAATCGAGAAACTGGGTAAAGAAATACGCAAGATTAATACACGGGGCATCAGTGACAAGGACGTAAAAGACCGTATGATTCAGAAACGTCATCGCCTCATGTTGGAGCGCGACTATTGGAAAGGAAAATATGACCGTTTTACCATGACCGAGGTCCCTGAGGGCTTTTCCCGCCGTCAGGGGGTGGATATAAGTGTCATTTCAAAATATGCACGCTCTTACCTGAAATCTGTATTTAAGAATGTCTATGTCATCAAAGGCATTGTAACTTCGGACTTTCGAAAGATATGGGGAATCCAGCAGGAGTATGAAAAAAAACAGCGTGTGAATCATTGCCATCATGTGATAGACGCCATTACCATTGCATGTATCGGTAAAGCTGAGTATGACAGATTGGCCCAATATTATCATGACGAAGAACGTTGGGAATGGGGGATGGACAATCGACGTGCAGAATTCCCCAAACCATGGAACACGTTTACGGAGGATATGAAACACCTTGATGAAACATTGCTCATTAGCCATTACACTGCTGATAATCTGGGTAAACAAACTCGTAAGAAAGTGCGTAAGGCTGGGAAAATCACCGGTCAATATATGCAAGGTGACACGGCTCGTGGCTCCCTGCATCAGGATACCTATTATGGAGCCATAGAACGTGACGGAGAAATCAGATACGTAGTTCGTAAGCCTTTGGACCAATTGGATGAAAGAAATGTGTGTAATATTGTGGATGATGTTGTGCGTGAGAAAGTGAAAGCGGCCATAAAGGAATATGGGAGTTTGAAAAAAGCTGTAGAAGCTGTTATTTGGATGAGTAAGGACAAGAAGGTCGCTATTCGTAAAGTAAGAGTCTATGCTCCGCTAATCAAGCGTCCGCTGGACATCCGTTTGCAGCGTGACCTTTCGCCCAAAGAATACAAACGTAAATTCCATGTGGCCAACGATTCAAATTATATGATGGGCATTTATGTGGGTAAAAACAAGAATGGTAAGGAAAAGCGAGACTTCGAACTTATCAACCGCTTGGATGCTGTAGACTACTATAATAGCGACGTTTCGGCACAAGGTGTCGATATATTGCCTACAGAAAGTAAAAATGGCTATCCGTTAAGATGGAAACTCAAAATCGGAACGATGGTATTGTTGTATGAAGAGACTCCAGAAGAGATATATGAACTTGACGAGGCCGAATTGTGCAAGCGGCTTTATAAAATAACAGGAATGTCTTCTATGGAGGTAACAGGTGGTAATTACGGTAAACTTTCTTTGTTGTTTCATCAAGAGGCACGTCCTTCCAGCGATGTTTCCTTCAAGAATGGGGCTTTTAAAAATGGTGAAACCACGAGAGCGGGTATTACCTTGCTTCACACTCAATTTAAGGCTTTGGTGCAAGGCTATGATTTTGAAATGGATGACTTGGGAAAAATTAAATTCAAGAACCGATGATAAAGCAAACCTTGTTTTTTACGACTCCAGTATCGCTGTCCTTGAAATATAACCAAATAGAAATACGGTATAAAGACGTTGAAGAGGTTATAACAAGACCGATAGAAGATGTGGGTGTTGTAATCGTGGAAAACCAAATGGTGCATTTCACGATTCCATTGCTGAATGCCTTGGCTGACAATAATGTTGCCGTAATATTCTGTAATGCTCAATGCATGCCCAATACAATGCTGATGCCGTTGGAATCAAACGCTATTCAGCAAGAAGTGTATAGATTCCAGATAGAGACTTCTTTACCGACAAAAAAGAGAATATGGAAAGAAATCATAGAGTATAAGATACGGAATCAGGCAGCGTTACTCGATCTGTTAGGTCGTGACGGCAAGGTCTTGAAGCCATATTATATGAATGTGCTTTCGGGCGATAGTGGAAACCGTGAGGGGTTGGCCGCTAAAATCTATTGGCAACAAATGTATGGGCAGCCATTCAGTCGTGATCGCAACGGTGAGGCTCCCAATTCCTTGTTGAACTATGGATATGCCATCCTTCGTGCTGCCGTGGCTCGTGCTTTATTGGGTTCCGGACTATTCCCGGCTTTTGGCTTGTTTCACCGTAATCGTTACAATGCGTTCCCACTGGCCGATGATGTTATGGAGCCTTATCGTCCGTTTGTTGATTATGCAGTATATAGGATTTTCGAGTGTTCGCCGGCGGCTTGTTTGGACAAAGAGACCAAACAGTCACTTGTGAGGGTACTTTTTGCGGATGTAAAGATGAAAGGCCAAATACGCCCTCTTCAAGTTGCTCTATCTATGACGACTGCTTCGCTTGTCCGGGCATTGAAAGATAAAAAAGAAAGCATCATTTATCCTTCGTTTGTATGAGTGAATGTCGTTTGAATGCTTATCGTATCATGTGGCTGTTTGTGTTCTTTGACTTACCTGTAACGACCAAACGGGAGCGGAAGATTGCTTCCGACTTTAGAAAGGATTTGTTGAAGGACGGATTTGTAATGATGCAGTTTTCTGTATATATCCGCCATTGCGCTTCATACGAAAGCCTTGTTGTACATAAAAAACGCGTAAAGATAGCAATGCCCATTACTGGTAAGATAAGTATGCTTGCAGTAACGGACAAACAATATGGGGAAATTGAAACAATCTTTGGCAAAGCGGCAAAAAAAGAGATAAAAGCGCCCATCCAACTGGAATTTTTTTAGTACTTTTGTTAGGCTTTCTGCATCAGCATAGCTACTTCGTGTTATTAAAAGTGTGTGTATAATACTTTATTATAGTTACTTAGAAGGTTCACGTTGTGGTTTGATGTAGAAAAGGAAAGATATACAACATTTGTTATTCAGCAAGTTGTTTTGTAATAGTTGTGGTTTGATGTAGAAAAGGAAAGATATACAACACCCATTGTTTACCCAATGTATGGCAACACGTTGTGGTTTGATGTAGAAAAGGAAAGATATACAACCTTCAGCCTCGTCAACGCCGCCCGCCTCTAGTTGTGGTTTGATGTAGAAAAGGAAAGATATACAACAAGAGGTAATTCCCAAAATGATTAAATACTGTTGTGGTTTGATGTAGAAAAGGAAAGATATACAACACCGGTGATTTCAATCAACCCAACAACAAAGTTGTGGTTTGATGTAGAAAAGGAAAGATATACAACATGGTACGGAAGCAAGCGACACCCCGGACAGTTGTGGTTTGATGTAGAAAAGGAAAGATATACAACAGCCTGACGAGAACTTGAACCGTGCCATAAGTTGTGGTTTGATGTAGAAAAGGAAAGATATACAACAGTAACGAAACTACAAAAGAAAAAGTTAAGTTGTGGTTTGATGTAGAAAAGGAAAGATATACAACTGAGAAGACCTCCGACAAAATTAGACACAAGGTTGTGGTTTGATGTAGAAAAGGAAAGATATACAACTTGGCATCCAAGGCATTGGTCGCCTCGTCGGTTGTGGTTTGATGTAGAAAAGGAAAGATATACAACTTCATCTGCCACGACAAGGAAACGGCTGAAGTTGTGGTTTGATGTAGAAAAGGAAAGATATACAACAGCGACTTCAAAAAGGAAGTCAGCGAGCTGAGTTGTGGTTTGATGTAGAAAAGGAAAGATATACAACCATTGTCTTGTCTTATATGAATAATAAAAGTTGTGGTTTGATGTAGAAAAGGAAAGATATACAACCTGGCAGGCCGTCAACGTGGCCGTAGACACAGTTGTGGTTTGATGTAGAAAAGGAAAGATATACAACTGACAGCCCGTTCGATAGTGGGAAGCTGGAGTTGTGGTTTGATGTAGAAAAGGAAAGATATACAACCCAGCGGGCGCAGGAACTGGCCACGCTGGAGTTGTGGTTTGATGTAGAAAAGGAAAGATATACAACTTCCCGTACGTGCAAATCAAGGACGGCTCGGTTGTGGTTTGATGTAGAAAAGGAAAGATATACAACCACAGGTGTAATAATCAGGAACAAGAACAGGTTGTGGTTTGATGTAGAAAAGGAAAGATATACAACCCGGCAACGGTGAAATTCGCCATACGAGCGGTTGTGGTTTGATGTAGAAAAGGAAAGATATACAACTAAGCACCAATCTCGTTTGCATAAACAGGGTTGTGGTTTGATGTAGAAAAGGAAAGATATACAACTCAGATTATAATACTGAAAGTCAATCACAAGTTGTGGTTTGATGTAGAAAAGGAAAGAGATACAACCCAGCGAACCCTCTCGCTGGCCAAATACTGGTTGTGGTTTGATGTAGAAAAGGAAAGAGATACAACCTGTCCTTGTTTGTTAACCCATTGCCAACCGTTGTGGTTTGATGTAGAAAAGGGAAGAGATACAACTGTATGGAAAAGATTGACAGACTTATTACTGTTGTGGTTTTATGTAGAAAAGTTTCTATGTTTGTATACGCTGACCGTGGATAGTCCTGCAAAAGCCCAATCAGTCGCTTTCAGCAAAAAACGTCCCTGCCCAGCCTCCGGCAAAGGCGGCCCCTACGCCCAACAGGAGGCTCAGCGTGATGTAGAGGAAGAAGGTGCCGTAGAAGCCTTGCCTGAGCATCGTCATTCCCTCGTGGCTGAAGGTGGAGAAAGTGGTGAAGCCTCCGCAAAGCCCCGTGGTGAGCAACAGGCGGGTATCGTCCGAGAGGTTGAAGCGGGCCGTCCAGGCATAGAACAGGCCGATGCAGAAACTGCCCAGGATGTTGACGCTGAGCGTTGCCCACGGGAAAAGGAAGGGCGTGATGCGTTGGTGCAACATCAGTTGGACGCCATAGCGCAGCAGGCTACCCGCGCCGCCTCCCAGGAAAATGAAAAGCAAAGTTTTGGCCATAATGGGGTGAAATAATACTAAAATCGTGCAAAGGTAAGCAAATTATTCTTCAAGATAGATAAGAAAATCCGCCATAATTGGTGGGATGGATAAAGATTTGTATCTTTGTATGCTTATGTTAAGCTACAAGGTAAAAAGTTGTAGTTTTCATGCAGGTGTTAGTTTTAGGAGCCGTTTCCGGAGGCAGGTTTCTGCTGGCGGGGCGGCTTCTTTTGGGGCCTCTATTTCGAGGGGATGAAAAAGAAAACTTCGCCCTGTTTATCGGATGCAGCCGATTTTTTTGTACCTTTGCGCGCATAAATGCTAAATTAAAATACATAGTTTATGGGAGGCTTTTTTGGTACAATAGCCAAGACGCAATGTGTGACCGACTTGTTTTATGGCACAGATTATAACTCGCACTTGGGAACCCGACGCGGAGGCATGGCCACGTATGATGCAGAGAAGAAACAATTTACACGCTCCATCCATAACTTGGAAAGCACGTATTTCCGGACGAAATTTGAAGACGAATTGGACAAGTTTTCCGGCAACTCCGGCATAGGCATCATCAGCGACACCGACGCGCAGCCCATCATCATCAATTCCCACCTTGGGCGTTTCGCCATCGTGACCGTAGCCAAGATTCAGAACATCCAGGAGCTGGAGGAAGAATTGCTTGCTCAAAACATGCACTTCGCCGAGTTGAGCTCCGGCAAGACCAACCAAACCGAACTTATCGCCCTGCTCATCATCCAAGGCAAGACTTTCGTGGAAGGCATCGAAAATGTCTACAACCGCATCAAGGGGTCATGCTCCATGCTGTTGCTGACGGAGGACGGCATCATTGCCGCCCGCGACAAGTGGGGACGTACACCTATAGTAATAGGGCGCAAGGAGGGAGCTTACGCCGTAAGCAGCGAGTCGAGCAGTTTCCCCAACTTGGATTATCAGATAGACAGCTACCTGGGTCCGGGCGAAATCGTGCGCTTGCGGGCAGAGGGCATCGAGCAGATGCGCAAGCCGAACGACAAGATGCAGATTTGTTCTTTCTTGTGGGTGTATTATGGCTTCCCCACCTCCTGCTACGAAGGCCGCAACGTGGAGGAAGTCCGTTTCCTTTCCGGCTTGAAGATGGGGCAGACCGATGAATCGGAGGTGGATTGCGCCTGCGGCATACCCGATTCGGGCGTGGGCATGGCATTGGGGTATGCCGAAGGCAAAGGGGTGCCCTATCATCGCGCCATAGCCAAATATACGCCCACCTGGCCGCGCAGCTTCACGCCCAGCCGTCAGGAACTGCGCAATTTGGTGGCCAAGATGAAACTGATACCCAACCAGGCCATGTTGCGCGACAGGCGGGTGTTGTTTTGCGATGACTCGATTGTGCGTGGCACCCAGTTGCACGACAATGTAAAAGTCCTTTTCGATTGCGGCGCCAAGGAGGTGCATATCCGCATCGCGTGTCCTCCGCTGATTTATGCTTGTCCGTTCATCGGTTTCACCGCATCGCGCAGCAACCTTGAACTGATAACCCGCCGCATCATCAAGGAGCTGGAAGGCGACGAGAACAAGAACCTGGAGAAATATGCCACGACCGGTTCGCCCGAGTATCAGAAACTGGTGGAAATCATCCGCGGGCGTTTTGGCTTGAACTCCCTGAAATTCAATACGCTGGAGACCTTGGTGGAATCCATCGGCTTGCCCAAGTGCAAGCTCTGCACGCATTGTTTCGACGGTACGGGGTGCTTCTGATGACAAAATGATGAAAATATACGTGAAAAGGGGCGTGGATTGCTTGGCGATTCGCGCCCCTTTTCTTAATTTTACAGCGGAAAATGGAAATTATCATTTAGCATATATGACACTGATAGAACGATTTTTGAAGTACGTCAGTTTCGATACGCAATCAAGCGAGGAAACGAATGTGACCCCCAGCACACCGGGGCAAATGGTGTTTGCAAAATACTTGAAAGAGGAATTGGAGTCCTTGGGCTTGCAAGAGGTGTCCTTGGACGATAGCGGCTATCTTTACGCCACGCTTCCGGCCAATACGGACGAGGCGACGCCTGTGGTGGGGTTCATCGCCCACATGGACACCAGCCCGGACATGAGCGGGAAGGATGTAGCCCCCCGCATCGTGGAGGACTATGACGGAAAGGACATTGTGCTCTGTGCGGAAGAGAACATCGTGCTTTCTCCCGCCCAGTTTCCCGAATTGCTGGAGCACAAGGGCGAGGATTTGATTGTGACCGACGGGAAGACCCTGCTGGGCGCGGACGACAAGGCTGGTATTGCCGAGATTGTTTCTGCCATCGTTTACCTGCAGCAGCATCCGGAAATCAAGCACGGCAAGATACGCATCGGTTTCAATCCCGATGAAGAAATCGGATTGGGCGCGCACAAGTTCGATGTGGAGAAGTTCGGTTGCGATTGGGCATACACCATGGATGGCGGTGAAGTAGGGGAGTTGGAGTTCGAGAATTTCAATGCCGCTTCGGCCAAGCTGACCTTCAAGGGACGCAACGTGCATCCGGGTTATGCCAAGAACAAGATGATTAACTCCATCCGTGTGGCCAACCGCTTCATGGCTCTCTTGCCGGATAGCGAGACGCCCGAACACACGGAGGGCTACGAAGGCTTCTATCACCTGATCGGGGTGAACGGGGATGTGGAGCAAACCAATGTTTCTTATATCATCCGCGACCATGACCGTGCCCGCTTCGAGGAGCGCAAGGCCACCATGCAGCGCCTGGCGGACTTCCTCAACGCCGAGTATGGCGAGGGTACCGTCGTGTTGGAATTGCATGACCAGTACTACAACATGCGCGAGCAGATAGAGCCGGTGATGCACGTCATTGACATAGCCTTTGCAGCCATGAAGGAAGCGGGAGTCGAACCGCATGTGCGGGCCATCCGCGGAGGAACGGACGGGGCACAGTTGTCGTTCAAGGGATTGCCTTGCCCCAACATCTTTGCCGGAGGACTGAATTTCCACGGACGGTATGAATTTGTGCCCATACAGAGCATGGAGAAGGCCATGAATGTCATCGTCAAGATTGCAGAACTGGCGGCTGCCCATAAATAGCAGATTATTTACCCAAAAGATATATTATCATGAAGACAACTCCGTTTACTGAAAAGCATATTGCCTTGGGCGCAAAGATGCACGAGTTTGCCGGCTACAATATGCCTATTGAATATTCCGGCATCATAGATGAACACTTGACCGTATGCCAAGCCGTGGGCGTATTCGATGTGTCCCACATGGGCGAGTTTTGGGTGAAAGGCCCGAAAGCGTTGCCTTTCCTGCAAAAGGTCACTTCCAATGACGTGTCGGCCTTGGTGCCCGGCAAGGTGCAGTACACGTGTTTCCCCAACGAAACGGGAGGCATCGTGGACGACCTGCTCGTCTATCAGTATGAATCCGAAAAGTACCTCCTGGTGGTCAATGCCGCCAACATAGAGAAGGACTGGAACTGGTGTGTCTCGCACAACACGGAAGGAGCCGAGCTGGAAAACGCCTCTGACCGCATGGCGCAGTTGGCTGTGCAAGGTCCCAAGGCTATCCAGGCTCTACAGAAACTGACCCCCATAGATTTGTCCGCCATTCCTTACTATCACTTCACGCATGGCGAGTTTGCCGGCGAGCCGGATGTGATCATTTCCAATACCGGTTATACCGGTGCCGGTGGCTTTGAGCTTTATTTCTATCCGGAAGCGGCCATGAAGATTTGGGATGCCGTCTTCGAGGCCGGTGCAGAGTTTGGCATCAAGCCTGTCGGATTGGGCGCGCGCGACACGCTCCGCCTGGAGATGGGCTTCTGCCTGTATGGCAACGATTTGGACGATACCACCTCGCCCATCGAGGCCGGTTTGGGTTGGATTACCAAATTCGTGGAAGGCAAGGATTTCATCAACCGTCTCCAACTGGAGAAGCAGAAGAAGGAAGGCGTGACCCGCAAGTTGGTAGGCTTTGAAATGATAGACCGCGGCATTCCCCGTCACGGCTACCAGTTGTATAATGCCGAAGGCGAACCTATCGGCTCGGTGACTTCAGGCACCATGTCGCCCATGCGCAAGATAGGCATCGGCATGGGTTATGTCAAGTCGGAATATGCCAAGCCGGGCACCGAAATCTGTATAGATATGCGCGGGCGCAAGCTGAAGGCACAGGTCGTGAAGCCGCCTTTCCGCAAGTAAGTGTTTCTTTTCTGGGCAAGTTGACAAGTTGACGGGTTGACAAGTTCTAATCGAATACTTATATAGGGAAATAAAAAATGATGCAGATTTCAGATTTTGGATTTTCATCATTTTTATTTTTCCCCATGGGGTTATAAGTAACTTGTCAACCCGTCAACTTGTCAACTTCAGTACCCTTAAAACGATAGCTCTATCGACGGTCAACGATAGTACTATCGACGTTTAACGGTAGTACTATCAATGCTCAACGATAGTACTATCGTGGGAAGGTATCAAACGGATAATAACTGACACTGGCTGCAATTTTAGTAAAAATGGTACACTTCCCCCACTTAGGGTTACAGTATTTCTCCTTGTTTCGGTGTAACTTTGCATCAGATAAAAATAGAATAACCGATTTATGAACAAGATTATGTTGACATTGGCGGCGGTAATGACCATGAGCTTTGCCGCCTGTGCCCAAAACAAAGGAGAAAAGAATATGCAAACCATCCGATTACACAGCGGAGTGGAAATGCCGCAGGAAGGCTTTGGCGTACTCCAAGTATCATAGCGAACAGAACTTAGTGAAACGTTTGTGGTTTCAGCGGAAAAAGCTTTAGTTGTTTTGAGTACGGTATTCCTTCGGCGTACACCCAACTTCTTTCTTGAAGAAACGCAGGAAGTGTTGCGGGTATTGGAAGCCAAGCATGTCGGCAATCTGCTTCATGCTTGCATCTGGTTCAAGCAAGGCATTCTTAGCCATTCCGATGATTTTAAGGTGGATATGTTCCCTTGCCGTTTTACCCGTTTCGGATTTGACCAAATCCCCAAAATAATTGGGTGACAGGCATATCTTATCTGCAAAATACTTCACAGTGGGCAATCCTTGGCGTTTGGCCATACCCGAATCCCAGTATTCATCCAATAATTTCTCGAAACGTACAAGCACATCGTTGTTCAATTCTTCACGGGTGATGAACTGGCGTTCGTAAAAGCGCATGCAATAATTAAGCAGCACTTCGATGTTGGAGATAATCAGCGGTTTGGAAAACTTGTCAATGGGATGCTCCAATTCGTGGGCAATTTTGTTCATGTAGTCCTGCACAATCAACCGCTCGTCCACGGACAGGTGCAAAGCCTCGTTGGACGCATACGAGAAAAAGGTATATTGCTTTATCTTTTGGGACAATGGCGTACGGTGCAGGAAGTCAGGATGAAACAGCAAGGCGTCGGCTTCCGGCACGGGACCATCCTCAATACGGTGAATGCCTACAGTCTGCCCCGGCGCAAAGCATACCACCGTTTCATCATCGAAATCATACTTCGTCTTACCATAATTGATAGTACATCCCACCGTCTTTTTCAAAAAGAGTGCATAAAAGCCGAACGTCATCTTGTGCGTCGGCTGGTTTTCCGAGCGGTCGAAATGCACAATGCCTACCAACGGATGTTTGGTTTGGAATCCGAAGAAACGGTTGTATTGTTCTATGGTATCTGCTTTTATTATTTCCATACTTGTAAATGTCTTAATATTCAACGGCAAATATACGCTTTTATCCAATATCTCTAAAATGCCATAGCGTAAAAGGCGTAATTCAGGTATCTTTTCCCGTATTATATATACTTTGTTGATATTCAATGCCATAATAAGTCAAACTAAATCTGTGTTTGAGGTACATCTATCCGTTATCCGGGTATCTGCTAATATAAATGTAGTGGCTACTTTTGCATCATCTTAAATATAAAGACGATAGATTATGCAACTGATTAGCAACAAAGAATTTGGAGGTGAACGCCCGTTGTTTGCCTCGCACGACCTCCACTTGGACAACGTGACCATACTTGCAGGAGAGTCGGCCATTAAAGAATGCAGTAATATTGTAGCCACCAACTGCCGCTTTGAGGGAAACTATCCCTTTTGGCACGTGCATGGCTTTACCATTCAGAACTGCTATTTTGCCGTAGGAGGGCGTTCCGCACTTTGGTACTCCGACCATTTGAAAATGACGGATACGGTAATCGACGCGCCTAAGATGTTCCGTGAGATGAACAACATTGACATTGAGAATGTCGAAATGAACGATGCGGACGAAGTGTTCTGGAGATGCAACCGCATCCAAGTGAAGAACCTCAAACTGCACGGCGGCACTTATCCGTTCATGTTCAGCAACGACATCTATGTGGACGGACTGGAAAGCGATAGCAAATATGTTTTCCAATACGTGAAGAATGTGGAAATACACCATGCGAAAATCACGACCAAGGATGCCTTTTGGGAAGTGGAGAATGTGACCATCTATGATTCCGAACTGAATGGGGAATATCTTGGCTGGCACTCGAAGAACCTGCGCCTTGTGAACTGTCATATCACGGGCGAACAACCCCTCTGCTATGCGCACGACTTGATTTTGGAGAACTGCACATTCGATACTGCCTGCGACCGGGCGTTTGAATATTCCACGCTGGATGCCGACATCAGAGGTGGCATCACCAAGATCAAGAATCCCATGTCCGGGAGAATTGTGGCAGATTCCATCGGCTCTGTCACCATGGATGAGAATATCAAGGCTCCTGCCGATTGTATGATTCAGGAACGCGGCAAATGAGATGAAAATAGCTGCCGACAGATACGCTGTTGCCATTGCTTATTTCCTGATATATGTGGTATGGGGTTCTACCTATTATTTCATAGGCGTGGCATTGGAAGGTCTCCCGACTTTTCTGCTCGGTGCCTTGCGTTTCAGCGTGGCCGGGGCGGTGCTGCTTTTGTTGTGCCATATCCGTGGAGAAAAAGTGTTCCGCCCCGCTCTTGTTCGCCGTTCCGCAATTAGCGGCATTGTGTTGCTTTTTGTGGATATGGCGGTCATTATGTTGGCGCAGCGTTATATAAACAGCAGTCTGGTCGCGATTGTCGCTTCCTCCACAGCCATCTGGATTACCTTGTTTGATGTGCCAATGTGGCGGCGGAACTTCCGCCATCCGTCCACGTTTGTGGGATTGTTGTTGGGATTTACAGGAGTGACCATGCTCTATATGGAGCAGTTGGACGGAGAAAGCGCATTAGGTCGGCATGGCGAATATGGCATACTGATTCTGATAGCAGGCTGCATCTCGTGGTCGCTGGGTACGCTTTATGCTAAATACCGCTCGTCAACCGTAGAAGAAGTGAACGGCTTTGCAGGCTCGGCATGGCAGATGTTGTTCGCCAGTCTGATGTTTTGGATTTGTTTCGGGTTGTCGGGAGAATGGTCTGCAACAAACCTTTCGGAAACATCCGGCACGGCTTGGTGGGCGCTGTTTTATCTGATTGTGTTCGGATCGCTGCTTGCCTATTCCGCATACGTATGGTTGCTGAAAGTGCGTCCGGCAACGGAAGTCGCCACCCATGCCTACGTCAATCCAGTTGTAGCTGTCATTATCGGCGGGATTGGAGGCGAAGAAATAACAATGATTCAACTGGCGGGATTGGTTGTCATATTGGTCAGCGTCATGTTGGTTAATAGAAAAGACAAGAACTATGCTTAGTACAAATGATATTTCCCCCGTAAAGACTTCCGAGCGGTATGTTATCCTCGATGCCCTGCGCGGCTTTGCCCTATTAGGCATCTGTATGGCAAACTTCCCGGAGTTTTCCCTTTACACGTTTCTTTCGCCGGAAGCGGTGGCAGCTATGCCTACGGCTATGGCAGACACGATTACCCGTTACCTGTTGTATATCTTTGTAGATGGCAAATTGGGCAGTATTCCAGTTCCTTAAACAAGGGACTTATTTCATCAGCGTCTATCCGCTCGGCTTAGCGTATGCCGCAGGCCTGTGCCTCCTCTATCTGAAATGGAAAGAAGGAAGTATATGAAAATGGCTGGCTGCTCCGGGAGGGATGGCATTGACGAACTACATCGGGCAATCAGTCATTGGTATGTTCTTGTTCTATGGCATCGGTGGCTTCGCTCACCAAAAAAGCAACGTGAAGAATTGGACAAATAATAACGGGGGTCTGCGCGAAGCGGAAAGCAGATTAAATGATGATAGTACTATCAACGCTCAACGATAGTACTATCGACGTTCAACGGTAGTACTATCGATGTTCAACGGTAGTACTATCGTAGGAAGGTATCAAACGGATAATAACTTACACTGACTGCAATTTCAGTAAAAATGGTACACTTCCCCCACTTTTGGTTACAGTATTCCTCCTTGTTCCGGTGTAACTTTGCATCAGATAAAAATAAAACAACCGATTTATGAACAAGATTATTTTGACATTGGCAGCGGTAATGACCATGAGCTTTGCCGCCTGCGCCCAAAACAAAGGAGAAAAGAATATGCAAACCGAAAACAAACCGTTGGTCGTGTATTTTTCCGCCACCGGCACGACCGCCAAAGCAGCCCGGACGATTGCGGAGGTCACGGGCGGCACCTTGTACGAGATTGTTCCGCAACAAGCCTACACCTCCGATGACCTTGATTGGAACGACAAACAATCGCGCAGTTCGGTGGAAATGAACAATCCGCAGGCACGTCCGGCATTGAAAGACACGAAGCTGGATGTCGCTGCCCATGATGTGATTTTCATCGGATATCCCATTTGGTGGGACTTGGCTCCGCGAATCATCAACACGTTCATTGAGAGCCACGACCTGAAAGGCAAAACGTTCGTGCCGTTTGCCACCTCCGGCGGAAGCGGGATAAGTAATAGCGTAAAAGAGTTGAGAAAAACCTATCCCGATTTGGAATGGCAGGACGGCAAGCTGCTGAACAGGGTCAGCCGGAATGCAGTTCAAAACTGGGTTAGGAATGTGATGGGGAAATAGTGAATTATCTAAGGTAATGGACAGACGTGATTTTATCAAAAGCGGACTTCTTGCCGCAGCCGTGGGAGCGGTGAACGGTCCGAAAGCCATCGCGCAGGAAGCTGAAAGGCAAGTGGCGAGGGAAGAGATGTCGAAAGACATTCTCAATTACGTGAGTTCGGGATAATAAAGTTCTAAAAAAGATAGGTAATCACAAGTATTTTTCGTAACTTTATATCTGACAAATAACAAGTTAATGAAATAATGCCATATGATTACCCAAGACAACATTACGAATATTTTCTGTACTTTGGATGAATTTAGTCAGAAATTTGATGCGGAAGTAGCCAAAGGCGAACTTATATCCTCTACCGGTATCCGTCGTCGGCACCGTGAATCGTCTATTTACGAGGGTGAAATAATGACCATCCTGATAGTGTTCCATTTCGGGACATTTGCCAACTTCAAGCATTATTACCTTCACTATATCAAGATACACTTGCGCCGTGAATTTCCCGATGCGGTATCTTACAACAGGTTCGTGGAATTGGAAAGCCGTGT